>NZ_OZ386212.1:323893-647786 GCF_977968315.1 Kushneria sp. EE4
AAGTTCGGTCAATGCTGTATCGGCCATGTGACGTTCTCCAGAATCCTTGTTGTCGTGTCCGAACAGACGAGTACGCCGCTGGGCCATCGTCTGCCCCGCCCGGGGGCGGCATATGATGCCAGAACCGGACAGGCTTTGGGGCGCTAACCGGTAAGCGGGGCGCGCTCATCGCTGATGGCCTGCCAGCAAAGGGGCGGGACACGCGTTGTCAGCTCGCCCTGTTCCGTCAGCCAGTCCGTCAGCCGCGGCGGCGTCACGACCGGCACCTGCGTGGCGGGCGTGTCAAGGCATCTGGCCTGCAGGCGCACGGCGTCGGGTGCGGGCGACAGCGACAGCTCCATCAGCATCGCAGAGGGGCGCTGCGGCGCCTGGTCCCGGATGCGATAGCGCTCGGGCACCGGCGAGTCGGTCAGAATCAGCATGACGCTGTCGCATCCCTCCGCCAGATAGCCCCGGGCCTCGCTCAAAAGCGCCTCGAACTCCTCACCGGCGGCGGCCAGCGCGGCCATCGAGGCGTGATTGTCAAAGGCGATCGAGTAGACGCCCAGCACGGCGTTGTGGACCGAAAGCCCGAATCGGGCCGGCGAAAGCGGCTCGCCTTCGAACAGGGTGTCGAGCATGTCCAGCGGGCGGTGGCCGTCGCCGTGGCGCGAGGCATGCAGCACCGGCACGGCCGGGCGCTCATGGGCGGCCATCTCGCCAAGAAGCGTACACACGGCGCGCCCCAGCGGGGTCAGGCGCCGTCGCAGCAGGGCCGGCACGCTGGCGGCCGGCGGCTTGTCATCGGTGATGACACAGGCCGGTACCTCCAGGCCGGCACGCTCGGGAAGCCAGGCGCGCCAGCGATGAAGATAGAGCGTAGGTAGTGCGGTATCAGCATGGGATAAGCAGTCCATGCGAGCCTCCCGAAAAATGACATCTGATTGTAAGCGGCAGGCGTGGATTCATAAACCGGGAGTATGACAAACATCCCGAACGATCGTGGCGATGCCGTCGGGACGACGATCGCCACAATGGCATGGCAGCGTCTGCCCAAAACAGGTGTGATATCCCTTGATTCAGGCCTTGTAAGGCTTATACGGAGTTTTGAATGGCGCTTTCCACAGACGATCGCAATCGCCGACGCTTCATGCGTCGCGCCCTGACCCTGCTGCCTGTTGCCGGCATGGCGGGTGCTCTTGCAACCCCGGAGCGGGCTCAGGCCAGCGAGTCGCGTGAGCGATCCGAAGCGCTCGACATGACCGCGCGCAACAATATTCTTTACTGGGGCGCCGACCCGACCGGTAAAAGCGACAGCTCGGCGGCCTTTGTGCGCGCTGCGCGCTCCAGCATCGTCAACAGCCTTTATGTACCGCCGGGTCGCTATGCCATCGGGCAGACGGTCGATCTTGGCGGCAAGAATCTTGTCGGGCCCGGTCGGCAGCGCTTCAGAAATGAGGGCCACGCCATTTTGATGCCGTTTCACTCGCTGGGTGATGGCGTCATGTTTACCAACCACGGCCCGGTGGTACGCGATCTCAACTTCTCCAGCGGCCACAAGGGGCGCTGGAAGGGCACCTTTATCGACAGCACCGGGTACAACACCGTTGTTGAAAACGTCCATTTCGCCTCCGCCGAGATCGCCATCCGGGTGCGAGAGATTCTGGTCAACTACAGCCTGGTGCGCTGTACCTTCATCGGTGTGACCACCGGCGTGCAGGTCGATGACGAAAAGGGCAGCAACTCCACGACGGCACGCTTTGTCGGCAACGAGTTCAACTATTCCGACAATGCGATCATTTTCAAAAAAAATGTCTACGGGGCGACCTTTCAGGACAACATCTTCGAGGCCCTGAAAGGGGACGCCATTCGTGCCCGGCTGATCTATCGCTCCAGCTTTATCGGTAACTGGTGGGAGGGTCGCAACGGCGGCGAGTCTCCATGGCCGTGCGTGCGCACGACCGAAAGCCAGCAGTTCATGAACTGCTTCGCCTCGTCCAATACCTGCGTGTATGGCTGGACCAACGTCTTCAAGGACGACTCGCACAGCGGCGGTATGGGAGGCGTGTCGCTGGATGGCGGCGAGGTCGTGGTTCGCAATTCCACCGGCAACGCGCTGCGATTGTCCCCGAGTTCACTGCGCGCCGAGGCGGATGAATGGAAGCCGGCCACGCCGCTGGTAATCCAGTCGAGTCACTCTGCGAAAACCCGTCAGACCAATCCGATCGTGTTGCGCCACAGCGGCCCCGATGGCGCGGTGGTATTTGATACCGATCGGGACACCAAAAACAGGGGCGTTTGGGATGGCAAGCTGCGCTTTGCCTCTCAGGTCGATAGTGATGACAAGTTGTTGTATGACGACTATCGCGTCAATCGTGGCCGCCCGGGTGTGATCGGCGAGACGTCACTGGTGGATAAAAAGGGTGAGGTGCGCCACGCCCTGACCGGCATCGCGCAGTACGTCAAATGGCGCAAGGGCGGCGGCCCGGGCTGTGACTTCTTCAGTCGCTGTGAAGCCGTGGATAAGGGAAAGGTCGAGTTCTCCTTCCCTGACGGTGAGGTGGAGCTGCGCGACCCGATCATCACGGTAACGGTCGAGGATGCCGGTATCGTCCATGACGGCATCGAGTACCTCTCGGCCTATTCCGGCTCTTCCAAATATCAGGCCTGGAAAGGGTTTCGGGTCCGCTTTGTCGATCGCAAGAGCGGCCAGCCGGCACTGCCCGAAAGCTTCAGTCTGTCGATCTTCCATCCGGGCTGAGCAGCGTCGCTAGGCGCTTTCTCCGACCGCCGCCGGTCGGGGCTTTTGACGGCGCTCGGGCAGGGCGCCCGGGCGCAGCCGGCGCGAGAGCCCATCCACCCCCATATTGATCACGGCCGTCACCATCAAAAGGGCGACGGCCTGATCAAACATCAGATACTCAAAGCTTGAGTCGATGTGAAAGCCCAGGGTGACCACGCCCAGCATCCCCAGAAGCGCCGTCTCGCGCATGATGACCTCGGCCCGATAGAACAAAAGCGCCAGCATGCCGGGATAGATGCGCGGCAGCAGCTCGTGGCTGTAGAGATTGACGCCGCGAATACCGGGCAGACCCGGTGTTATGTCGTCGGCATGGCGGGCGGCCAGAAAGGCAATCAGCGCGCCGTTGTGCAGCGACAGCGCAATCCATGCCGGCAGCAGTGATGGGCCGGTCAGCAACAGCAGGATAAAGGCCAGCAAAAGCTCCGGCGTCGAGCGCATGACGATCAGGGCGCCCCGCCCCGCGGTACGTGTGGCACGGTTGCCGAAATGACGGCTGACCAGCGGCCACGCCAGCAGAGCCACCAGCAGCGAGCCCACGGTGCTCATCAGTCCCAAAAGCAGGGTGTTGCCGATGGCGGGCAGCAGCGCCGGCAGGCCGGCAAACCAGCCCGGCAGTGCGGCGATATCGCCACTTAAAAGCGGCGGCGGCCAGATGTCGTGACTGACAAACTGCCACAAAAGGGTCGGGTTGACGCTGGGCCAGGGGCCGAGCAAAAAGGCCGTGCCCAGCAGCCAGGGCAGCAGCAGGCGACGGTGCGCCCACCAGGGAAGCGTGGCGATCAGCAGATAAAAGGCCCACAGCAGCGCCCCTCCTTCATGATAGCGGCCTTGGCGAAAGGCGCTTTCCAGATGGTAGCCAAGCGTGGGCAGTCCCACGAATCCCAGCAGCACACTGGCGCGCAGGGCGCATTCAAAGCGATAGCGCGTGTAGCCGGACAGACGCTGCCAGGCCAGCGGCAGCTCGGTATAGACAAAGCGGGAGAGCCGGTCGGTATCAGGCGACAGCGTTCGCGCCGGCCCGCGATCGATCTCGGCCAGGATCTCGGCATAGACCTTGGCAAAGGTGGCCGCATAGGGCAGGGCGATGGCCACCAGTGCCGTCACGGCAGACAGCCCGAACACCTGAAGAAACAGCAGCGCCCAGAAAAGCTCATGGATGGCCCGCACGAAAGCGCACAGGGTGCGTACCAGTCGTGAGCGCATGAAGATCAATGCCAGCGGAAATCCGAGCACCACGCCCAGCACCACGCCCCACAGGGCAAAGGTAATGGTCAGCAGCAGCGCCTGCAGCGGGGATTCGGTGGCCGTAATGTCCGGCAGAATCAGTCCCTTGAGCATGCGCCCCAGCTCGGCCCATGGGTCGCGCGTGGTGATCGACAGGTCGGCCAGCGGCAGCAGCACGGTCATGACGGCCACCATCATTAGTGTCAGGCGTAAAAGCCGGGCACCAAGATTGTCGCCGCGAAGCCAGCCAAACCAGCCGGCGGGGGCCTCAGTCCGTGACATACAGCACGTCAAGATCGTCCGATGTCAGTTCACAGGAGAGGGCATCGATGGTAATGCGGCCATCATCCAGCCCGATAATGCGATCAAAGTGTGCCAGTGCCAGCTCGCGCTGATGCAGGGCCACCACGCAGGTGTGATGACGCGCCTTGATCAGCTCGAGCAGTCGAACGCCCTGGCGCGGATCGACGCTTGAAACCGGCTCGTCGCCGATGAAAACGGGTCGCTTTTGATACAGGGCGCGGGCGATCGCTACGCGCTGTTGCTGGCCGCCGGAGAGCTGATCGACCTGGCGGCGCAGCAGGCCGTCAAGCCCGAGTGTCCCGGCAAGCTCGCTGATCTCCTGCCAGCAGGCCCGGTCGGGACGCAGCAGGTTGATGAGGTTTTGCCAGCGCGAAAAATGGGCCAGACGGCCCATATAGATGTTGTGATAGGCCGAGAGCGTGGGCACCAGCGCATTGGCCTGCGGGCACCAGGCGCTCTGGTCGCCGAGCTGAACGCGCAGGGCGTCCAGCAGAGTCGATTTCCCCACCCCGCTGCGTCCCAGCAGGGCGATACGCTCGCCCTGTGAGATGTGCAGTGTCAGGTCGGGAAAGACAACATTCTGGCCGTGCCCCAGCCTTTCATGGTCAAACCCTGCAAGTGCGGCGAAGGTGCCGGGGCCGGCAGTAGCAGTGTCCAGCATGGCCTTATCGCAGCAGCCCCAGCTCCTGGCCGACCTGCTCGATGGGCGCATAGTCCTCATTGGAGGCCGGAATGAACCCTTCACGCGGGAAGCTGGACAGAAGGTCAGGGTCGGTCATGTCCAGCAGGGCCTGGCGAACGTGGGCCGTGGCGTCGTCACCGTAGTGCTCATCAACATCACCGCGGATGGTCCACTGATAGTCCGGATAGCTCGGCGTGGCCCAGATCACGTGCACCTTGTCGGTGTCCACGCGGCCATCGGCCACGGCGGCGTCCCAGACGGTGTAATTGAGCGCACCGACATCAAAGGCACCCGATTCGACCAGGGCCATGGTACGGGTATGATCGCCCGAGTAGCCCACGCGGGAGAAGATGTCTTCAGGCGCCTTGTCAAAGCGCTCGCGCAGATAGTAGTCGGGCATCAATCGTCCGGAGGTCGAGGTCTTGGCGCCGAAGGTAAAGGTCTTGCCTTCCAGAGCATCCGGCAGCTCCGACTGATCTGCCTCAAGCCCGGTATCGGCATTGGCAATGAAATACGTCTCGAATTCGGCGTCTTCCTTGCCCTGGGCAATGGCCTGCGAGCCGGGTACAAACTGACGCGCCTGTACGCCGGTCAGGCCGCCAAACCAGGCCAGTTGAACCTGATCGTTGCGAAAGGCGCTGACGGCGGCCGCGTAGGACTTGACCGGAACGTACTCGACATCCAGACCCGTTTTCTTGGAAAGATAGTCGGCCACCTTGTCAAAACGCTCGACCAGCCTTGATTCGTCTTCGTCGGGAATGGCCGTGAAACGAAAGGTGTCGGCGAATGCCGTGGTGCTGAGCATGGCAAGGGAGAGGGCAACGAGACTGCGCATCGGGGAAACTCCTCAGAAGCGTCGAGTGGGGTTGAGAGGGCATGCTAGCACGCTCTGGCGCTTATATACGTCACTGCTGATATTTTTGTATGCCGCCGGCACTGCCATGACCATGAGAAAGCCCCTTCTCATATGAGAAGGGGCTGGTCTGCAGGCATCGGGGTGATCAGCTGCCGATGTTTTTGAGCGCCTTGCCACTCATCAGGTTCTTTTCGATCTTCTCAAGCGAGATGCCCTTGGTTTCGGGGATCAGCAGCAGCGTGAAGATGATAAAGACCACGTTGAGTACCGAGAGAATGCCGAATGTCATGGCGCCGCCGATGGCGGCAATCATGACCGGGAAGAACTGGCCGATGGCGAAGTTGCCCACCCAGTTGGCAACCGTTGAGCAGCTCAGGCCGAAGTCACGGCCGTTGAGCGGCTGGATCTCGGCGCACAGGGTCCAGATCAGCGGGCCTGCCGACATCGCAAAGCCAGCGACGAAGATCAGCAGTGAGGCCATGCCGGTGTACTGCAAAAAGGTGGTGGTCGGGCCAATGACCAGAATGGAGGCCAGAATGGCCATGCTGGCAGCCATGACGGTAAAGCCGGCGTAGAGGATCGGCTTGCGGCCCAGACGATCCACGAAGCCGATGGCAATGAAGGTGGCCAGCACGTTGACCAGACCGGTAGCGACCGTGCTCCAGAGCTGGGCGGCGGTGCCTTCAAAGCCTGACATCTGAAAGATCTGCGGGGCGAAGTACATGATGGCGTTCATACCGGTGAACTGCTGAACCAGCTGCAGACAGATGCCCAGCATCACCGAACGACGGAAATTGGGATTTTCCTTGAACATCTGAAAGCCGCGGCTTTTCTGCTCGGCGTTGATGCTCTCCTCGATTTCGCCCATTTCGTAGTCGATTTCGACCTTGCTGCTGCGCAGTCTGGTAAGTACTTCACGAGCTTCCTCAAAGCGGTCTCGCGAGGCGAGCCAGCGCGGGCTGTTGGGCACCATGAGCACCCCGATAAACAGCATGGCGGCCGGAATCATTAAAACGCCGAACATCCAGCGCCAGCTTTCGATGTAGCTAAAGGCCAGGTTCGAAACAAAAGCGGCCAGAATGCCGATGGTCACCATCAACTGATAAAAGGAGATGGTGGTACCGCGAATGCGTTCGGGGGCGACCTCGGAAAGATACAGCGGGGCCGTAAAGGAGGCTACGCCTACGGCCAGGCCCAGCAGAATGCGGGCGATGACCAGAATGTGCGGGCTGGTCGACATGACGGCCACCATGGCACCGACAAAAAACAAAAGCGAGCTGTACATCAGCGCCTTTTTGCGGCCAAAGCGCTGGGAAACGGCGCCGGCGCCCATCGCACCCAGCGCGGCTCCGACCATCATGGAGCTGACAATCCAGCCCTCCATCAGCGTGGAGATGTGAAACTCGTTGACGATAAAGGGCAGGGCGCCCGAAATGACGCCGATATCCATGCCGAACAGCAGGCCGGCCAGAGCGGCCAGGCCGCAGCTCAGCCATACCATGGGCACGATATCGGCATTTATGACCGCGTCCGGCTTGTCCTGACCCTGTTGTGCAGCGCCTGAGCTGCCCCCTGAGTGACCTACCATGTCATTTCCTTATACAGCCATGATGAAAGTGAAGTGCTTAATCGTGTCAGCCATAAACTACCAGCGCCGATGCCTGTGTACTGCGCCATTATGGGCATTTGCTGTCACATGCAGAGAGCAGGGTTCTCTGAAGCGAACCGTTTCGGAAAAACCGGAGAAATGGTGACCGATGGGTAGCGGATGGCGCCGAGAATCGTACGCACCATAATAAAATTGTTAAGGTAGGGTAAGGCTAGTGAGTGCCATGACGTATTAGACCAAAGGCTTATGATTTGGGCGTTTATGGGCGGGTCATGGCAATCAATACGTTGTGAAAATCTCATCCCCAAGGCAAAAGAGTACTGATATCATTGTGGCCTCATGCAGCCTCGATGCCGCCGAACTATCCTGTCAAATGACGCATGATCAGGGTCGCGCGCAGCCATGCCTGTGCCAACGGTCTGCCCGCCATGCCGGATACTGGTTCGACAGTGTTCATACCCTCAGGGGCAGACAATGGGGCTGCTACCTGCTGCCCTGATGGAAGAAGCAATGTGTTGCGAGGATGATGTGCTGATGTCTAACGTTGTCGGAAATCTACCAAACCGGGAAGGGAGCACGGCATGAGTGTGAAAGACGACAACAGTACTGCTGTCGATCTGGCGCTTTTCGGTGCGCTGGGCGATCTGGCCCTGCGCAAGCTGTATGTTGCGCTCTACCATCTGGATCGCGAAGCGCTGATGGCGCCCGAGACCCGTATTCTGGGTCTGGCGCGTCAGGAATACGACAAGGATGCCTTCCGTGCGCGCGTGCGCGATGCACTGGAAACCCGCGTACGCCCCGATGAGCGTACCGAGGAGAGCATGAATCGGTTTCTGGCGCGGCTGGACTATATCGAAATCGATTTTGCCTCTCCCGAAAGCTACAACCAGATTGCCCGGTGGCACGACAACAGTCCGAGACCGCTGACCATCTATCTGTCGGTGCCGGCGCGTCTTTACGGTGATATCTGCGCTAACCTGTCGACAAGCGGCTGTCTGGATGACGAATCCCGCGTGGTGGTCGAAAAGCCGATCGGCTATTCGCTTCAGACCTCCGAGCAGATCAACGACGCCATCGGCGCCGTGTTTGACGAAAGCCGGATCTATCGCATCGACCACTATCTGGGCAAGGAAACGGTTCAAAATCTGCTGGCCCTGCGTTTTGCCAATCCGCTGTTCGGCAGTCAGTGGAATCAAAGCCATATCTCGCATGTCGAGATTACCGTGGCAGAAACGGTCGGCATTGAAGGGCGCTGGGGCTATTTCGATCAGGCCGGCCAGCTGCGCGACATGGTCCAGAACCATCTGATGCAGCTTTTGTGCATGATCGCCATGGACCCGCCTTCCAATCTCGATGCGGACAGCATTCGCGATGAAAAGGTCAAGGTGCTCAAGGCGCTGCGCCCGTTTGAAGGCGAGCGTCTGGACACCGATGTAGTCAGGGGCCAGTACATCGCCGGTACCATTGCCGGCAAGTCGGTGCCGGGCTATCTCGAGGAGGAGGGCGCCAACGTCGACTCGCGCACCGAAACCTTTGTGGCCTTCAAAACCGAGATTCAGAACTGGCGCTGGGCAGGCGTGCCCTTTTATCTGCGCACCGGCAAGCGCATGCCGGAAAAGCTCTCGCAGATCGTGATTCACTTCCGCCCGCAGTCGCACTACATCTTTGATAACGACCAGCGCAGCATGGCGGCCAACAAGCTGATCATCCGGCTGCAGCCCGACGAGGGCATTGCGCTGCAGGTGCTGACCAAGGACAGCGGGCTGGACAAGGGCATGCGTCTGCGTACCGGACCACTACATCTGGACTTTCACCAGGCCTTCCCCTCGGCGCGTATTCCCGACGCCTACGAGCGGTTGCTGCTTGAGGTCATGAAGGGGCAACAGTATCTGTTCGTGCGCCGTGACGAGATCGAATACTCCTGGCGCTGGATCGATCAGCTGATTCAGGGCTGGGAGGCGCGCGACATCATGCCCAAGCGCTATCCGGCAGGCTCGTGGGGCCCGGTTTCCTCCATTGGCATGATCACCCAGGACGGACGAAGCTGGTATGAAGACTACTGAAGCAGATGACGCGCGAACGCGTCTGGCACACGATCTGGCCGTCAGCATTGCCGGCGCGCTCAGGGAAGACCTTGAACACCAGGAGCGGGTGACGCTGGTCCTTTCGGGCGGCAGCACGCCGAAACCGTTCATGCAGGCGCTGAGCGCCCTTGAGCTGCCGTGGTCCCGGGTAGACATTACGCTGGCCGATGAGCGGTGGGTGCCGACCGACCACGATGACAGCAACGATCGCTTCGTGCGCACCCATATGCTGATCAACGCCGCAGCCCAGGCCCGTTTCCATCCGCTTGTCAATGACGAAAAGACGCCCGAAGATGGGGCAGAAGACGTCGGTCAGCGCCTTGCGGCGCTGACCTGGCCTGCCAGCGTGGTGGTACTGGGCATGGGCGGCGACGGCCATACGGCCTCGCTTTTCCCGGACAGTGAGCAGCTTGCCGAGGGGCTGGAAAGCGAGGCGCTGGTGATTGCCGCTCATGCGCCAAGCGTTGGCCAGCCGCGAATCTCTCTGACGCGCGATCGCCTCATGCGCTCGCGCCGTCGCTATCTGCATCTCAACGGGGCCGACAAAAAGACCGTGCTGGCCAGCGCCATGGCCGGAAGCGATCGCAATGAACTGCCGATTCGGGCTTTTCTTGATGCGCCGCTGGCACTTTACTGGGCGCCATGACACGATAAACCATGTCCCGGCGACTCAGGCAGTGCCGGGCAAACAAACAGAGCCGAATCGAGAATGATGATCCTCGATTCGTTTAGTGCGGCGTATACCGCCGGGGTGATGATCAGGAGGCCTCATGGCATCGGACAAGCAGCTACCGTCCACACGTACGACCGAAATTGACAGCATCTGTCAGCGGACCACGGTAATTCCGGTGCTGACCATTCATCGCATCGAGGATGCCGTGCCGTTGTGTCGCGCGCTTTATGAGGGTGGCCTGACCGTACTGGAGATCACCCTGCGAACGGACTGCGCCATGGAAGCGTTGTATCGGCTGCGTGATGAACTGCCCGAAGCCAGCATTGGCGCCGGTACGGTGCTGACGCCTGCCCAGTATCGCCGCGCAGAAGACGCCGGCGTGGATTTTGTGGTCACACCCGGCACGACCGATCGCCTGTATGAGTACGGTATCCAGAGCCCGGTGCCGCTGCTGCCGGGCATCGCAACCGCGACCGAGCTTCTGACCGGCTGGCAGTACGGCTATCGTCGCTTCAAGTTCTTCCCGGCTGAAGCCAGCGGCGGTGTCGCTGCGCTCAAGGCGCTGGCAGGCCCGCTGGGCGATGTTCAGTTCTGCCCGACCGGTGGCATTACGCCTGACAATGCGGAAAACTATCTAAGGCTTCGCAACGTTATGTGCGTGGGCGGGACATGGATAGCGCCAAAGGAATTGATTGAAAACGAGGACTGGGACGGCATCCGCGCCATCGCTCGTGAGACCGTTGCCACCATCAAGCACTGAGTAATGCATTAATCGAATTATCAGACGACAGGGCATAAACAACCTGTCGCTACCGACTCTCTCGGCAGCCTCGGCTGTTGTTTTGCCCGTCTCGTTTTGAGGCGGGCTTTTTTTTGGCGCTGCTTCAGAAATCGTGTCAGAGATTGGGTGCGGCTCGCCCAATCGGTAGTCCTGCCTGCGGTGCCACCGGTATCGATGCCGGAAGGCGCGCAGGAAAACAAAAGGGCTGCCCGCTCGAAAGCGGACAGCCCTTGAGCGTCCTGACGCAAGGCGTCAGGGGACGCGACAGGCGCGAACCGCTTCCAGCAACGCGAACCACTCCGGCCGGCTCAGCGTCAGGCCGGCATCGTGGGCCAGTGTCTGAAGTCGTGCAGGCCGAAGCGTGCCCACAACCGCCCTGGGTCGGCCCGGGATGGTGTTGAGCCAGGCCAGCGCAACGCCGGCAGGGCTGACCTGGTGGGTGTCAGCCATCGTTTTGAGCACCTGACCCAGCTGGTTTTCAAAGATGCGCCCGCCCCACAGTGGGGAACCGGCCAGACCCGACATGTTGTCGCGCAGCAGGCTGTCCCACATGCCATCAAAAAGCATCTGGCTGCGAGCGATCGACATCTCCATTTGCTGACAGGCCAGCGGTGTCTTCATGGCGGCCTGTAGATGGCGCCACTGGGCGGGCAGGAAGTTGGCCACGCCAATCCGGCGCGCCCGACCGCTGTCGATAATGGCGTCCAGCGCCTTTCCGGTGGCTTCCACATCCATCAGCGGATCGGGGCGCATGAGCATGAGGGTGTTGAGCTGCTCCAGGCCCAGCTGCTTCAGCGCGCGATCCACGACCTCATCAAGATACTCGGGGCGCGTGTCGTAATACTTGGCGCCAAAGGGGTCGTCGTTGCGCCGTGCCGGAATCACGCCAACGCCCATGTCGAACTGCAGCTGTCGGGCGGACTCGCCCGACAGTTGCCGGATGGCCTGTCCCAGCAGGGCTTCCTGATCCCTTTCGAGATCGCTGTGATCAAATTCACAGAGCCCTTCTTCAAGGCGCTGCTCAAACCAGGCGGCCACGGCCTCGGGCGTTTTCAGGCTGTCGTAATACGGCAGCTGACGCAGACCGATCACGAAGGGCGCAACATTCGTGCTCATCAGCGTTATTCCTGGGCCGGGGATTCAGGGCTTATGTGCATCGACAGGACGTGCTGCGCCCCGGGGGCGAGCCAGACCGGATCCAGACGGGTACATGCCGGCTCGATGCAGAGAAAGTTCAGGCGTTCACGATCAGGGATGTCGCTCGGCAGCTTATCACCCGGATGCCAGACCACGGTCGAGTCGCTGCCCTGCTTGGCAATTCTCAAACGCCTTTGGCCGTCGTCCAGCACCAGCGGTCGGCTGGAGTGATGAATGCGATCCAGCGCCCCGCGAATGCCCAGCACGCCGGTCTGTTCTGCCTCGGCGTAGTCGGCCAGCTTGTCGAGATAGCGCGCCCCGCCCAGCCCCTCGATGCGGCACTGATGGGTGTCCGGGACGGCGAAATAGGCGTGCAGCGCCTGGGTCAGACGTATCGGCGTTTCGCCGATGTGCTCGGTGACAAGCTCCATGGCCAGACGCTGCGCGTTGGCGTGAATGACCAGCCGGGGCGCGAGCATGTCATGCAGCTTCGTTTCGGGCGACAGGTGAATTTCCACACCGCCTTCCACATCCTCGTCGACGGCGTCGATGCGCCAGTCGGCCGTACGGGCCAGCCCGTGCATCGGCCCCTGGCCATCGTCGGGCTCGCCAAACCAGGGCCAGCACAGTGGCACGCCGCCGCGAAGCGCCTCCGGCGGCGCCTTGGGCGTGGACGTGGTCCAGAGCCAGCCGCGCTCACCGGCCGGGGCATAGTGCAGCAGGTGACCGCCGTGGCGGGAGAGAATCAGCTGGCCCCAGTCATCGTTGATGACCAGCAGCGAACGCCCCTGCCAGGTGGCATCACGCTGCCCCTGAGTGGAGGACAAAAGCTCGCTTAGTGCATCCGGGATCATGTCACCTCCTCGTTGTGGAGTGCTTCGGCCGCGCCCAGCAGTCCGGTCCATTTGGCGGTCACGACCCAGGTCGCGATATCGGCATTGTAGGGGCTCATGCGTCCCTTGTCGGCAAAGGCCTTGCGAAAATCGCTGATCCGGAGCACATCGAGGATGCGTGGCAGGATCCCGCCGCACAGATAAACACCGCCGCGGGCACCCAGCGTCAGGGCGGCGTCGCCGGTGGCATCGCCGAGAATCTTGCAAAAGCGCAGTACGGCCTGATGGGCGACGTGATCCTTTTCACTGCGGGCGGCTTCGGTCACGCATGCCGGCGTTTCAAGGCGGCAGCCATGACCTTCGAACTCACACATGGCCGTGTAGATATCCAGAAGGCCCTGGCCGCACAGAACGCGCTCGATCGAGACGCGACCATAGCGTCCACGAAACCACTGCAGCAGACGAATCTCGAAGTCATCGACCGGGGCGAAACTGGCATGGCCGCCTTCGGCCGACAGCGGGATCCAGAAACGCTGACTCGGTGCCAGGCCGGCCAGCCCCAGGCCGGTGCCCGGGCCGATCACCAGTCGGGCGCGTCCGGCTTCGCTGTGGCCGTTGCCCAGGTTGACCAGATCCTCGTCGGGAATATGGGGCAGTCCCAGCGCCATGGCGGTAAAATCGTTGATGACCTTGAAGTTGTCCAGGCCAAGACTCTGTTTCATGGCGTTTTTGGAAAAACGCCATGGATTGTTGGTCATCTTGATTTCGTCATCGTGTACCGGGCAGGCAAAGGCCAGACAGGCCTCGATCGGCCGCTCACCATCGACACTGGCAAGATAGGCATTGACCGCGTCATCAAGGTTGGCGTGATCGGCACAGGCCAGCGTCTGGATATCATGCAGATCGAAGGCGCCGGGGGTCACCAGGGCGAAGCGGGCGTTGGTGCCACCGATATCGCCGACCAGGGCGGGGCGTGTCATGGCGAATGGTACTCCTGAGGTTCTATAAGTCTTTGAAACATGTCCTGCTCATCGCTATCGCCAGAATATCAGTCATTGTGGCAACACGCTGGCGAGGGGGCATACAGGATAAAGCATGTCACACAGGCAGGACTTTACCGGGTTGCGCCTGGTTTGACACGATTCATCCATTTTGTGGCCGTTGTCGACGACAGGGCTTTTATAAGCTCTGCCGCCTCAGGCAGGGGCCGGGTCACTCAAAGACGATGGGCTCTGGCGTAATTCGTTGTCCCGGGCCAGACTTGTCCGGGCATCACATCGCGGCGAACGCAAAAATATTGGTGCCTGTCCGGTTTGATCGATGGCACCAATATGGACAGTGCTTTACAACAGGCCATTGAGGTCAGAAAAAATGACCCCACGTTAGACAATCAGGGGCCGAAAACCGAGAGAATTGCGGCTCATTAACCTGTCGGTGATGAGCTTCATCCAATGTCGCAGGAGGAGAAAACATGACGCTTCGTGTCGCAATCAACGGGTTCGGACGTATCGGACGAAACACCTTTCGTGCACTTTATGAAGGGGGTTATCGTGACCGTATCGAGGTCGTTGCCATCAACGATCTGGGCGACCCGGCGCTGAATGCGCTGCTGCTGGAAAATGACACCACGCACGGCCATTTCAACGCCGACATTACGCATGACGACGAAAGCTTTACCGTCAACGGCGACCGTGTTCGCATTCTCTCCGAGCGGGATCCTGCCAAGCTTCCCTGGGGCGATCTGAATATCGATCTGGTCATGGAATGCACGGGTATCTTCACCAAGCGCGATGCCGCTGCCAAGCATATTGAAGCCGGCGCCAAGCGGGTGCTGATTTCCGGTCCGAGCGGTGATGCCGATGCCACCATCGTCTTTGGTGTCAACGAAAACGTACTGGAAGCCGGCCACACCGTGGTTTCCAATGCGTCGTGCACCACCAACTGCCTGGCGCCGGTAGCCAAGGCCCTTAACGATACCGTGGGTATCGAGACCGGCCTGATGAACACCATCCACGCCTACACCAATGATCAGAACCTGTCTGACGTCTATCATTCCGACCCGTTCCGCGCGCGCAGCGCCACGCAGTCGATGATTCCAACCAAGACCGGTGCCGCCTCGGCCGTGGCCAAGGTGCTGCCCGAGCTTGACGGCAAGCTGGACGGTTTCGCCATTCGCGTGCCCGTGATCAACGTCTCGGTCGTGGATCTGACCTTTACGGCCTCGCGCGAGACCAGCCGTGACGAGATCAACCAGATCATGCGCGATGCCGCCGAGAAGTCGGGCGTGTTGAACATCAACGAGAAGCCGCTGGTCTCGATCGATTTCAACCACAACCCCAGCTCCTCGACCTTTGACACCAACCACACACGTGTCAACGGCAAGCTGGTCAAGGTCATGTCCTGGTACGACAACGAGTGGGGCTTTTCCAACCGGATGCTGGATACGGCACTGGCCATGGGCAAGACGCTTTAAGCATTACCCTGTAATGTTATCGCTCTATAAAGGGACGCCTTCGGGCGTCCTTTTTTGACGCATTTTCTGAATACACAGCTTTCTCATGGAGGAGAAATGACACAGACCCTACTGGCCTTTGATGTTTACGGTACGCTGATCAACCCGGGTGCCATGTCCGATGTGTTGCGTCCGACGTTGGGCGACAGCGCAGAAGCGGTCGCCGCCCAGTGGCGTGCCAGCCAGCTGCAGCTGGCCTTTCGCCGCGGGTTGATGGGCCGCTATGTTGAATTCTCGGTGTGTACCCGTGACGCGCTTGATGTGGCCATCGCGGCGCAGGGTGTCGATGTTGATGCCGCCACCCGGGATGAGTGGCTATCGGCTTATGCCCGGCTGCCTGCCTTTGAGGAGGTCGATGCAGCACTTGCTTCGCTGGTGGCGTCCGGCCATCGCTGTGTGGCCTTTTCCAACGGCACCGAAAGCGCCATGCAGGCGGTGCTGGGCAATGCAGGGCTTGCCCATCATTTCGAGGCGCTGGTCAGCGTTGACGACATTAAACGCTTCAAGCCCGACCCGGTGGTCTATCACCATATGACACGGCGCATGAATGTGGCCCACGAAAATGCCTGGCTGGTCTCGAGCAATAACTGGGATATTCAGGGCGCTCGTCATGCCGGTTTAAAGGCGGCCTGGATTCATCGTGACAAAACGGCATTGATAGAAGACCCCGCGCTTGTACCAAATATCGAAGTCGAACGCCTCGATGAACTGGCGCAAAAGCTGGCCGAAGGACGCTGATATCAAGCAATAATCGGGGTATCCCGTGTGCCCCGATTTCCGCCTGATGGCTGGCCTGAAGGGGCGAAAGTGTCGCATTATGGCGACAATTTTATTGACAAATATACCGTGTTCTGATCAGTTCAATATGGTAAGGTTGCGCTTTAAAACGAATGATTTGTCAACCTTGATTGATTCTTTTGCGTGCAGCAATGCACCCGAAATGACTGCCGTTCAATGGCAGCAACAGGTCAGCCAGCCATGCCATACGTAACCGGAAAACAATGTGTCAGCGGTGTCCATCAGCTTTTGGGATCAACGCTGAAGGATGCACGTCGGGAGCGGCAGGGGCGTATCGTCGGTATCGATCAAACGCGGGAACATCCGGTCATCGATGTCATCTGGCAGGGACAGCCTCGCGCAGAGCGCATCATCATTACCTGCGACCAGCTCCGCGACCTTGTTCGGGCAAGCCTTGCGCGTGCAGCGTCACAGGCAAAGGGAGTCTCCTCGACCGATACCGTCGATGAGCAGACGCACAGCCAGGCGCCGGTAGTGGTGGCCGAGCAGCGTCGCGCCTGAGCCGCGCTATCGTTTTACGTTCGTGAAAGGGGGCTTCGCCATCACCGGCGAGGCCCTCTTTTTATATGGCTTGCAGGACGTGACGCCACAGAATAATACCGCCGTATGCCATGTCTTCTTATACTGTCGTGTGCGATGGCACTACAAAACCAACAGACCACAGCAGGGGAGCTTTCATGAGAACCATGTTTCTGGGAATCGGCATGGGGTTGATGCTGGCCAGCGTCAACACCTGGGGTGAAGAGGGTGCGCCGGGGCAGATGGGGCCGAAGGTTGAAACGCGCACCCTGACCTATAGCGTGGATGGCGAAAACTACACCGGCTATCTGGCTCGCGACACCAAAACGGACAGCAAGCGCCCCGTGGTGCTGGTGGTTCACGAGTGGTGGGGGCTGAGCGACTACATTCGCCAGCGCACCGAGCAGCTGGCCGCGCTCGGCTATGTCGCCTTTGCCGTGGACATGTACGGCAGTGGGAAGACGGCCACCCATCCTGATGAGGCCGGCAGTTTCTCGAGTGCCGTAATGAACGACTGGCCCGGTGCCCGGCACAATCTGGAAACCGCCATCGAGGCGCTCAAGGACACGCCGGGCGTGGACGACTCACGCATGGCCATCATCGGCTACTGCTTCGGCGGCGGCGTGGCGCTTAACGCTGCACTGGACGGCATGCCGTTCAAGGCCGCGGTGAGCTTTCACGGCAGCCCCGGGCAGGTGGTCGAAACGCCGAGCCACTTTGACGGGCGGGTGATCATCCAGAACGGGGCGAGCGATCAGATGGTCGAGCAATCGGCGCTTGAATCCTTGATGGAGACTTTTGAAGGCGTGGAGACCGAGGCCACGCTGATCCAGTATCCCGGCGCCATGCACGCCTTTACCAATCCGTATGTGGATGCGAAGGCGCGCGAGTTCGATCTGCCGCTGGCCTACAACGCCGCCGCCGATGCCGCCAGCTGGCAGGTCATGCTCAACGTGTTCAACAAGGTCTTTGCCGCGCCTCCGGCCGCCGCAAAATAGAATGATGCTTCATGAAAAGGGGGCCGGTGCGGTGTCTACCGTAGCGGCCCCCTTTGTTATCGGCCATGCCCCTTATTGAGGCAGGGACAGAATGCGCCGCGCCAGATGAATCATGCCCGGGTCACCGGTGTTTTTGGCCCGAATGTCGGAGAGCTTGACGACCGGCAGCCACTGATCCCCCTCGGGGCGTGTTTCGGTCATCTTGACCACCATGTTCATCGGTTTGAGACCGACATCGTTGGTGAAGTTGGTGCCAATGCCGAATGACATGCCGATACGCCCTTCACAAAAGCGCGTGATCTTTTCGACCTTGTGGGTGTCCAGCGCATCGGAAAAGATGATGGTCTTGCTGCGCGGGTCGATCCCGTAGTGTTCGTAGTGATCGATGGTCGCCTTGGCGAATTCGATGGGGTCGCCGCTGTCGTGGCGAATACCGTCAAAGAGCTTGGCGAACATCTTGTCAAAGCCTTCAAAAAAGACCTGGGTGGTGAAGGTGTCCGACAGGGCAATACCCAGATCGCCGCGATAGACCTCGACCCAGTTCTCCAGTGCCAGCGTATTGGCCATCTTGAAGCCGAAACGGGCGGCATGGAACATGAACCACTCGTGGGCGTGCGTGCCCAGCGGTTTGACCCCGTGGCGATGGGCCATGTGCACATTGCTGGTGCCGGTAAAGGTACTGCCACCGTAGCGCTTGAGCGTGCTTACGACCAGATCGTGTACTTCATAGGAGTGGCGCCGGCGGGTGCCGAATTCGGCGATGCGCACGCCCAGCTCCCCGTAATGCTCGATCTTTTCACGCGTGCGCCGGGTGACCTGTTCATCGCTGTCGCGCTGCTCATCGAGCATCTCGTACCAGATCTGGCTGATCAGCGTCATCAGCGGCACTTCCCAGAGAATGGTGCGATACCAGAGCCCCTCGATGGTGACGCTCAGCGTCTCGCCGTGCTGCTCGATGGTGACCTCATGGGGCTTGTAGCGAAAGCCTTCCAGAAAGTCATGATAGGTCGGGTCGAGATAGGGGCAGGTGACTTCCAGAAAATGGCGCTCTTCGCCCGTCAGCCGCAGCGCGGCCATGGCATCTACCTGCTCCCTGAGCCGTTCGCCAAAGCCGGGCGGGAAGGCATGCTCGCCACGATTGATAAAGCTGTAGCGCGCATAAGCGTTGGGAAACAGTTTCACCACGGCGTTTTGCATGGTGAACTTGTAGAAGTCATTATCAAGGATCGAATGCAGCATTGAGCGAGTCGGCATCTCTGTTGATGGCCATTTAAGCGATAGCTCGACAGCATAGCGCAGCAGCCAGGCGGACTCCATCCCGAAGCGTTGCCACCCTCCGGGCCGAGTCGGGCGCGTCAGAGCCTTCTATCCTGTATCCCTATCATGTACCCGGCTGGAGAGGCGCCATGAGTCTCGATATTTGCGATATCGGTGCAATGGCCGATATCGATGCGCTGCAGTGGAATGCGCTGGCAGGTTCGGATTACCCCTTTATCCGTCACGAGTTTCTCAACGCCCTGGAGGTGACCGGGGCCGTCTCCTCGCGTACCGGCTGGACCCCGCACCACCTGACGATATGGCAGGGTGAGCGGCTGGTGGGCGCCATGCCGCGCTATCTCAAGGACCACTCCTGGGGTGAGTACGTCTTTGACTGGCAGTGGGCCGATGCCTGGGAGCGCGCCGGCGGGCAGTACTATCCCAAGCAGCTCAGCGCCATTCCCTTTACCCCCGCGACCGGCCCGCGGTTGCTGCTTGCGCCCGATATCGATGCCGATGAGGCACTGACCGCCATGGCCGAGCATCTTGAAAGTGCCGGTCTGGTGTCATGGCATTTGCTGTTTCCCGACGCCGCGCTTGCCCAACAGTGGTGTCAGCGCTGGCCCGAGCTGCTCCAGCGCAGCGGCATGCAGTATCACTGGTTTGACCGGGGTTACGGCGATTTCGAGAGCTTTCTGGGGGCCATGACCTCAAAGCGGCGCAAGGAAGTGCGTCGTGAACGCCGCCGTGTGGCCGAGCAGGGGCTGACAATGCGCCGTCTGGCCGGCCAGGAGATCGACCGGACGGCCATCCAGCACTTTTATCGCTGCTATCAGATCACTTATCTGGAGCACGGCCAGCGCGGCTATCTGGACATCGAGTTCTTTTATCGATTGCTCGAGGAGATGCCCGACGCCCTGGTACTGGTTCAGGCGCTGGACGAGACGTCGCGACCCGTGGCCGCAGCGCTGTGCCTGCGCGGCTCGACTACGCTCTATGGACGCTACTGGGGCAGTGAGGTCGAGGCCAGCTGCCTGCATTTTGAAGCCTGCTACTATCAGGGCATCGAGCACTGTCTGGATGTCGGGCTGTCCCGTTTTGATCCGGGCACCCAGGGCGAGCACAAGATCGCCCGCGGGTTCGAGCCGACCGCCACGCGCTCGCTGCACTGGCTGGGCCACGATGGTTTTCGCGACGCCGTGGCGGATTTTCTGGCGCGCGAGGAGACGGTCATGGAGCAGATGCGCCTCGAAGCGGCCAGTATGCTGCCATTTCGTCGCGAGAACTGACCTCCGGTGGCAACCGATGTTTCGTATTCACGTCATGGAGAGATGATGAAAACCTTGTATCGCGGTGTGTGGATAGCGGCCTGCCTGGCGCTGGCAAGCGTTAATATGGCGTCGATGGCGCAGGCACAGTCGCAAGCGCAGCGAGCGCCTCAGCAGCAGCCGGGTGATATTACCGATCACCAGGAGCAAACGATTCTGGAAACGCTCAAGGCCAACGGCGATTTCGATACCTTGGTGCAGGTCATCGAGGATGCCGACATGAGCGACATGCTCGACGGGCGCGGGCCCTACACCATCTTTGCCCCGACCGATGAGGCCTTTGCGCGCTTGCCGGACAGCGAGCGTCAGGCGCTGCTCGATGGCGAGCATCAGCAGTGGCTGAGAAAGGTGATCAAGTATCATCTGCTGCCGGGCACGGTGCCGGCCAGCGAGTTCAAGACGCTGGGCCGCCCCCAGGCGCTGGTAGGACAGCTCAGTCTGCGCGTGGAAAACGGTCAGTACCAGGTCAACGATGTGCCGGTCGATCGTCAGGAGATCCGGGCGCACAACGGCATCGTTCACCCGATCGAGGGCGTGCTCATCCCCTGGGATGCCACCGGCCTGCGTCCGGACTCCTGATCAGCCGGCCAGACCCGGAGGTCTTTGCATCAAGGGCGACAGCGACGTATCCGGGGCATTGGTCAAAAGAGCGATGCCCAGCAGCGTAATCAGCGCGCCGCCCAGCAGGGCAAGGCAATACCCCAGCCCCAGCGGGCGGCGGGTGCCGGCGCGCTGAAAGAGATGTGCCATGCGAACACGCGCCAGTACGGTCAGGGCGGCCAGCACGGACGTGGACAGCGCCGTGCCCACCGACATGGCCAGCACCGCCAGAACGCCGGCCGACCAGAAGCCCAGCATGGCCGCAACGCCCAGCACCATGACCGCCCCGCTGCACGGGCGCAGTCCGATTGAAAAGATGGCCGCTGTCATCTCTCGCCAGTGCCGACCGCTGCTCATGGGGTCGATATGATGCGTTCGGCCGCAGTGACAGGGGCCGCTGGCGACATGCGCAAGCGGTGTCATGACGCTGGCGCCCGTCGAGTGCGCCGGCGTCAGTCGCAAGGCGCCGGGTGACACGGTATCGGCAGGCGAGGGCGACGGGGCCGTCTCGGCTCGCAGTCGGTACAGACCGCGACCGGCGCGCGCCATGAGCCAGAGCCCCAGCGCCGTGACGGCGGCAAAGCTTGCCTTTTCGACCCAGGCGGTGCCGGCCATCGCTTCCCGGGTCAGCCAGCCCAGCCCCAGCACCAGTACCGTCACCATCACGATGGCGACCACGCCCTGCAAAAGGGCGGCGCTGGCGGTCATGACCAGGCCGCGGGTCAGGGCCGCGCGGTGGGTCAAAAGATAGGTGGCCACCACGGCCTTGCCGTGGCCGGGGCCGAGGGCATGAAAGACGCCGTAACCCAGACTCAACGCCATTAGATCCAGCCAGTCACTGATCCCTTCGCGCCGGGAAAGCGCCATCATGGCCTCGGCCAGCCCCCGATGCAGCGTGCGCTGCTGCACAATGATGTCGGTAACCAGCGAGTGCCAAAGCCCCTGGCCGATGGGCGAGAGCCAGAGTGCCGCCACAAGCAACACGGCAAGCGTTAGCCCGAGAGGCTTTACGAGTCCTGACACTTGATCACTCCGGTATCCGTGAAGAGACGGCCGATGCCTTCGGGCGCCTCGCCGGTAATGTCGATCGCCGAAACCCGGGCAACGACTGCCGGGTCGGGGTCGGCGTGGACTATCTCGCCGTGGCACTGCGGTGGCGCATTGACCAGTTCGATGGGGTGTTCGATCCGATCGTCATACAAAAACTCGATGAAATAGGTGTCATCAAACACCTGCCAGCGCAGTGACTCGTCAAGCGGCTGCGGCTCGGCCAGCGTCAGGATGAAGGAAAATTCGACCCGGTTGTCATCCAGGCGGGTGGTGTAATCCTCGATGCCGCCCAGTGCCAGCTCCCTGTCGCCGTCGTAGACATGGGTCAGATAATGCTGACTCGCCAGATTGGCCGCGATCTCGTGGCCTAGCGCGTCCAGACGCTGCGCCATGCTTTCATTGCCTGCCACGCCTTCAAGCCCCTCCACCATGGTCAAACTCTGAAACGGGTCCATCTTCCATGATTGCTCAAGCGCTGTGACCTGCCCCTGGTCATCGACCATGACGGCGACACGATAATCGATCCAGCCATGCGGATGCGCCGTGGCCGTAGTGGCCACCCATGACAGGACAAGACCTGCCAGCAGGACAGTGCCGCGCGGCAGGCGCCGGGAGTGTAGTGACACGTGATGGCCTCTCATCGGTAATCGAAAGGGCATGTTGCCCCAGCCGTAACGGGGTGGCGAGAGATGGATGCCACAACGAATTCCGGTTCATCAGTTCCGGTTAAGCAACTCGGGGTTTCTTTTTTAACCGTGGTTAAATAAGATCTCATGACGATACCAGTCAGGAGAGATTCGCCATGATGTCAGGGATTGAAGCGGCCACGACGACGCCTTCTCACAACCGCATGGCGAAGGCGCGTTCGGTGATGATACCGGCGCTGATGGTGTTGCTGTCGCTGTCGGGTGTGGCGCAGGCGCAGGAGCGTAAAACCGTCGTTGCAAGCTTTACGATCATGGCAGACATGGCCCGGCAGGTGGCCGGCGATGCACTTGATGTGGTCTCCATCGTGCCGCCGGGGGCCGAGATTCATGAATATGCACCCACTCCGCGCGATATTCTCAAGGCGCGTCGGGCCGATCTCCTGTTGTATAACGGTCTGGGGCTTGAGCGCTGGTTTCAGCGTTTCTATCAGGGCATGGACCATGTCCCCACCGCCGTTTTGACCGAGGGCATCGAGCCCATCGGGCTGGGCGACGGCCCCTATCAGGGCCGCCCCAATCCGCACGCCTGGATGACGCCGGCCAACGGTCTGATTTATGTCGAGAACATTCGCCGGGCGCTGGTCGCGCTGGACCCCGAGCAGGCAGCGATCTATGACCGCAATGCCAAAGCCTACAGCGAGCGTCTCGAGGCCATGGATCATGAGCTGAAAAATACTTTCGCACGCATTCCCGAGGCGCAGCGCACGCTGGCCACCTGCGAAGGGGCTTTTTCCTATCTGACCCGGGCCTATGATTTTCGCGAGCGCTATCTCTGGGCGGTCAACGCCGAACAGGAAGGCACGCCGCAGCAGGTGCGCCGTCTGATCGATCACCTCAACGCCGATGAGGTGCCGGTCACCTTCTGCGAAAGCACGGTCAACGACCGGGCCATGAAACAGGTCACCTCCGAGACCGGCGCGCGCTACGGGGGCACGCTGTATGTCGATTCGCTTACCCGCGCCGACGGCCCGGTACCCGATTACGAAACACTTTTGCGCTACAACGCGGGGCAGATACGACAGGGGTTCGACCTTGAGTAACGCATACCCACATGACGATGCGGTCATCGACGTCTCACGCACCAGCGTGCGCTACCCCGATGGCCATCTGGGCATCCGGGATATCTCACTGACGCTGCCCACAGGCAGTGTCTGTGCGCTGATCGGCCCCAACGGCAGCGGCAAGTCCACTTTGTGCAAGACCATTCTGGGGTTTACGCGCCCCACCAGTGGCCGGGTGACGCTTCTGGGCATGACGGTGCGACAGGCGCAAAAGCGCCATCTCGTCGCCTACGTGCCCCAGGCCGAGGAGGTGGACTGGCAGTTCCCCGTCTCGGTATGGGACGTGGTGATGATGGGACGCCAGGGGCAGATGAACTGGCTGCGCCTGCCCTCGGCGCTGGATCGGCGCTGCGTGGAAGAGGCCATGGCCCGCATGGAGATCACCGACCTGGCCCGTCGCCAGATCGGTATGCTCTCCGGTGGTCAGAAAAAGCGCGTCTTTCTGGCCCGGGCGCTGGCCCAGGGCAGCCGCATTCTGGTGCTCGATGAGCCCTTCACGGGCGTTGATGCTCATATCGAACAGGGCATCATGGGGCTGATTCGCGGGCTTCGCGATGAGGGCGTAACCGTGTTGATCGTCACCCATGCGCTGTCCAGCGTGCCGCAATACTGCGATTACGTGGCGATGGTTTCGAAGCAGCTCGTTGCCTTTGGGCCGGTAGCCACCACGTTCACCCAGCGCCATCTGGCCGCCACCTTCGGTGACGTCATGGCCGATACGGTCGTGTCGGACACCGAGCGTGGCACGTCGGATCGCCGCGCGGCGTGGAGTCTGTCATGAGCGGTGACCCGATCGCGGTATTGCTGGCGCCGTTCGAGTATCAGTTCATGACGCGCGGCATCTGGGTCGGCACGCTGATCGGGGCCATATGTGGCTGGCTGTCCTGCTATGTGGTGCTCAAGGGCTGGTCCCTGCTGGGCGATGCGCTCTCCCACGCCGTGGTGCCGGGCATTGCGATTGCCTACGCGCTCGGCCTGCCGTTTGCGCCGGCGGCCTTTATCAGTGCTCTGCTGGCGGTGGGCGGCATCGGGCTGATCAAGGGGCAGGGCGCCCTGAAAAGCGATGCCGCCATCGGCGTGGTCTTCTCGGCCTTTCTGGCGCTGGGGCTGGTGCTGATCTCGCTTAACCCGAGCGGGGTACAGCTCAGCACGATTCTTTTTGGCAACCTTTTGGGCATTGGAGATGCCGAGACCGTTCAGCTGGTCATCATCTCCGTGATCTGTCTTGTGGCGCTGTCGCTGCGCTGGAAGGATTTGATGCTGTATTGCTTTGATGAGGGGCATGCCCGGGTCATGGGGCTTAACGTCGTCTGGCTCAATGCGCTGCTGCTGTCGATGCTCTCGCTGATGACCGTAGGGGCATTGCAGGCCGTGGGGGCGCTGCTGGTCGTGGCGATGCTGATCACGCCCGGTGCCTGCGCCTGGCTTTTGACCGACCGCTTCGGACACATGCTGTGGCTGGCCCCGTTGATCGGCGGGGCGTGCGCTTTCGTGGGCAGCTGGGCGAGTTATTTCATGAACAGCTCGGTCGGCGGCACCATCGTCTTGCTGCAGACGCTGTGTTTTCTGATCATTTTCGTGCTGGCGCCGCGTCATGGCCTGCTGGCCCGGCGGCGGCGCGGCCCGGAGACTCTGGGTGAAGAAGGGTCATGAGTGCGCTGAACGAGTGGCTTGATGTGCTCTTTTTGCCGCTGACGCTGGATTTCATGCGCCAGGCCCTCTGGATGGGGCTGCTGGTCGGCACGGTCTGCGCCGTGCTGTCTTGTCTGATCGTATTGAAAGGCTGGTCATTGGTCGGTGATGCGGCTTCACATGCCGTGGTGCCCGGCATTGTGCTCGCCTGGCTTGCCGGTATTCCCATGGTCATCGGGGCGCTGGCCAGTGCCCTGTGCTGTCTGCTGGGGGCCGGGCTGATCGAGCGACACTGTCGTATTCGCCCGGATGCGGTGCTGGGTATCGCCTTTACCGGCTTTCTGGCGCTGGGCATGGTGCTGGTGGCCATGGTCCCCTCGGACGTTCACTTCATGCACATTCTGCTGGGCAATCTGCTGGGGATCGAGGCCTCAACGCGCTATCAGCTCATCGTGACCGGCATTGTCGTTTTAAGCGTTGTGGCACTGAAATTCAGCGACCTTCGACTCTACTGCTTTGATCCGCAGCAGGCGCAGGTGATAGGGCTCAATACCCGCCGGCTGCAGCTGTTGCTGACTGTGTTGCTGTCGCTTGCCACCGTCATGGCACTTCAGGCAGTGGGCGTGGTGCTGGTGATCGCCATGCTGGTCACACCGGGCTGTACGGGCTTTTTGCTGACCCGCCGGCTCGCCTCGATGATGATGGTGGCGGCGGCCAGCACCTGGCTTTCGGTGCTTTTGGGCGTCATGTTGAGCTTTCATGTCGATGTCGAGACCGGCGGGGTCATCGTGCTTGTTCAAGCGTTTCTCTTTTTGCTGGCCTTTCTTTTTGCGCCCGGGCGCGGGGTCATCTTTCAAAGGATGCGCGTGCGACGCGCCATCCGCGCTGACAGGGAAGCCGCTCGGGGATAAGGGCCAATACCTGCCGTCGACGTCATGGCCCTGAGCGCAACGCGTCGGTCGCGCTAAAAGGGCAGTTTTGCGCCGTTTGGAATGTAACGTGTGATTGTCTGAAAAGCGGATTCAATTGTTCATCAATAAAATTAAAACAGCGTTTCTTTTATCAGTATTTTTAATCCAGATTATCTAGTTTAAAAAAGTTACAAAATTGGTAACAGCGTTCTCAAAAGAGCTTTGACGCTGCTGACGGTTCACGCTATATCTGGCTCATGGTTCCGGCACGGTCACGATGCTCCGGTGCCATTTTTCTGATGGATCTATCAGGTAGCGGTGGTGCCGGATGCACAGCCAACCATGAGCGGTCGTTTGTCGACAGGGACTGTCGATAAGGACGATGTTCGTACAGCGCCCATGCGGGTGCCGCCTGCGAGGTCGGCGCCCTGAAGGGCTGTCAGCTGTACCGCTCGATGGCTTGAGACATTTCGGCGTCAGCGCACTTCGCGAGGAGGTTGCGCATGTCTCATTCAGCCGTTGATGCCACTTTGGCACACGCCATTCAAACCACAAAAACGACAACACATATTGCCCCGGCATCTGCCTCCCTCGCGCAACACAGTGTCCGTGCAGGTCAGAGCGAGCCGGCCGATCCCGTTTTATTTGTTACCTCGGAGCTGGCGGATTTCGTCAAGGTTGGCGGTCTCGGCGATGTCTCCGCCGCTCTGCCGCGTGCTCTGCTCAATCATTACGACATACGCGTTTTGATGCCGGCCTATCGCGAGGTGCTTGAAAGCATCTGGCCTGTTCATGTCATTGCCCGTCTGCCCGGTCTTGCCGATATCCCGGCCTGCGATCTGGGGCGTATCGAGCTGCCCGAAGGCCTGACCGTCTATGTCCTGATCTGTCCGGAACTCTATGATCGTCCCGGCAGCCCCTATCTTGACGAGCAGGGTCAGGAGTGGGAGGACAACGCCATTCGCTTTGCGCGGCTGTCGCTGGCGGCAGCACAGATGGCGATGGAGACATCGCAGGGGCGATTCGAGGATCAGGGCTGGCATCCGGACCTTTTGCATCTGCACGACTGGCAGACCGGTCTGGCCGCCGGTTATCTGCGCTGGAATGATGATGAGACGCCCTGTGTCTATACCATCCACAATCTGGCCTATCAGGGGCTTTACGGCCCTGAATACCTGAGCCGGCTGGGCATTCCTGACAGTGCCTTTACTCCGGAAGGCCTCGAGTTTTATGACCGGCTCTCCTTCATGAAAGCCGGCGTTATCTACAGCGATCACATCACCACGGTCAGTGAAACCTACGCCCGGGAAATCACCACGCCCGCCTTTGGCTGCGGGTTGGAAGGGCTTTTGTCCGACTGCGCCCGACAAAAGCGTCTCAGCGGGATCGCCAACGGCATCGATGACAGCTGGGACCCGCAAACGGACGCCTATCTGGCCTGCGCCTTTGCCACCAACGACTGGGCCGGCAAGCGGGCCAATACCGACCACGTTCGGCGCATGTTCCGTCTGGCGGTAAGCCACGGGCCGCTGTTTGCTGTGGTCTCCCGGCTGGTGCATCAAAAGGGACTGGATCTCACCATTGCCGCCGCCGAGTCGATCGTGCGCGCCGGCGGTCAGCTGGTCGTGATCGGCTGCGGGGAGCCGGCCATTGAAAATGCCCTGCGCAATCTGGAAGCGCGCTTTCCGGGCGCGATCGGCGTGCACATCGGTTTCAGCGAGCGCGAGGCGCGCTGCATCTTTGCCGGCAGCGATTTTCTGTTGATGCCGTCACGCTTTGAGCCCTGTGGCCTGTCGCAGATGTATGCTCAGCGTTTCGGCTCGCTGCCGATTGCGCACCGTACCGGCGGGCTTGCCGATACGATCGAGGATGGCATTACCGGGTTTCTCTTCGATGAGCTCTCGCAGCAGGATTTTCAGAAGGCCATCGATCGCGCCTTTCGCATCTTCGGCTGCACCGAGCTTTTCTACGCCATGCGCCGCGCGGCCATGGCCATCCACTACCAGTGGCGGTTATCCGTCACACCGTATCGACGCCTCTATCATCAGCTGATGGTACCTGCAGGGGTAACGGCCCATTCGTTAAGACATGTGAGCATATAATGGCGACAGCACTTTCCGGCGCTTGCCAGAGCGAGCGTGACGCCCTGTCACGCCTGGCGCAGGCGCAACACGATGACCCGTTTCGCTGGCTGGGGCCCCACGAAAAGGGTGATCAAACGCTGGTGCGGTTGCTGTTGCCGGGGGCTGACGCGGTCGAGCTGATCGATGCCGTGCATCAGGTGCTGGCCGTGGCCGAGCCCGGAGAGGGCGGCATTTTCTGCGCGCGCATTTCACAAGGCGTGCGCTATCGGCTGCGTATTACCTGGCCGGATGGCGTGGTGCAGATGACCGAGGACCCCTACCGGTTTGCGCCCATGCCGGGCGAGCTTGATCTTCACCTGTTCAGCGAGGGCCGCCATCGCGAACTGGCGCGCGTGTTCGGGGCCTGTCCGACGTCGATCGATGGCATCGATGGCGTACGCTTTACGCTCTGGGCGCCCAATGCCCGACGGGTCTCGGTCGTGGGCGATTTCAATGTCTGGGACGGCCGCCGTCATGCCATGCAGCGCCACGAAGGCAGCGGTATCTGGGCCATCTTTGTGCCGCATCTCAAGGTCGGCGAGCGCTATCGCTTCGAGGTTCTGGACCGCGACGGTCAATTGCGCCACAAGGTCGACCCGCTGGCCCGTCGCACGGAGACGGCCACACCGGACGCCTCCGTGGTGGCCAGCAATCGCGCTTTCAGCTGGCAGGATCATGCCTGGCTCAGACGCCGTGACGCCAGCAATGCTCGTGCGGCGCCGCTGTCGATCTATGAGCTGCATGTCCTGTCCTGGCAGCATGATCACGCCGGCAATACGCTGGAGTGGGACGCCCTGGCGTCACGACTGATTCCCTGGGTCGCCGATATGGGCTTTACCCATATCGAACTGATGCCCATCAGCGAGCACCCCTTTGTGGGTTCGTGGGGCTATCAGCCCATCGGCATGTTTGCCCCGACGGCGCGCATGGGTACGCCCGAGGCCTTTGCCCGCTTCATCAATGCCTGCCATGGCGCCGGTATCGGCGTCATTCTGGACTGGGTGCCTGCCCATTTTCCCAGCGACGAGCATGGGCTGGTGCGTTTTGACGGCACCGCGCTGTATGAGCACGACGACCCGCGTGAAGGGTTTCATCCCGAATGGAACACGCTGATCTATAACGTGGGCCGCAACGAGGTCAAAGGCTTTCTGATCGCCAGCGCGCTTGAGTGGCTCGAGCACTTTCATATCGACGGGCTTCGTGTGGATGCCGTCGCCTCGATGCTCTATCGCGACTACAGCCGCACCGATGACGGCTGGCGGCCCAACGTGCACGGCGGGCGTGAAAATCTTGAAGTCGTCGATTTTCTGCGCGAGCTCAACGACACGGTGGCCGAGCGATGCCCGGGGGTCATGATGATCGCCGAGGAGTCCACCTCCTGGCCGGGCGTCACCGCGCCGACCGCCACCGGCGGGCTCGGGTTCACCTTCAAGTGGAACATGGGCTGGATGCACGACACGCTGTCCTACATGTCGCGCGACCCGCTGTATCGCGCCTGGCATCATGGCGATCTCACCTTTGGTCTGCAGTACGCCTTTTCCGAGCATTTCGTATTGCCGCTTTCCCACGATGAAGTCGTGCACGGCAAGGGGGCGCTGCTGTCCCGAATGCCCGGTAACGAGGCACAAAAGCTTGCCGGGCTGCGCGCCTATCTGGCCTTCATGTGGGCCCATCCCGGCAAGAAGCTGTTGTTCATGGGCACCGAGCTGGGTCAGTGGCGCGAGTGGCACCACGACCGCGAACTGGACTGGGAGCGTCTGGACGAGGCAGGCCCCCGGGGGCTCTCACGGGCCATTGCCGATCTCAACCGGATCTATGTCGAAGACCCGGCAATGCATGTCTGCGACGGAGACTCGAGCGGTTTTTCGTGGGTGGTTGGCGATGACAGCGCCAACAGCGTCGTCGCCTTTTTACGCCACGCCGAACCCGGCAAGGCGCCGCTGCTGGTGGTCTGCAATCTGACACCGGTAGCGCAGCATCACTATCGAATCGGCGTACCGGTCATGAGTGTGTGGCGCGAGATATTCAACAGCGACAGTGTCTTCTACGCTGGAAGCAACCAGGGCAACGGGAGTGCCGTACATGCGCATCCCGACCCCAGCCATGGCCATCCCGCGTCGCTGCTTTTGACGCTTCCACCATTAAGTACGCTTTACCTGCGTCAGGGAGACTGGCCCACATGAGTGCCTTTGAATCCGGATCCGTCAGCGATCGGTTTTCTCACCACTGCCATTACGGTGCCACCGTACTGGATGAACGACGCACCCGTTTTACCTTCTGGGCCCCCGGGGTCGAGACGGTCACGCTTGAGCTGGCACGCGATTCTGCCAGTGAGGCCGAAAGGTTTGCCATGGACAAGGGTCAAGATGGCGAGTTCACCCTTGAAATCGATTGCCCGCCGGGGGCGCATTACCGCTATCGCATCAGTGATGAACTCTCGGTTCCCGACCCGGCCGCCCGGGCCCAGCACGAAGATGTTACCGGACCGAGCGTGGTCGTGAACCCGCAGGCCTACGGCTGGGAAAATGTCCACTGGCAGGGCAGGCCCTGGCATGAAACCGTCATTCTGGAGCTTCATGTTGGAGCGCTGGGCGGTTTCGACGGTGTTCGAAAGCGGCTGCAGGACTGGGCTTCGATGGGCATTACCGCCATTGAGCTGATGCCCATCAATGAATTCCCCGGTGCGCGCAACTGGGGCTACGACGGGGTGCTGCCCTACGCCGTTGAAGCCGCCTACGGTACGCCGGACCAGCTCAAGGCGATGATTGATCAGGCGCACGGACTGGGCCTGATGGTCTTTCTGGACGTGGTGTACAACCATTTCGGTCCGGACGGCAATTATCTGCCGCATTACTCCCCCGGCTTCTTTACCGGTGAGAGAACCCCCTGGGGCGATGCGATCGACTTCGACCGGTCTCAGGTGAAGGACTTCTTCATCGACAACGCGTTGATGTGGCTCGAGGAGTATCGCTTTGACGGTCTGCGCTTTGACGCCGTACATGCCATCGATAATGACGCCTTCCTGCTGGAGATGAGCGAGCGGATCAAAAGCCGCGTCAGCGAAATGCGTCACGTGCACCTGATGCTTGAAAACGAGCGCAACAGCGCCTCGCTGCTGGAAAGCGCCTATACCGCACAGTGGAACGATGACGTTCACAACGTATTGCATGCGCTGCTGACCGGCGAGCACGAAGGCTACTATGCCGATTACTGTGACCGCGCCACCGACAAGCTCGCCAGCGCCCTGCATGGTGGCTTTATTTTCCAGGGTCAGAACGACCGTCGCGGCCATTCGCGAGGCGAGCCCAGCGGGCACCTGCCCACCACGGCCTTTATCGCCTTTTTGCAAAATCATGACCAGGTGGGTAACCGGGCAATGGGTGATCGGCTCATTTCGCTGGTCGACCAGGAGCGTCTCGAGGCGGCCACGGCGCTGTTGCTGCTGTGCCCGATGATTCCGATGCTGTTCATGGGCGAAGAGCGCGGCGAGCGCAGCCCGTTTCTCTTTTTCACCGACCACCGCGATGAGCTGGCCGATGCCGTGCGCGAAGGTCGCCGCAGCGAGTTTGCCGATTTTTCGCATTTCAAGGACGAAAAGACACGCGCGCAGATTCCCGACCCCAACGCCGTATCAACCTTTGAGCAGTCCAGACCGTCCGCGCCGGGCGATGACGACCCCGAAGCCGCCATGTGGCATACCCGCTACATGACGCTGCTTGATATCCGTCACGCCGAAATCATCCCGCGCCTGCCGGGTACGACAGCCATGGGGGCCGTGACGCTGGGAGAGGGCGCGGTGCTGGCGCACTGGCGCATGGGCGATGGCACCGTTTTGGGCATTGCCGTCAACCTGGGCACGCAGCGTGTCAGTATCGATGCCCCGGAAGGGCAACGACTTTATGAACTTGGCGAGTCGGACGATGCCCATACGCTGGCACCGGGGGCGATTCGCGCCTGCTTGAGCAGTCATTTATGAATCAGACACTGAAATCACTGGCCGAAGCCGCCGGTATCGTCATCGACTGGCAGGACAGCCAGGATCGACCCCAGCAGCTTGATGAAACCACCATCAAGGGCGTACTGGAAGGGCTGGGGTACCGCTGCGATACCTCAAAAGATATCAGGGAGAGCCTGGCCGCCATCGAGCGTTTGCAGGCACCTGAAAGCGTGGCCGACTGGCCGCCGCTGATTGTCGGCGAGATCGAGCAGAGCATCGAATTGCCGGGTGCCGTGGCCGAAGGCGTCGACTATACCCTGACCGATGAAAACGGGCGCACCCTTGAAGGGCAGGTCGATGCCACAGGCCAGTTGGAAGCCGTCGCCGAGCCCGGCTATTACCAGCTGCAGATCGAGGGAAAAAGGCGACGTCTGGCGGTCGCGCCGCATCGCTGCATGGATGTGGCAACGCTTGCCGGAGACGGCCCGTCCTCGATGGCGGGTCTTGGCGTGCAGCTCTACAGTCTGCGTCGTGACAGCGACGGCGGGATCGGTGACTGTGAGGCGCTGGGGCGTCTTGCCGAGCGCGCCGGCCAAAACGGGCTGGACGCCATGGCCATCAGTCCGGTGCATGCGCTGTTTCTGCATCAGCCCGAGCGGTTTTCCCCCTATTCGCCCTCAACGCGGCTGGCCTTTAACCCGCTCTATAGCACCGCTGGTGACATCGCATCAGGCAGTGCGGCGACCGGTGATGATGCCCTGTCGCTGGTGGACTATGACCACGTCAGCCGTATGCGCTGGCAGGCACTTGAACGCGATTTCGCAGCGCTTTCAGAGACCGGTCGCCAGGCGCTGAACGCTTTTCGCAGGGAAAGCGGCGAGACCCTGGAAAACCATTGTCGCTTTGAGGCCATCAGCGAAGCACTCGGCCCCATGCATGCGTGGCCAAGCGACATGCAGGATGTCAAAAGCGAGGCGGTCGCGGATTTCAGTCAGGAACACGGCGACCGCGTGGCTTTTTATGCCTTTGCGCAGTGGCAGATTGCCCTTGAACTGGCCGCCGTGCAGCAGCGCGCCATCGGCGCCGGCCAGCGTATCGGTCTGATTGCCGATATCGCCGTCGGTGTCGACCCGCACGGCAGTCAGGCCTGGAGCCGCCCGGAGGAGATGCTGGGCAGGCTTCGCATCGGCTCGCCGCCGGATGACTTCAATGCCAACGGTCAGGAGTGGGGCGTGACCGGCTTCTCGCCGCAGGGGCTGATCGAGTATGGCTTCGATGGCTTTATTGCCACGCTCAGGGCCTGCCTGCACGGCGCCGGTGGCCTGCGCATTGACCACATCATGGGGCTTTCAAGGCTTTGGCTGATCCCGGAAGGCGCCTCACCGACCGAGGGCGCCTACGTGCGCTATCCCGAGCAGTCGCTGCTGCGCCTGATCGCGCTGGAATCCTGGCGTCACCGCGCCGTGATCATCGGCGAGGATCTGGGCACGGTCGAGCCCGCATTTCGCGAGCGCCTGGATCAAAGCGGCATTCTGGGCATGGGCGTTTTGTGGTTCGAGCGCGAAGAAGAAACCTTTACGCCTGCCAAAGACTATCCGGCGCGGGCCGTGGCGATGACCAGCACCCATGACCTGCCCACGGTCGCCGGCTGGCGCCTGGGGCGCGATCTGGACTGGCGCATCGAGCTCGACATGCTTGGCGAGGGCGAGACACCGGCACAGCAGCGCAAGATGCGCGAGCAGGACATCTTGGCGCTTGCCGAGACCTTCGGGATCGCGCCGGATGCTGACCGCGACACCTGGCTTGAAGCTGCGGCGCATCATATCGGCGCGACCCCCTCACCGCTGGTATTGCTGCAGCTCGAGGATCTGCTGGGTCTTGAAGAACAGCCCAATCTGCCGGGCACGCTGGACGAGCACCCCAACTGGCGCCGTCGTCTGCCGCTGACGGTTGACGAGATGTTTGATACCCCCGGTGTCGTGGCAAGGCTTCGGGCAATGACCACCGCACGCGCAGGAGCAGGGCAGCATGAGTGAGCTATCCATGGATGCACCATCAAACGGCGCGGACCATCAGCCGCTGCTGTCGTGTCTGCGTCTGCAGTTTCACAAGGATTTCACCCTCGATGATGCCGAGGCGCTGGTCGACTATTTTGCCGGCCTGGGCGTCACTCATCTCTATGCGTCACCGCTGTGGGCGGCGCGCAGTGGCTCGACGCACGGCTATGACGGCGTCGACCCCACCCGGCTCAACCCCGAAATCGGCGATGAAGCGGCGCTGACGCGACTGGTTGGAAAACTCAGATCCTTTGGCATGGGGCTGATCGTTGACTTCGTGCCCAATCACCTGGCCGTGGGCGGGCGTGAAAACCCCTACTGGCAGGACGTGCTGCGCTGGGGCCCATCCGGGCGCTTTGCCGACATGTTCGACATCAACTGGCGCGACAATGGCGACCCGACGCTTGAAGGTCGCCTGCTGGTACCGTTTCTGGGCGAACCCTATGGCCAGGCACTGGTGTCGGGTGACATGAAGCTCACTCTGGATGAGACCACCGGTCTTTTTCAGGTCGACTACTTCGAGCACTGCTTTCCCATCGACCCGCGCTGCCATGCGCTGATGCTGCTGGAAAACGGCATGGGCGAGCAGGCCCGGCTGTTTGAACAGATCGAAGAGGCCGTGTCGCTGGAAGAAGGCGCCGAGCGAGCGGGCTTGGCGCTTGCCGAGCACGTGCGCACCGACAAGGGGCGCGCCGCGCTCGAGACACTGCTTGCACGTTATAACCCCGAAGAGCCGGAAGGCGCCGAGCGGCTGCACGTGCTGCTGGAGCGACAGCACTATCGCCTTGCCTGGTGGCGTACCGCCAATGACAGTCTCAACTGGCGGCGTTTTTTCGATATTACCGAGCTTGGCGCTCTGCGCGTCGATGACCCGGCGGTGTTCGCCCAGACCCATGTTTATCTGCTGGAGCTGATCGAGCAAGGGCTGATTGATGGCGTGCGTCTGGACCATGTCGATGGGCTGGCCGACCCGGCCGGCTACTGTCGTTTGCTGCGCGCCCGTGTCGATGAAGCGGCTACTCGCCGTCCCGGGGGCGCGCCCGCAACGCCGCTGCCGATCTTCGTGGAGAAGATTCTGGAGGGCAACGAGTCGCTGCCGCTGGACTGGGGCGTCACCGGCACCACCGGCTACGAATTCATGAATGTGGTCTCAAAGCTTCAGCACGACCCGGAAGGCGAGGCACCGCTCAAGGCGCTGTGGCAGTCGCTGTCGGGCCGCGAACACGGCTTTGAGGCGGAAGTCATCCGCGCCCGGCGCGAAATCATTGATACCGCCCTGGTCACCGAGTTCGAGCGTGCGGTACGGGCGCTTTCCGATGTGGCGCGTCACGATCCCATGACCCGGGACATGACCCCGGCCATGATTCGACGCGTGCTGCGCGAGCTGGCAGTGCAGTTTCCGATCTATCGCACCTACGCCGATGATCAGGGGCTGACGACACGCGATGAAAACTTCTTCGCGCACGCCGTGGTGGCAGCACGCGCCGAGCTGACACCGCCGGATCAGGTGGTGCTCGATCAGGTTTATGACTGGCTGGGGGGCGAGGCGCCCGCCAACGATGACGAGCCGGGCTGTCGGCTGCGACGCAACGCCATTGTGCGTTTTGCCCAGCTGACCTCGCCGCTGGCGGCCAAGGCCGTAGAGGATACGGCCGGCTATCGCAGCGCCGTGCTTATCTCGCGTAACGACGTCGGCTTTGACGGTGCCCATTTTGCCGGTTCAGGCGAGGACTTCCACCGCTTCAACGCCTGGCAGGCGCGCCATTTCCCCGCAACGATGGTGACCACGGCAAGCCACGACCACAAGCGCGGCGAAGACGTGCGGGCGCGTCTGGCGGCGCTGTCGGAGTGGGGCGATCGCTGGGCCGAACAGGTTCGTGAGTGGTTGACGGCCTCCTCGTCGCTGCGTCAGAGCACCGAGGACGATACGCTCGCCGGGCCTTCCACCGCCGAGGAGATGATCCTCTATCAGATCATCGTGGGGGCATGGCCGCTGACGCTCTCTCTGGATGACGCCGAGGGCCTTGAGGCGTTTGCCGGCCGTGTTGCCGACTGGCAGGAGAAGGCCCTGCGCGAGGCCAAACTGAACTCGCACTGGCTCTATCCCGATGAGGCGCACGAGGCGCAGTGCCGCGAGTTCGTCATGACGCTGCTCACCGATGAGCGAGGCGCGGCCCTGCGTCGGTCCATCCATGAATTTGTCGCCACAATCAGTCCGGCCGGGGCCCTTAATGGCCTGGTACAGACGCTGCTTCGCATGACGGTACCGGGTGTGCCGGACTGCTATCAGGGCACCGAGCGCTGGGACTTTTCTCTGGTCGATCCCGACAATCGCCGCCCGGTCGATTACGAGGTGCGCCGCGCCCAGCTCGAGGAGAGCCCGGTGCTGCCCGGACTGATCAATGACTGGCGTGACGGACGCATCAAGCAGGCGCTGATCACGCAGATGCTGAACCTCAGACAGCGCCTGCCGGCGGCCTTCCTTCACGGCGAGTATCAGGCGCTTGAGTTTGATGGCGAACGCGCCGGACAGCTGCTCGGCTTCATACGTGAACACGACGGCCAGGCCGTTCTGGTGATCGTGGCGCGTCACGCCGGCTCGCTGCTGGAAGAGGAGGCGCTGCAGATTGCGCCGGCGCGCTGGGGCAATACCGGCGTGAAATGCGCAGAAGATGACGCCCGCGGCTGGCAATCGCTTGTCACCGGACAGGCCGTCAGTCTGCAGGCACCGGTGGCCGAGCTCATGTCGTCACTGCCGTTTTGCGTGCTGTTTCGTGACGTTTCTACTGCGACGGCAGGCGAACATCAGGCACTGGAAGCCGACATGACACAGGCCGGGGCAACCCGCGGCGATCAGATGCCGTCGATGTAACCATCTCAACAGGCCCCGCGCTATGGTCGGGGCCTTTCAGACAATACGGGTCTGCCGGGCATCAGGGGCATGACCCACGAAGGAGAAAGGATCATATGGCAGACGATCAGCTTCGTATTCGCTTGCTGGCCTATCGGATCTGGGAAGCCGAGGAGTGCCCCGACGGCCAGGCCGAGCGTCACTGGCACATGGCCTGTCGCATGGTGGCCGCCGAGCGTATTACCGATGTGCCCCAGGACGCTCAGCCCCGACCGGCCGCGCGCAGCGCAAAGGCCGCCGAGCCGGCCGCGCCGGCCGCTACGCCCTCAATGGATGACGCCGCCGCCGAACCGGCTGCCAAAAAGGCGCCCGCCAAACGTGCCAGCACGGCCAAACGGCGCAGCACCACCGATGACAAAACCGCAGCCGCCAAAACGACTGCCGGCAAATCGACGGCGACTCGCAAGACAACGGCCGCCAAAAAGAAGGGCGCGACCGGCACGGAGCCCGCGGCGAAACGCAAGCGCAGCAGCAACGATGACAGTTCGAGCCAGTAGTCGTGCCCCCGGCACGGCCTGCGTTTTTGTATTTTCCTTTCCGGAGTAATGTATGACGACAACACCAATTCATCCCGGCGCACCAACGCCCGGCATTACCTCGGGTGGGCGTGAGGCGCCGATCAGTTCGGCCGCCGGACAGCAGCGCAGCAGGGTTCGTGAAGGTCTGCCCTATCCGCTGGGCGCCAACTGGGATGGACTGGGGGTCAACTTTGCCCTCTTTTCGGCGCACGCCACCAAAGTTGAGCTGTGCCTTTTCAGTGACGATGGTGAAGAAGAGCTCGAGCGTATTGAGCTGCCCGAATTCACCGATGAGGTCTGGCATGGTTATCTGCCTGACGCCCGTCCGGGTCAGCTTTACGGCTACCGGGTTCACGGCCCCTACGAGCCGGAAAACGGCCATCGCTTCAATCACAACAAGCTGTTGATCGATCCGTGCGCGCGTCAGCTGGTCGGCGAGCTTCAGTGGGACGACGCCCTGTATGGCTACACCATCGGTCATGAAGACGGTGACCTGAGCTTTGACGAGCGCGACAGCGCGCCGTTTATTCCCAAGTGCCGCGTCATTGATCCCGCCTTTACCTGGGGGCGTTCGCGCGAGATTCATGTGCCCTGGGATCGCACCATCTTTTATGAGGCCCACGTTCGCGGGCTGACCATGATGAACCCGAAGGTCAACGAGTCGATACGGGGCACCTTTACAGGCCTCAGCGACCCGGCCGTGCTCGATCACCTGCGCAATCTGGGCGTGAGTTCGCTGGAGCTGATGCCGATCCACGCCTTTGCCGATGACCGCCATCTTCAGGAAAAGGGGCTGCACAACTACTGGGGTTACAACACCCTGTCGTTTTTTGCCCCGCACCCTGCCTACATGGCGACCAATACCATCAGCGAGTTCAAGCAGATGGTGGCCTGCTGCCACGCGGTCGGCATCGAGGTCATTCTGGATGTGGTCTACAACCACACCGCCGAAGGCAACGAGATGGGGCCAACGCTGTCCTGGAAGGGCATCGACAACTTCAGCTACTACCGCCTGATGCCGGATGAGAAGCGCTACTACATCAACGATACCGGCACCGGCAACACGGTCAATCTGTCTCACCCGCGCGTGCTGCAGATGGTGACCGACTCGCTGCGCTACTGGGCCGACGAGATGCGGGTCGACGGGTTCCGCTTCGATCTGGCCACCATTCTCGGGCGCGAGCCGCATGGCTTTGACGAGGGCGGCGGTTTCCTTGATTCCTGTCGCCAGGACCCGCTTTTGTCGCAGTGCAAGCTGATCGCCGAACCCTGGGACTGCGGCCCCGGTGGCTATCAGGTCGGCGGCTTCCCACCGGGCTGGGCGGAGTGGAACGACAAGTTCCGCGACAACATGCGTGCCTTCTGGAAAGGCGATGAGGGTCAGCTGGCCGAGTTCGCCACGCGTTTGACCGGCTCGGCGGATCTCTTCAATCATCGCGGCCGCAAGCCGTACTCGTCGGTCAACTTCATCACGGCGCACGACGGGTTCACGCTGCGCGATCTGGTGACCTACAACGACAAGCATAACGAGGCCAACGGCGAGGACAACAACGACGGTAGCGACGACAACTACTCCTGGAATCATGGGGTAGAAGGCGAGACCGACGATCCGGAAATCCGCGAGCTGCGCATGCGTCAGATACGCAACATGCTCGCCACCCTGATGTTCTCCCAGGGCACGCCGATGCTGCTGGCCGGTGACGAGTTCGGACGCACCCAGGGCGGCAACAACAACGCCTACTGTCAGGACAGCGAGATCGGCTGGGTCAACTGGGAGTTTTCCGACGAAGGGCGCGATCTGCTGAACTTCACTCGCCACATCATTGCCCTGCGCCGGCGCTACCCGATGCTGCATCGCAGCCGCTTTTTGACCGGTGACTGGAATGATGAGCTGGAAGTGCGTGACGTGACCTGGCTGACGCCGGACGCCGAAGAGATGGATGTCGGCAACTGGGAGTCGGAACATTCTCGTTCCATCGGGGTGCTGCTCGACGGTCGTGCCCAGCCGACCGGCATTCGTCGGGCCGGTTCGCACAGTACGTTGTTGATGATCGTCAATGCCCACCATGAGCCGATCACCTGGACACTGCCGGAAGTGTCTTCCGGCAAACACTGGGTATTCCGGCTCAATACGGCCGCGCCTGCCAGCCGGGAAGGTGAACACTACGATTTCGGCAGTACCTACGAAGTCGAAAGCCGCTCGATGGTGCTGCTGGAACTGGTCCGTGACGACAGCGGTTCAGGCCGCAACGCCTAGTCAAACCATGCCGCCGATGGCCACGCGCCATCGGCGGATTGCCGATAGCCCGGTCCGTGTCGATTACGGACCAGGGGCTGCGCCCAGGGAAAGGAGCGAGCAGCAATGTCTATGGTGCAACGCAATACATCCCGAAACGATGTGCAACAGGATGCACCGGTCATGCAGGCCACCGCCGCCGACCGCATCGCCATCGAAAACATTGGCCCAGGCGTCGAGCAGGGCCGTTTTGCCGCCAAGGCCATCGTCGGTCAACCGGTCAACGTGACCGCGGTCATCTTTGCCGACGGTCACGACGTACTTGCTGCGCGCGTACGCTGGCGCTGCACGCAGGGAAAGGCGCAAGAAGCTGCAGCATCTGCAGATGAGTGGCACAGCGAGACGCTGACGCTGGTCAAGCCGCTGGGCAACGATCTGTGGGAGGGCAGCTTGACGCCCACCGCGACCGGCGCCCACGAGTTCGTGATCGAAGCCTGGTGGGACCTTTACGGTACCTATCACTACGAGTTGAGTAAAAAGCACGCCGCCGGCATCCCGATTGCGCTGGAGCTGCGCGAAGGCCATGGCCATGTGGCTCGGGCGCTCGAGCGTGCCGCCCCCGGCAGCGAGCAGGCCGGGCAGCTTGAGTCGCTGATGGCCGGATTGAAGGGGGCCAGCGATGAAAGCGAGCAGGTCGCGCTGTTGCTTTCGCGCGATACCCTGACGCTCATGCAGGCGTGTGATCCGCAGCGTCATTTAAGCGCCAGTGCAGCCATGCCGCTGGAGGTAGATCGCGAGCTGGCAGCGTTTGCCAGCTGGTATGAGCTTTTCCCCCGTTCGGAAAGCCCGGAGCCCGACCGACACGGCACGTTCAACGATGTGCACGCCCGCCTGCCGATGATTCGTGACATGGGCTTTGACGTGCTCTATTTCCCGCCCATTCATCCCATCGGCCACAGCCATCGCAAGGGCCCCAACAACACGTTGACCCCCGGCCCCGATGATCCGGGCAGCCCCTATGCCATCGGTAACGAGCACGGCGGTCACGAGGCCATCCATCCACAGCTTGGCACGCTCGAGGACTTTCGCGCTCTGGTGGCGACCGCCCGCGAGCATGATCTCGAAATCGCGCTGGATTTCGCCATTCAATGCTCGCCGGATCACCCCTGGCTTGCCGAGCATCCGGGCTGGTTTGCCTGGCGTCCGGACGGCACGATCCGCTACGCCGAAAATCCGCCCAAGAAATATGAAGACATCGTCAACGTTGATTTCTACGCCGAAGACGCCGTCCCGGCCCTCTGGCTGGCGCTGCGTGATGTGGTACAGGGCTGGGTCAGCGAAGGCGTGAAGATCTTTCGTGTGGACAACCCGCATACCAAGCCCTTTCCGTTCTGGGAGTGGCTGATCGCTGATATCCGCTCACGCGACCCGGACGTCATCTTCTTTGCCGAAGCCTTTACTCGCCCGGCCATCATGGCGCGACTGGGCAAGGTCGGCTTTACCATGAGCTATACCTACTTCACCTGGCGCAATACAAAGCCTGAGCTGACCGAGTATCTGACCCAGCTCAACGAATCGCCGCTGCGCGAATGCTATCGGCCCAACTTTTTCGTCAATACCCCGGATATCAACCCGACCTTTTTGCAGGGCTCGGGTCGGCCGGGCTTTCTGATCCGGGCGGCACTGGCGACGATGGGGTCGGGGCTCTGGGGCATGTATTCGGGCTTTGAGCTGTGCGAGGCAGCACCGGTACCGGGCAAGGAGGAGTATCTCGATTCCGAAAAGTATCAGCTCAGAACGCGTGACTACTTCGCCCCCGGCAATATCAGCGCCGAGATCGCCCGGCTGAACTGGATTCGGCGTCACAATCCGGCGCTGCAGACCCATCTGGGCATCCGGTTTGGCGTCATCGACAACGAACGCATCATTTATTTCGTCAAGTCGACGCCGGACATGAGCAATGTGGTGCTCATCGCCGTCAGTCTTGACCCCTTCCATGAGCAGTCCGGTAATTTCGAGCTGCCGCTTTGGGAGCTTGGTCTGGAAGATCACGCCGATGTACACGGTGAGGATCTGATGACCGGTCACCGATGGACCTGGCATGGCAAGTGGCAAAGCACGCACCTGACACCGCAGATGCCGTTTGGCATATGGCGCCTTCGCCCGGCGCAGTAAGCCATCGGGAGATGGGGTGAAGCGCACACCGTCGATCGGTACTCCCGGAGTCAACGCGGGAAGTCGGTGTCGCTTCTTTCTTCAGGCAGGACGCAACATGATCGCCCGCGACCACGGGTCGGGGCGAAGAGGAAAATCTCTCATGATGAATGCCAACAATGTATCCGGCTCGTCCCAGCAGGCCATGACGGCCGGCGAGGGCGAACCCGCCTTTATCAATGATCCGCTGTGGTACAAGGATGCGGTCATCTATCAGGTGCACGTTAAATCCTTCTTTGACGCCAATAACGACGGTATCGGCGATTTTCAGGGGCTGATCGAGCGACTTGATTACATCGCGGGCCTGGGCGTCAATACCATCTGGATACTGCCGTTCTACCCGTCACCACGCCGCGATGACGGTTACGACATCTCCGAGTACTGCGCGGTCAGCCCCGATTACGGCACGCTTGAGCAGGCGCAGCAGTTTATCAAGGAGGCGCACGACCGCGGGCTGCGCGTGATCACCGAGCTGGTCATCAACCACACCTCCGATCAGCACCCCTGGTTTCAGCGCGCCCGGCATGCGCCCAAGGGCTCTCCCGAGCGCGAGTTTTACGTCTGGTCGGACAGCGACACCCATTACAGCGACACCCGCATCATCTTTCTGGACACCGAGACCTCCAACTGGACCTGGGACCCGGTGGCCGGTCAGTACTTCTGGCACCGCTTCTACTCTCACCAGCCCGATCTGAACTTCGATAACCCCGTCGTCTTCGACGAGGTGATGAAGGTCATGCACTACTGGCTGGAGATGGGCGTGGATGGCCTGCGCCTGGACGCCATTCCCTATCTGGTCGAGCGTGAAGGCACCAACAACGAGAACCTGCCCGAGACCCATGAGGTGCTCAAGCGCATCCGGGCGGTGATCGACGAGCATTTCCCGGATCGCATGCTGCTGGCCGAGGCCAATCAGTGGCCCGAGGACACGCGCCCCTATTTCGGTGAGGGCGATGAGTGTCACATGGCGTTTCACTTCCCGCTGATGCCGCGTATGTACATGTCGCTGGCTCAGGAGGATCGCTTCCCGATCACCGATATCCTGCGCCAGACGCCGGAGATTCCCGAAAACTGTCAGTGGGCCGTGTTCCTGCGTAACCATGACGAGCTGACGCTTGAAATGGTGACCGACCGCGAGCGTGACTATCTCTGGAACCATTACGCCTCCGATCGTCGCGCGCGCATCAATCTGGGCATTCGACGCCGGCTGGCGCCGCTGCTGGAGCGCGACCGTCGCCGCATCGAACTGCTCAACAGCCTGTTGCTGTCGATGCCGGGTACGCCCACGGTCTATTACGGCGACGAGATCGGCATGGGGGACAACATCCACCTGGGCGATCGTGACGGCGTGCGTACCCCCATGCAGTGGAGCATGGACCGCAACGGCGGCTTCTCGCGCGCCGATCCGGCCAGCATGGTGCTGCCGCCGATCATGGACGCGCTGTATGGCTTTCAGACCATCAATGTCGAGGCGCAGACCCGCGACCCGCACTCGCTGCTCAACTGGATGCGGCGCATGCTGGCCGTGCGCAGCCAGCAAAAGGCCTTCGGCCGCGGCGTGATGAAGCTTTTGTACCCCTCCAATCGGCGCATTCTGGCCTACATCCGCGAATACACCCATGAAGACACCGGCCAGGTGGACACCATCCTCTGTGTGGCCAACGTGTCGCGCTCGGCGCAGGCGGTGGAGCTGGATCTGTCGAGCTGGGAAGGCCATGTGCCGGTGGAAATGCTTGGCGGCAGTACCTTCCCGCCCATCGGGCAGCTCAGCTATCTGCTGACCCTGCCGCCCTACGGCTTTTACTGGTTCCTGCTGGCGCCGGAAACCACCATGCCGAACTGGCATACGCCGGCTCAGGAGATGATGCCGGAGCTTTTGACCCTGGTGGTCAAGCAGCGCCTGGACGAGATCGGCAGCGGGCGGGCGCGTCGCTCGCTTGAAAACGAGAGCCTGGTGCAGTATCTGCCGCGCAGGCGCTGGTTTGCCGCCAAGAACAGCACCATCGAGCAGGTCAGGCTGGCCTGGGCGGTGGGTCTGGACAGCGCTGCCGTCGATGAGCGCGCTTCAAGCTCGCCCACGATCCTGCTCGGGGAGATCGAGGTGCACACCCGCCAGGCAAGTGCAGAGCCCTCGTCTCCCGAGCGTTATGTGCTGCCCATGGGGCTGATCGGTGAAGACGAAGGCACGCTGTTGCCCCAGCAGCTGGCCATGGCGCGCATTCGTCGCGGGCGTGAAGTCGGGCTGCTGACCGATGCCTTCGCGATGCCGGGCTTTCCCATGGCGGTAGTACAGGCGCTGCGTATGGGCATGGTGCTGGATTTGACCCGCAACGCGGTGGAAACGGATGCCGATGCTTCCAACCCCGGCGCGCTGCATTTCAGATCCACCTCGCTGCTGGGCGAGATGGAGATGACACCGCATGAAGCCGAGATGCGCTATCTCAGCGCCGAGCAGTCCAACAGCTCCGTGATCATCGATGACCGGATGGTGCTCAAGCTGATTCGTCGCATCGAAAGCGGCATCCATCCCGAAGCGGAGATGGGGCGGTATCTCACTGAGCGTGGCTTTACCCACATTGCGCCCATGCTGGGCGAAGTGACCCGCATCGATGATCAGGGCGTGCCACATGTTCTGATGGTGCTGCAGGGCTATATCGACAACCAGGGAGATGCCTGGGAGTGGACGCTCAATACGCTCGAGCGGGCCATTCGCGACGTCAGCGAAATGGTGCAGGCCGACCAGCATGACGTCTACGACCCGCTGGCCACCATCACCGGCTTTGCCGGGTTGCTGGGGCAGCGCCTGGGTGAAATGCATACCCTGCTGGCCATGGACACGCCGGAGGCCGATTTCGCCCCCGAGATCGCCGATGAGGCCCGAACGCGTGAATGGGCCGATGGCGTGCGCGCCCAGATTGGTCAGGCCATGGAGGTCCTTGAAAGCCACAAGAGCAGCGCCAGCGAAGAGGATCAGCGGCTGGCCGACTGGCTGCTTGAGCGCCGCGAGGCGCTTTCGGAGATGGCGGATTCGTTTGCCCATCACGCCCAGGGCAGCCTCTGCACGCGCACGCATGGGGATCTGCACCTCGGGCAGATCCTGGTATCGCATGACGATGCCTACATCATCGACTTTGAAGGCGAGCCTGCCCGACCACTTGCCGAGCGTCGCATGAAGAGCAGCCCTCTGCGCGATGTGGCCGGCGTGGTGCGCTCCTTTGACTATGCCTCGGCCATGGCACTGGATAACGCTCATCGCACTGATGTGGCCCATGATCATGAGGCGGTCAGCCAGGAAGTGATCGTCGACTATCGCCACCGGGTCACCCAGTCATTTTTGCTGGCCTATCGCCAGGCCACGCATCAGGTCGGGCATCAGTGGCAGTTCGAGGATGGCGCCAGTGCGGCGCTGTCGCTGTTCACGCTGGAAAAGGCCGCCTATGAGATTGCCTACGAGGCCGCCAATCGACCGGCCTGGCTGAGTGTTCCCATGCGGGGTCTGGTTGCACTCTTTGACGAACTGAACACTCGCTCGGGCAATGACATGTCCCAATCAGGGGAGGGTCACCATGACGACTCGCAATAAACAGAACGTTCTCGGCGCGTCAGACGACAGTACGACCCTGCATCCTGACGCTGCACAGGCGCTGGTGGAGGGCACTCATGGCGACCCCTTTGCCGTGCTGGGGCCACACGAGGTGGATCATGCGATGGTCGTGCGGGTCTTTCTGCCGCGCGCCATTGGTGTGGAGCTGCTCGAGCGTGACAGCGATCGCGTTCTGACCCGGCTGCAGCCGGGTCAGGTGCCGGATCTCTTTATCGGCCGCCTGGATCGGCTCACGCCCTATCGGCTGCGTATTCGCTGGCCGCACGGGGAAGAGATCGTCGAGGACCCCTACGCCTTTGGGCCGCTGCTGGGGGAGCTTGATCTCTACCTGATCGGCGAGGGCAACCATCGTGAACTGGGCACCTGTCTCGGGGCGCAGATGATGACGGTGGATGGCGTAGAAGGTGTGCGTTTTGCCGTCTGGGCGCCCAATGCCCGGCGCGTATCGGTCGTCGGCGAGTTCTGCGGCTGGGACGGGCGTCGCTATCCGATGCGTCTGCGCCAGCCGACCGGCGTGTGGGAGATCTTTATCCCCGGTCTGGCCGAAGGCAGCGTCTACAAGTACGAAATCCTGGGACAGGATGGCCTGTTGCCGCTCAAGGCCGACCCGGTGGCGCGGGCGACCCAGTCACCGCCCCAGACCGGCTCGGTCGTGGCCGCGCCGCTGGCGCACGACTGGCAGGATCAACAGTGGATGGCGGACCGGGCCGGGCGCCACGGCTCGGATGCCCCCATCTCGGTCTATGAAGTACACGCCGCTTCGTGGCGACGCCACGGTGGCGACGAGGGGGAGCTATATAGCTGGAACGATCTGGCGCAGTGGCTGATTCCCTATGTGCAGGAGATGGGCTTTACCCATATCGAGCTGCTGCCGATCATGGAGCACCCCTTTGGCGGCTCCTGGGGCTATCAGCCGCTGTCGCAATTCGCGCCCAGCGGCCGATTCGGCAAGCCACAGGAGTTCGCCGCCTTTGTGGATGCCTGTCACCAGGCGGGCGTCGGCGTCATCCTCGACTGGGTGCCGGCGCACTTTCCGACCGACCCGCACGGTCTGGCCCGCTTTGACGGCACGGCGCTGTATGAGTACCAGGACCCCCGTGAAGGGTTCCACCAGGACTGGAACACCTATATCTACAACCTGGGGCGGCACGAGGTGCACGGCTTCATGCTGGCCTCGGCCCTTTACTGGCTCAAGCACTTCCATATCGACGCCCTGCGCGTGGATGCGGTGGCCTCGATGCTTTATCGCAACTACTCACGTCAGGAAGGCGAGTGGATTCCCAACCGCCACGGCGGTCAGGAAAACCTGGAGGCGATCGATTTTCTGACCCACCTCAACGAGGTGGTCGGCGAGGAAGCGCCCGGCGCCATCATGATCGCCGAAGAGTCCACGGCCTGGCCCGGTGTAAGCCGACCCGTGTCGGAAGGCGGTCTCGGGTTCAACTACAAGTGGAACATGGGCTGGATGCACGACACGCTCACCTATATGAGCGAGGACCCGCTATATCGCAGCTACCATCACGGCGAGCTGACCTTTTCGCTGGTGTATGCCTTCTCCGAGCGCTTCATGCTGCCGATCTCCCATGACGAGGTGGTGCACGGCAAGGGGTCGTTGATCAACAAGATGCCCGGCGATCGCTGGCAACAGTTTGCCAATCTACGGGCGTGCCTGTCGCTGATGTGGACCCACCCCGGCAAGAAGCTGCTGTTCATGGGCTGTGAGCTGGCACAGTTTCGTGAATGGAGTCATGACCGCGAGCTGGACTGGTTTTTGCTGGCCGACAGTCAGCATCAGGGCATCTCGGATCTGGTGCGCGATCTCAACGCGCTTTATACGCTGGAACCGGCGCTGCACGAACAGGACTGCGTGCCCGAAGGCTTTGAATGGGTGATCGGTGATGATGCACAAAACAGCGTGCTGGCATGGCTGCGATGGAGCCGTGACGGTCAGCCCGTACTGGTGGTGATCAATCTCACGCCAAATGAGCTGTCGGGTTATGGCGTCGGCGTGCCCACGGCGGGGTACTGGCAGGAGTGTTTCAATAGCAACGCGCGGGTCTATGGCGGCACGGGCACCGGCAACGATGGTGGATGCGAAGGTGAGGCGCGCGAAAGCCACGGCCATCCGTTTACGCTGTCGCTGAATTTGCCACCGCTGGGGGCCGTTGTCCTCAAGCCCGGAGACGCAGTTCTCAGGTAGTTTCCAAACGGCGCACATGGCGTAGTAACGCTACGCCATGTGCGACAAAACGTGCATCGCGATCAAGTGTTAAAACTTCTTTAATATAGGGGTAGGCTTATATAGACAGAGGCAGCCGCCCTGTATTGTCACCCGTTGGTGGCTGTTTCCGGTCCATGAGACGGGAGGTCGCCATGCAACATTATCGACACTATCCCCTTGGCGAAATTGCCATTTTCCTGCTGGTCATTCTGCTGGCCCTGTTTGTTCTGATCGGCGGCGATACCCTGACGCCTGATCGAGGCAGCAGTATGCCCGCCTGGTGCGAGCACCATGACGGGCATTGTCCCGGTGTTTCAGGCGACCCGGCGCGCAGTTTCGGAAGCTAGCCGTGGCCGTTAGTTCTGCAGGGCGTCACCGGCGCGCTGCAGCAGGTTGGAGGTGGCCTGCCGGGTGTCTTCCCAGGCACTGCCGGCGGCGTCACTGGTTTTCTCCCATGTCTGCGACGCCTGCTGGCGCGCGTCCTGCCACCAGTCGTTACTCCATGTGGGCTGCTGTTCGAGCGCGTCGCGATCAAGATTGACGGTGACGCGGTACTCGAGCTCGTCCAGGTCGGTATTGTTGCTGGTCTCTACCGTAAAGTCACCGCGCTGGATGACGTAGCCATGGTCCTGCGTTGCAGAGCCTGCGTCATCGGCTTCGATCACGATGGCCTGCAGACTCATGTCATCGCCAAACAGCAGGTCTTCAACTTCGCCGATGCTCTCCTGCTCGTTTTGAAGGTGTACCTGAGCATCCATCAGTTTGTCGGCAGAGTAGAGCCCCTGAGTGGCGGGCTGGTCATCGGCCTGGGCGATAGCCGCCGCGCTCATCATGATCGCGCCGGCGAGAAGGGAACGTTTAAGCATGGGGACATCCTTTGTCATGGGGTTGTAAAAATAATGGCACCGGCAGGGCAGACCTGCGCAGCGCTTTGATGGGTGGTCAGTTTCGGTTCAGTCGTTACGATGATTTGAGCGGGTCATGCCCCCAGTTCATCAGCGAGTAGCGCCAGCGCGAGGTCTTTTTATCCTCTTTTTGCGGCGGCTGCTTGAGATGGCGGGCCACGTACTGGTTGACCTTTTTCATGTGGCTGTAGTCATCGTCATCAAGCTCGGCCTTGCGCTTTCTCTTGATCTCGACGATGCGTCGGCCGGACTGATGGCCGGTGGATTCGCCCTCGCTGCTGTCACCCACCGATTTTGACTCGTCGCTTTCAAGCCACTCTTCAAGCTCTTTGGGCGCCATATTGACGCTTTCCCTGAAATCCTGGTAGATGGCTTCCCTGTCGTCACTCATGGGGTGCTCCCTGACCCTGATAATGTATCGTCTTTTCTGGCAAGGCTCAGGCCTTGCGCAGTTCCTTGTGCAGCTTGAGCACGCGATCGCCGTCATCCTGCTTGATCATGTAGGCCGGCTCATCCTCGGTGGCGTTGCGGGTCACGTCGCTGCCCTTGATGCGCCGGGTCACCCTGTCGGTGTATTTGCGGGTGACCTTGCCTTCGGTCCAGTTATCGCCCCATTTCCATTTCACACGCTGGCGCTGACGGTAGTGTTCGCTCATGAAAACGCTCCCTGTTGAATCATTGCGGTGTGTCCATTCACACGCTCTTGAAACGCTGCCCTGCCTGTCTCCGGCTCGGGCAGGGGAAAGGTTCAAGGGGGCTAGTCGGTACGGTCGCTGCGATTGTCGCTTTCCACGCTGCTGGCATCGGTAAAGGCGTTCTGGCCGATATCCTTGTCGTCGCGTGCCACGGTGTCGGCCGCCCAGGCGCCGCGCTTGCCCATTGGCTGTGGTTTGCCGGTGGTCGTGTCCTTTTTGGTCTGACGCTCGAGTTCGCAGTTAAGCGCCGCACCCAGCAGCACGATAAAGGCCGACAGCCAGAACCACAGCAGCAGTACCATGACCGCGCCGATGGTGCCGTAGGTCTGGTTATAGTTGCCGAAATTGCGTACGTAAATGGAAAAGCCGATTGAACCCAGCGCCCAGAGCAGCGTGGCCGTAATGGAGCCGACACTGAGCCAGCCCACGCGGGAAGGGGCCCGGTCAGGTCCGTAGCGGTAGAGAATGGTGATGGCGCTGATGACCAGCAGCAGCAGAATCGGCCAGCGGATATAGGTCAAAAGCGCCGTCAGGGTCTCGCCAAAGGGCAGCCATGCAATCAGGGGCGGCAGTACGGCAATGGTGCCCAGCGTCAAAATGGTCATCACCATCATGGCCCCGGTCAGAAACCAGGTCATCAAGGTGAGCTTGATCAGGCCCCGCTCTTCCTTTTCGCCATAGATGATGTTGAGCCCGGCCATCAGCCCGCGCATGCCCTTGGAGGCGCTGTAGACCGTGAAGGCAAGACCCGCCACGGCCGTAATGCTCATACCGGTACCGGCACTGCTGTTGACCGACAGGGCCTGCTGTCGAATGATGCTGGCGGCGTCTTCGGGGAGCACGCTGCTGAGCATTTCGATCTGACCCTGCACCTGCTGGGGATCAAAGGCCAGACCCCAGATCGAAATGAAGGCGGCGATGGCCGGGAAGATTCCCAAAAAGGCATAAAAGGCGATGCTGGCCGCGATCAGGGTGGCGTGATTGGCTTCCACCTGGCGTTTGACGCGAAAAAGCGTGTCCTTCCAGCCGCGCCCCGGCATGGCAAGCGGCGAACCGGAGTCGTGTCCCCGGTTCTTGCCGTGAGGCTTGTCGGTGGTGTCCTGCATGGTGTGATTACCCCGGTTGAACGATTCAGACAGGCGCTTAATGCCTTCGGGTGCCTGGCGTATAAATGAAATACCCTGTGGGTGGCGTCTCCCAGTGTAGTGGCAATAATGCCATTATTGAGACGAAAACCAGGTCGCAACGCATGAAAGTTACATGCGTCACAAATGGCGGTGTCTCCGCCACGTCATGCTTCAAGGGTCACGTTCTTGGTCAGTGTAGAGCGCAGGGAAGGTTTCAACATCAAGATCTCGCGGGTGCTCAGGGAGGCCACCGAGCACGGGCTGGATCTTTATCTGTTTGTGCCCGCAGAGATCGATCTTCATCGCAATGTCGTCTCCGAGGGGAGCTTTTATCACAACGCCATCCACCTCAAGCGCACCTATTACAGCAATCAGCGTCACCTGCCGCTGGCCCATAGCCGTCTGGCGCGCCGCGACCGCCAGTCGCCCGAGCGTTATCGCCTGAGCCTGAGTCTCTATGCCTATCAGTATGTGGTCGCGCTTGAGCGTTTGATCGCACCGCTGGAAGGCGATCGCGACCAGGTAAGCGTGGAGGCGCTGGAAGAGGTGATAGAGCTTGCAAGCAGCGTGCCCAGGCGCATGCGACGCAATCGCCCCGGTGATGACAGCCAGCTCAAATACTTCATCAACATCGACAACTACATGTCCTGGATCACCGAGCAGCGCCTTTTGAAGCTGGTGGCCGGGCTGCCCGAACCTGATGCGTCACAAGCGCCGGCACGTGCGTCGCTGCTGGAAATCTGCCGGTTTGAAAGCCGTTACCGCAGCGAGCATCAGTACAACTCGAGCCGCGCCGCCCAGAGCCCGTCGCGCATTTCCAACAAGATGCGTCTGCTACGGCGTCTGATCGAGTATCCCGTCACGCTCAAGCAGAAAACACGCGAGCTGGGGGCCTGGGAGGAGCGCGGCGTCAAGGCACTGGCAACCGGGCTGGTGATGCTGGTGATTTCGGTCATGATGCTCGAGGCGCGCAACCTGGTGGGCGATCTGACCCTGCGCTTTGTGTTGATACTGGCGCTTTTGTACGCCATGCGTGAGGTTTTCAAGGAGGATCTGCGCAATACGCTGTGGCGCTGGCTGCGAAGGGGGCGGCCCAAATGGATGCGCCAATACTTTGATGTACACAGCCGTGAGATGGTCGGTCAGCAGCGCGAGTGGCTCGACTATGTCCGTTTCAAAAGACTCGATGACGACATCCGCGCCACCCGGGGCGGGGGCGTGACCCAGCGCGAAGAGGTCATTTTGCAGTACCGAAGCCGCTCGAAAATGCTGCCGACCCGGTTTCTCAGCGGCTATGAAGAGACCCGCGAGATCATGATGCTCGATCTTTCCATGATCGCGAATCTGCTCGAGGACAGCCATCATCATGTCTATCAGCTCAACGATGATGACGTGGATCGTGAGGTGGTCGAGCGGCGCTATCAGCTCAACCTGGTGGCGCGCGGTATCCGCGGCTCCCAGAAAACGACCGTCCAGCGCTGGAAAATCAACATGAGCCGCTCGGGCATCGTGGACATCGAGGAGTCCACGCCCTGAAGATGGCGCGCAACCTCAAAAAGGAGAATTCTTCGATGCACGACGATCTCGACCAGACGTCTCGAACGCCTCAGGCACAGGCAGAAGTGGACCAGCAGTGTCGCTCCCTGGCCCTTTACGAGTTCGAGAGCTGCCCCTTTTGCCGCCGTGTGCTGCATGAAATCGAGCGGCTGTCGCTCAATATCGAGCTGCGCAATACACGCGAGGACCCGGCAGCCCGCCAGGAGCTGATCGAGGGGGGCGGGCGCGCCATGGTGCCCTGTCTTCGAATTACCCAGGAGACCGGCGAAACGCACTGGATGTATGAATCTGCCGATATCACGGCCTGGCTGCGCCAGCAGTTTGGCTAATATACCGTTATCAAGAACGATAACCTGTGATGAAAACGTTATTCACAATCGTTCACAAAATGATGGCTGACGGCTGGCAGGTAGTAGCTATGCTGTAGAAAGGTACCGACACACGAGTCAGACAGCATCGGTACATGTCGGACCATCATGCAGAACAGGAGGTTGGCATGTCAGAGTCAAAAGGCGGCAAGGCTGAAGGCATGATCGACAAGCTTGGCGGCAAGATCCAGAAGGAAACCGGCAAGGCGACCGGCGACAAGGATCAGATCGAAAAGGGTGAAAAGGATCTGGCCAAGGGCGAGCGCAAGGCCAAATCCGACGATAACGGCAAGGCCTGATCAGCGCTGATCGCATCTTTTGTGCCGATACAGCGATGACATTGGCAATGCGCTATAAACGTCTACACTGAGTCATGCGCATCCTGAATGCGCAGACGCTGCCCTTGAAAGGCAGGTGTCATATTTTCTACAGGGAGGTAACTGTCATGGCTACAGATTCCAAGTCCGACAAGGCTGAAGGCGCACTCGACAAGGCAAAGGGCAAGGTCAAGGAAGCCGTAGGCAAGGCAACCGACAAGCCCGGCACTGAAGCAGAAGGCAAGGCCCAGCAGTCGAAAGGGCATGCCGAAAGCGCCAAGGGCGACGTCAAGGACGCTGTCAACAAGAAGTAACGCTTGCACCGTCAAGGGTTAATGAAGGGCCGCTTTTTAGCGGCCCTTTCTGTTTTCTGGACCGGTTTGGCATGTTCAGGGCGCCAGCAGCGCTATGGCCTGCCTCGCTCCCGGCGTACAATCGCGGTTTTAATTCAAGGAGCCCATCATGGCCCAAGCAAGCGCACGTCATATTCTCGTCAACAGCGAAGCCGAGTGTGAAGCACTCAAAAGTGAAATAGAGCAGGGCAGGGACTTTGCCGACGTGGCCCGCGAGCACTCGAAGTGCCCCAGCGGCAGTCAGGGCGGCGATCTGGGTACCTTCGGCCGCGGTCAGATGGTGCGTGAATTCGATGAGGTCGTTTTCACCGGTGATCTCAACAAGGTGCACGGTCCCGTCAAGACCCAGTTTGGCTATCATCTGCTGGAAGTGACCAGCCGCAGCTGATCACGGCGGTCATACGGCGTTTACGTCGTATAATGATGTTTCGGGGGCTGTCTGTCATGGCAGCCCCTTTTCGTAACGCCCGGGCGGGCGACACTACGCCCCCGCTGGTTTATCCTGCCGTGGCGAAACGACCCCGGTCGTATTATTTGATGAATCGATCGACCTCTGGCGTTGATTGACCGCAGGACTGTGAGGAAGTGCTCATGAAAGACTGGCTACAAACGCTGCCCAAGGCGGAACTGCACCTGCATATCGAGGGCACGCTGGAACCCGAGCTCATGTTCGAGCTGGCCGCCAGAAACGATGTTGCGCTCCCCTATGGCTCCATTGAAGAGGTCCGCGCGGCCTATAATTTTACCAACCTGCAATCCTTTCTCGATCTCTACTATCAGGGCATGAACGTCCTGCATACCGAGCAGGATTTCTTTGATCTGGCAATGGCCTACTTTGAACGGGCCCATCAGGACGGCGTGGTTCACGTTGAGCTCTCCTTTGACCCGCAGCCGCATCTGTCCCGCGGCGTGGCGATGCGCACCCTGTTCGCCGGTCTGGGGCAGGCGCGCGAAGAAGCCGGCCGCCGCTTTGGCATGTCCACGGCCCTGATCATGAGCTTTTTGCGCGACCGCAGCGCCGAAGAGGCCATGGACGTGCTGGAGCAGGCCGCCCCCTGGTATGACCAGATTGATGCCATCGGTCTGGACAGCGCCGAGCTTGGCAACCCGCCGGAGAAGTTTACTGCCGTGTTCGAGCAGGCTCGTGCGCTGGGCATTGCAAGACTTGCCCACGCCGGCGAAGAAGGCCCGGCGGCCTATATCAGCGGCGCGCTGGATGCCCTCGATGTGTGTCGTATCGATCACGGCGTGCGCTGTCTTGAAGACGAGGCGCTGGTGGCACGGCTTGCCAACGAACAGATTCCGCTGACGGTCTGCCCGCTGTCCAACGTCTATCTCAAGGTCTTTGATCGTCTTGAAGACCACACTCTGCCAGCGCTTCTGGATCAGGGACTGTGCGTGACGCTCAACTCCGATGACCCGGCCTATTTCGGCGGCGGCATGCTCAATAATTTCCTGGCCTGCCAGGACGCCTTTGGCTGGGATGAGGATGCCTTCCGGGGACTGGCCCGTAACGCCATCGAAGCCGCCTTCATGGACGAAAACCGTCGCGAAACGCTATTGAAGGCCCTTGCCGAGTGCTGATCAGCCGCCGCTCTGGTGAATCATCCAGATGGTCGTGCTGATAGTGATAAACGAGAGGACCGTGGCGGCCAGCAGCGCCGCCGCACAGAGCCTGTCCATCGAAAAGCGCAGACCGAAGATGGGGTAGACGCTCAGCATGGGGGCGCTGGCGATCAGCAGCGCGCCCGTCATCAGCTCGGTGTTGTCGATGGGAAAGACCTGAAAGCACAGCAGCACCAGCAGGGGATGACAGACCAGCTTGGCCAGCGTGATCTGACCGATATCGCGATACATGCCCTGGACCTTCAACCCGTAAAGCGTCCCGCCGATAACAAACAGCGCCACCGGCGCCGAGGCGTCGGCGAGCATATCCAGCGCCTTGTAAAACGGCGCGGGTATCGAAAGGCCGGACAGCGAGATCAGGGCACCACTGACAATGGCGATAATGATCGGGTTGCGCGAAAGCCTTTTGACCGTCGTGACGACCGTTTTTCGTAGTGAGATGCCCTGCTGACTGCCCGCTTCAGCCAGCGCCAGCGCCAGCGGGATCATCACCATGTTCTCGATCAGCATGCACAGCGCCAGCGCCACGCCCGCCGTCGGGCCGATGACCATCACCGCAATCGGATAGCCGATAAAACCGCTATTGGCGGTGGCCATGCCCATGGCGTTGATAGCGGCGTAATCCAGACGCTGACGCTGCACGCGATACACCAGAAAAAGCCCTGCCAGAAATGTCAGCAGCGATCCCAGCCCGTAGGCCAGCAGATAGTGGGCATCGAACACATCGGCCAGGGCATTCTCGCTCAGGGCGCGGATGATCAGCGCCGGCAGAGCAAAATTGACTACCAGACGTCCCAGCCCCTGAATATGCTCTTTTGAGACCACGCCCCACATGACGGCGACGTATCCAAGAGCGATCAGCATGAAGATCGGGGCAGTAATGCTCAGTACATTCAAGAACCTGACTCCAGAGCAAGCGTTTGAGCCCGAGTGGCGGCACGTTCACGTTGATCCATGAGCGGCTGTCGGGGCGCTGAAAGATTGTATCGAACGAATGGCGGCGTCAAATCAGCGTCATCCATTGTCCAAAGGAGGTCTGCCATGCGCGCACATTCCATTCATCACGGCACACTGCACTGTTTCCCGGCCGGACTGGCCGATGACCGGCAACAGATGGTTCATGCCGAAGTCTCCGCTGTGGTGTACGACGGTCAGAGATTAATTCTTGGCAGCGACAAGCCGATTCCCGGCGCCGAACGTTCCTCGGTCTTTGCCGTCGATATCGATGATCAGGGCCATCCGCAGGAAGATACGCTGGCTTACTATACCCAGCCACTGATCCGCCAGGCGATCAAATACGAGGATTTTGCGCTGACCGTGGATGGTCGCCATGTACTGGCCACCACCGGCTTCGATCGCATCCACCCCGAGGATCACTCACTCAATGACTATAATCATCTGCTGATCTGGCCGCTGGGCGACCCGGACCGGGTGCAGGTCGTTGACCCGGACCCGCGTGACGGTGTGGAAGGTTCACTGGAACTGCGCCAGCGGCTGACGGCCGCTATCGGCATGCCCTATTACAAGATAGAAGGCCTGGCGGCCATTCCGAGTGAAAAAGGCGATGGTCTGCTGCTGTTTGGCGTGCGCGAACAGGGGCAGCATTTTGATGACTTCAACTATGTCTGCCGCGTGGTCGGCGCCCATTACCGGATCAACGAACAGGGGCAGCTGGTGTTTCTCGACGAGATGCGCGAGCACTACGCCTTTGATCCCGGTCAATTCGAGGCCGTTGAGCACCTCTGTGGCCTGTCGAGCCTTGAATATGACCCGTATAACCACCGGCTTTATCTGATGACCAGCTTTGAAAACGAGCAGGGCGGCATCGACAGTATCGGTGGCTATCTCTGGGTTATCGACATGGCCGATCTTGCACGCGGCAGGGCACCCGCGCTGGTGGAAAACGAAACCGGGGCACCGCTGGTATTCACCCACAAGGCCGAAGGGCTGGCCGTGCTGGATCACGAGCGGCTGTTTGTCGCCTACGACAATGATCGGGAGCTGGCGCTGGGCGATCATGATCCCAAACGCGAGCAAAAACATGCCTGCGAGGCGCCCTGGACGCTTTTACAAATGATCCAGTAACACCCCGGGGGTCAACCGCGGCGCCCGGGGCTGATATCATGGGCGCTGTCCTTTCGTTTTACTTCCCCACGGTGTCGTCATGAAAATACTGGTTCGTTATTTCTTCAAGGGCGTTCGCCTGGTGCTGGCGCCTGTCATGATCGCCCGCGACCGCTTCGGTCGGCCCGAACCGGTCACGCGCACCCAAAGGGCGCAGACGGAAGTCGACCGCGCCTGCCAGTCGCTGACGCTGTATCAGTTTCGCACCTGCCCCTTCTGCGTGAAGGTACGCCACGAGATGCATCGGCTGGCACTGCCGATCGAACTGCGCGACACCCAGCACGACGATGCTGCCCGGCAGGCATTGAAGGCCGGCGGTGGCCGCGTCAAGGTGCCGTGTCTTGCCATCGAGGAAAACGGCGGGACCGAGTGGATGTATGAGTCCGACGCCATCAAGGCCTATCTACAAAAGCGCTTCGAGCCCGATACCGCAACCGCCTGAGAGCACAAACCCTGATATGAAAGGCCCCGGCTTGCCGGGGCCTTTTGCGTTTGAGAGACACGGTAGTATTACCTTTCATGCGTTTTAACCTTTCCTGCTTCGAGATTTCTGAAGCGTTGCACGGCTCAGGAGTCTGACTTCAGCAGGATAGAACGTTAGTGATACCTAAAATGTCTGGAATTGTTAGACATTTTATATGGATAGGTAAGACAAATTGCGAATGGTCTCTATCGTTCATGGCGATAGACTCAGTGGCTTCGCGCAAGACCTTTCCGTGTTTCCATAAGGCAACTCCATGAATGCGTTGACCCTGGCCTCGTTTGTCTTTTTTACCGCATTGGTAGCGTTCGTTACCTGGCGCATGACGCGTCACGATGATCATCGCCATTCGAGCGGTTACTTTCTGGCAGGGCGCAGTCTGACCTTCCCGATCATTGCGGGCTCGTTGATGATGACCAACCTGTCGACCGAGCAGATGGTCGGGCTCAACGGGGCGGCATTTACCGACGGGCTATCGGTCATGGCCTGGGAGGTGATCGCGGTCGTCACCCTGGTCACCATGGCCATGTTCTTTCTACCGCGCTTTCTTAAAAGCGGTGTCACGACGGTACCGGAGCTGCTGGCGCTGCGGTTTGATCGCACCACTCGACTATTGGCCAACATCATCTTCATGGTCGCTTATGCGGCCATTCTACTTCCCAGCATTCTTTATTCCGGCGCGCTCGGGCTGATGGGGTTACTGGATCTTCAGACGCTGACCGGCATCGAATCCAATGCGGTACTGCTGGTGCTGACCATTGTGGCCGTCGGCGTCGGCGGGTCCATCTACGCCCTGTTTGGCGGGCTGCGCTCGATTGCCATTTCCGACACCATCAACGGCGTAGGGCTTTTGATCGGCGGGTTGATGATCGTCTATTTCGGTCTCAATGCGATCAGTGATGGCCAGGGCATTCTGGCCGGGTGGGACACGCTCAAGACCAGCCATCCGGAAAAAATGCGCTCCTGGGGGACTGAGGATCAATCGGTACCTTTCTCCACCATCTTTACCGGTGTTCTGCTTTTGAACATGTTCTACTGGTGCACCAACCAGCAGATCATTCAGCGTACCTTTGCCGCCAAAACCCTGGCCGAAGGGCAGAAAGGGGTGCTTTTGACCGGGCTGCTCAAGCTGCTTGGACCGCTTTATCTGGTGCTGCCGGGAATTATTGCCTTTCATATGTATGTCGGCGAAGGCGTCAAGGCCGATGCGGCCTATGGACAGCTGGTCCATGACGTTTTGCCAGCGCCGCTGACAGGCTTTTTTGCAGCGGCGATGGTCGGGGCCATCCTGTCGTCTTTCAACTCGGCGCTGAATTCAACGGCCACGCTGTTCAGTCTGGATGTCTATAAGGCGCGACTGAAGCCCAGTGCCACGGAAGCTCAGGTGGTGCGAGCTTCCAAGTGGTCAGGCTGGCTGATGGCGATCGCGGCCATGACCATTGCGCCCCTGATGGCCAGTCAGGAGAGCCTTTTTGTCTATGTCCAGAAGGTCAACTCGCTGTATTACGTCCCCCTGCTGTCGGTCATTCTGGTCGGCTTTTTGACCCGGCGTGTGCCGGCACTTGCCGCCAATCTGGCGCTGGTGCTGGGTTGTGTGGTGATTGCCGCATTTTATTTCGTACCGCCGCTGGCCGGTGTCGTTGATGCCGTGTCCAATTTCCACTTCATTGCGATTGTCATGGTGCTTCTGGTGTTGATGATGCTGGCCATCGGTAAAATGATGCCGCGTGCCGAACCCTGGGTGCAGCAGGATGCCGGGGCCATCGACATGACGCCCTGGAGCAAGGCATGGCCGGCCAGCATTGCGTTGCTGGTACTGGTCGTTGCTATCTATCTGGCCTTTATCTAGCCCTTGCCGGTGCCGCGCCTGTGGATCGCAGGCGCTAACACGCTGTCCAGACGCCCTGTTCATAAAATCGCTGTCCATAACGTACTGCCCATAACGCACTGTCCCCGCTCGGGAAACCGAAGCGGGGACAGTGCGTTAAACAATGGGCTGGTTAGCGTGTCGTTGACCAGACACTGACGCTGGCCGGGGCGAGCGTCGTGCCGCCGACCAGATAACCTGCTTTGGGGACCAGATCGTTCGGCAGATGGCGGGGTTCGGGCGCGTAGTTGAAGGCAAAGCAAAGCGCGCCGCGACGGCGTATCCTGACCCCTTCGGGCAGCACGGTGGTGGTAATATCGGCTTCGCGACACGCCTCGGCGAATATCGCCATCATGCTGTCCTCATCCAGCCAGGCGGTGAGATAGGTCACGCCTTCATGTTCGGTCACTGCCGGCATGCCGTCCTCGAAGCGGTGCACGACCCGAGCCTTTTGACGCTTTTCATCCAGCTGTTCGCGCCAGCGCAGGGCATGACCCTGTGGGCTGCCGGGCAGGCTCAGGCGCGGATGGGTGCCCGGGCGCATGCCGTCGATCTGGTCCACCGTCACGCCGGTCAGCGTGGCCAGAGGCCCCGGTGCCAGGTTAGCAGGAATCTGAAAATCAGGGGTGCGTGAGCCGGAGCGCGCGCCGATGATCAATGGGGTGCCCGAGTCGCGGGCGGCCTCAAGCCTTGTCGCAAGGGCGTCGTCGGCAATGACCTGGCAGGGGAGCACGACCAGGGCGTAGCCGTCGAGCTCGGCGGTGGGCGACACGATATCGACATCAAGGCCCAGCCGGCGCAGGGCGCTGTACCAGCTCAGGTGCAGCTCCAGCACATCGAAATCGGCGGCATGGGGCTGAATCTGACAGGCCCAGATGGCGCTGTAGTCAAACATCAGCGCAACCGATGCCGAGGCCGTGGTGATGTCTTCCCGGGCCAGGTCAGGAAGCTCGTCACGCACGGCCAGCAGCTCCGGCCAGGCGTTTGATTCACTGCCGTCGGGGCGCAGCAGGCCCGCGTGCATTTGTTCCTGGGCGAAGGGCGCCTGACGCCAGCGGAAATAGGACACCACTTCGGCGCCGTGGGCGAAGGCTTCATGGCTCCAGAGACGCACCATGCCGGGCAGCGGGGCAGCGTTGCTGATCGCCCAGTTGACCGGTCCCGGCTGCTGCTCCATGACCCACCAGCGACCGCGGCACATGGCGCGGTAGAGATCGTGATGAAAACCGGCAAAATCCGGATGACCCTGCCGGCGGTAGTGATCACGAGTGGTTTCATCATGGGCGCCGCGCTCCAGAAAGCCCAACGGATAGCTGTCCCAGCTGGCGATATCGAGATCGCGGGCGACATCGAAATGATCGAACTCGGTAAAAAGCCCCATGAAGTTGTGAACGATATCCACGGATACCCCGGCGGCGCGCAGGGTATCGACCTGCAGGCGGTTGTAGGTCACCACCAGATCCGAACAGTAGCGGCGGTAATCGAGCACGATGGCCGGGTGGGGTTCGGTCACGGTGCCGACTGGCGCTTCCACCTGGTCAAACTCGGTGACCTCCATGCTCCAGAACACGCTGCCCCAGGCGTTGTTGAGCGCCTCAACATCGCCATGGCGCTGCTGGAGCCAGTCGCCGAAGCCGGCGCGCGCCGCCGGTGAGTAGCTGAGGATGGTGTCGTGACAGCCGTATTCGTTGTCGGTCTGCCAGGCGATAATAGCCGGGTGTCCCGCGTAGCGCTCGGCCATCAGCCGGATGATGCGCTCGCTTTGCGTGCGATAGACCGGCGAGGCAAAGCAGTAGTGGCGGCGCGACCCAAAACCTCGTGGTCGATCATGTTCGTCCACGGCGAGAATCTCCGGATGTGTATCGACCAGCCACTTGGGCGGGGTCGCGGTGGGGGTACCCATCACGATGGAAAGGCCGGCCTCGGCCAGTGTTGCCACGGCCTCATCAAGCCAATCAAACTGCAGCTCCCCCGGGCGCGGCTCCAGCCGACTCCAGGCAAATTCACCGATACGCACAACGCTGATGCCGGCCTCGACCATGGCTCGCGCGTCTTCGGCCCAGCGCTGTCGGGGCCAGTGTTCCGGGTAATAACAGACACCTAATTGCATGGCTTGCTCCTGGGGTGTGGGTGTCGAGGGCAGGGCGTGCTCATCATGTATCGCCATGAGGAGCAGTAGGTGACGAGACGGCAGTGCCTTGTCGGCACAAAATCCGTGTGGGGGTCACCTCACGGGATTCATTCACAGGGATGTTAGCGGGCCGGGGCGCAGCGCGGTCGGTCTGCCGGAGAGCTCAAGGTCGGCTGCCGTACGGGCCAGAACATGCTCGGTGGCTTCGCGGGCCGCTGCCGGTTGTCGCATCCGGATGGCCTCCAGTACCCGGCGGTGGCGCTCCAGGCTGTCGTCGAGTCGGTCAACACGATGATGAGAGCGCTGGATCAGCGCTACAATCGAGGGGCGAAGCAAAAGCCCCATCTGGCGCCATACCAGGTTATGACTGGCACTGTAAATGGCTTCATGGAAGGCGATGTCGTAATCAATGTGAGCGTTGCGCTGTTCCGGATCATCCGCCGTCTCACACATGCCGTTAAAGGCGCTTTCGATCTTTGCCAGATCCTGGGCCGTGGCAGCCAGTGCTGCCAGCTCGCTGACATAGGGTTCGGCGGCCAGTCGAAAGGCAAACACCTCATGCACCAGCTGGGGGTGTGGTGTGTCCAGTCCGGCAAGCCAGAGGCTCATGTTCGGGTCAAGCAGATGCCAGTCGGCAATATCGCGCACGATGGTGCCGCGCCCGGCAGTACGCTCTATGAGCCCGCAGCTGCTCAGGGTCGCCAGGGCATTGCGTATCCGGTTGCGGCTGGCATCAAAGTGACGACTCAGATCCAGCTCCCGCGGGAAGATGTCACCGCTGGCCCACTGGCCCGACAAAATGGTATGTGCCAGCACCGAGGCAAGCGTATCGGCATCAGCGTCGGCAGCAGCATGAGGTAGATGCTTGAGCTCGGTCATAGGCATGTCTCCAAATATCAGATATAAATATAATAATGTCTGATATTTAGCTCAACGGCTGCCTGACCATTGGCCTATAGACATTGGTCGCGCAGGGGTGGGCCCTTGTCACAGGTGGCGGGAGACGCTACGGCAGGCATATGAAGGCCCCGGCTTGCCGGGGCCTTTTGCGTTGGCGGGTCAGACTTCCTTGTAGAGCTCGCTGCCGCTGTCGCGAAACTTCTCCGCCTGCTCGGCCATGCCGCGTCGCATGGCGTCTTCATCGCCCTGAAGCCCGCGGTCGCGCGCGTATTCACGAACTTCCTGACTGATCTTCATCGAGCAGAACTTCGGCCCGCACATGGAGCAAAAGTGCGCCACCTTGGCCGAGTCCTTGGGCAGGGTCTCATCGTGGTATTCCCGCGCCGTATCCGGGTCCAGACCCAGATTGAACTGATCCTCCCAGCGAAATTCAAAACGCGCTTTTGAAAGGGCGTTGTCGCGTCGCTGGGATGCGGGGTGGCCCTTGGCCAGATCGGCGGCATGGGCGGCAATCTTGTAGGTGATGATGCCGGTCTTCACATCGTCGCGGTTGGGCAGGCCCAGATGCTCCTTGGGGGTGACATAGCAGAGCATGGCGCAGCCGTACCAGCCGATCATCGCCGCACCAATCCCGGAGGTGATGTGGTCATAGCCCGGGGCGATGTCGGTGGTCAGCGGCCCGAGGGTGTAGAAGGGCGCCTCGTCACAGCATTCGAGCTGCTTGTCCATGTTCTCCTTGATCAGGTGCATCGGCACATGCCCCGGCCCCTCGATCATCACCTGAACGTCTTGCTTCCAGGCGATCTGCGTCAGCTCACCCAGGGTTTCGAGTTCGGCAAACTGGGCGGCGTCGTTGGCGTCGGCAATCGATCCGGGGCGCAGGCCGTCGCCCAGCGAGAAGGCGACGTCATAGGCCGTCATGATCTCGCAGATCTCTTCAAAGCGGGTGTAGAGAAAGCTCTCTTCGTGATGGGCCAGACACCACTTGGCCATGATGGAACCGCCACGCGAGACGATGCCGGTGGTGCGTTCGGCGGTCATCGGCACATGGTGCAGGCGTACGCCGGCGTGAATGGTGAAATAGTCCACACCCTGTTCAGCCTGCTCGATGAGCGTGTCGCGAAAGATCTCCCAGGTGAGGTTTTCGGCCACACCATTGACCTTTTCCAGCGCCTGATAGAGCGGCACCGTGCCGATCGGCACCGGCGAATTGCGGATAATCCACTCACGGGTTTCGTGAATGTTCTGCCCCGTCGAGAGATCCATGATGGTATCGGCGCCCCAGCGGATGCCCCAGGTCATCTTGTCGACCTCTTCCTCGATCGAGGAGGTCACCGCCGAATTACCCAGGTTGCCGTTGATCTTCACCAGGAAATTGCGCCCGATGATCATCGGCTCGCTTTCCGGGTGATTGATGTTGTTGGGGATGATCGCCCGCCCGCGGGCCACTTCATCGCGCACAAACTCAGGGGTGATTTCTTCCGGCAGGCGTGCACCAAAGGATTCGCCCGGGTGCTGATGGCCCAGAATGCGCTCGACCTCGGCACTGCCCAGCTGCTGGCGGCGCTGGTTCTCGCGCAGGGCGATGAATTCCATTTCCGGGGTGATGATATTCTTCCGGGCGTAGTGCATCTGGGTCACGTTGCGTCCCGGCTTCGCGCGCCGCGGGGTGCGTTTCAAATCAAAACGCAGGGTCGCCAGACGCGGGTCCTCGGCGCGGCGCTTGCCGTATTCAGAGGTGGGGCCGTCCAGCCACTCGGTGTCACCCCGCTCATCGATCCAGGCCCGGCGCAAATCCGCCAGACCGCGGCGGATGTCGATACCGGCGCCCGGGTCGGTGTAGGGGCCGGAAGTGTCATAGACCAGCAGGGGCGGGTTCTCTTCGATGCCGTCGCGGGTAGTCGTGGGGGAGAGACTGATCTCGCGCATGGGCACGCGAATATCCGAGCGCGAGCCTTCGACGAACACCTTGCGTGAGGCGGGCAGTGGCGATACGGAAGCGCTATCGACGCGGGCGCTGTCGGCCAGAAAGGTGGGGTGCTTTTTGCCGCGGCGCGGGGCGTGCGATTCCTGAGAGATCGTGCTTTCGGTCATGGTGTGCTCCAGAGCGTGACATCAGTCAGCCGGCGCACAGCGTAGGCAGGAAGGGGGAGGTGTTACAGGATGCCGGAACGGCAGCGCGGACCCTTCGCTTGAATCCCTACGCCGGTATTAGCCGGATCAGGTTCATCGGGATCCACCGTGGTATCGCAGAGCGACACAGGATGATCTCAGCCGGTTCCACCGGCACCCCGTCAAGCAGCAATGGCCAAGCCATTGCCGGGTCAGTCTGTGCCGGGCAGCGGTGCCCGGTCAAGTGTCATCAGTCGGCGTTTACCGTCGGTTCAGGACACGGTATTGAGCACCATCTGCCAGAAGGCCGCTTCGAGATGCGGGGCATCGCGGAAAGTGATGATCAGCTGAACAAAATGGTTGCCGGTCCCCAGTACGTAGCGGGTACAGGCCATTGCCGCCGGCCCATCGGACAGCTCCTCTTTTCCAATGCCCGCTCGCGGCAAAATTTGCTTTGCCGCCTTTGTGATCAATGGGATAGTTTTGTACGAAGTGGCTGCTGAACGTGCCGGCACGTTCATTGAGGTTATGCAGCTGGGCGTATAATTACTGTTGTGCGCCTGGTAAGGCGTTAGGAGAAAAATGATGGCGGAGAACAAAAAGCATCATCACCCAATCTCGTTCGGTGTGGGTTGCTTCAATTTTGGCGTCAACGAGTCGGTCCCGAGGAGGCTCTCAGTATCGCAGTTTGTAACTGACGTTAAACGAGCATTGGAAGCGATTCATTCTATCAACAACATTTCGATCGAGTGCACAAACAGCGACGAACTGGATTTAAGATTTAATGATCCCATACCGTCATTAAAAGAAGAAAACGCTTTTATACCACACCTATACTTCTTTTCGGTAAGTTTCGACTTGTACATTCCTGCACGGGTTCAGAGGGAAGTGACAGGAAACATATTTTTTAGAGAGGCGAATGCTGAGAGGTTTCGGGTTTTTTGCCAGAATGAATTTGATTGCCCTATTGCTTTTATTTGGCCTATCAAAGACGACCCTGACGATTCTCCATCTTCAAGCGTTGTTGTTGTACGTAAATATCTGGAGTCCGAGTTTAAAAAACTCGATGGTTACGTCACTTTTGAAAGTCTTGGCCCTAGTCCCTATCATGCAAACTTTCAACTTTGCCCCAAACCTGAGACAGAGAAGGTGCAGGATATCTTTGAAGCGAAAGCTCTCGCGGTTCGAGGATATAACAAAGTTAAAATTTACTACGATACGGGTGAGTTCGGCTCAGCCGAGGACGCTTTTTCTGCGTTACGCAGCTTGCTCGGGGATGAGCTTGATGTTTTCTATGAAATTGTAAGGACTAGAAACGAGCGGTCTCGCGTTTGGGTTAGACTCCAAGAAATTATGGAAGATCTTGTTACAAAGGAAGGGCTTTCGTTTTGGGGGCAACTTCAGGCTCTGAGGAAGAGACGACGTCAAATACATCATGCCCACCAGCAGCTTGTAGAGTTCGAAACTTTGAGGGTGTTCTCTCAACAACGGCTTCAGAAACTCGTTAACGATCTATACAAGTCAGGTGAACCTGAGATTCTTAAGACAGAGGTGAAGTCTAAGTTGGAAGAATTAGAAGAGTTGCCTACCAGCGAACTGGGACGGCTCTTGGCTTTTGCAGAGAATCGGCGGTCAAAGTCTCTTGAGATGGGAATCGTTTTACTTTCGTCATTATTGGGTGGCGCCGCTGGCTCAGTAATCACACGGTTTCTTGGGTAGAGGCACAGAATAAACTTTCCTGAATTCAAACGTTAGGCCTTTTTGGAAATCGAGGAATGGCTGTAAAGAACCAATATCAAGATTTGCTGAGATCAAAAGTCACATCTGCCATATCTCAAGCACGAGCTGCGGCAGGGTTTTCACATCAAGGAGTCAAAGGTAATGTTCTTGAATTGCTCATTGGTCAATTATTTGAGCCGCTATTACCTGCTGATGTTGGTGTGGGTACTGGTCAGATAATAGATAGCTACAATGGAGAAATGTCTGGGCAAATAGATATTATTTTATATGATAGAGCTATTTTGCCTCCAATTTTAATGGATAAAAAAGTCGGGATTTTCCCAATCGAGTCTGTGCTTTATACAATTGAAGTTAAAACAACCTTGAATGCCACAGAGCTTAAAATGGCACATGAAAGTGCTAAAGACTTAAATCTTAACTTTGGTTATCTTCCGGGTCAAAAAGGCGATGATGGCAAAGAAATGCATCATTCTATCGAAAAGCTTAGGTCAGTGGTTTTCGCACTTAACTCGGACCTCACTGGCACTGGACTAAATGAGGCAGAGCGTTATCGAAAGTTATACGATGAGGATGCGGCATATGTCAGAGCAATATGTGTTGCTGGTAAAGAGTACTGGTACGATAACAGTAATTACTGGATAGGCTTCAAAGATGGCAAAGATTTTGATGAAGTTCTTGCTTTTGTCGGTGGGGTGACTAATACCTATCGAGGCGTATCAGCTAGTCGGGGGCAACCATGTTTGGGGCACTATGTCATCCCGGAAGCCAAATGTTTTGTAGCAACAAAGTCTAGGGATGTACCCTCAGTTCAATTAACTTGTGAAAAATGCGGCATTGAAGGGGAAGTGGTCCCAAATATTGGCTCACTGGATATAACTATTAATGGTTCTATTGCATCTGAAGAGCGTTGCCCCAGTTGTGATGGTAAGATGTCGTCTAAAAATGGAACTTATATCTTTAAAAAAGGACGCCTTGTTGAGAGTGCAATAGGCTAACAAAGTACTGCTTGGGGCAAGCTTACGCTGCGCTTCGGTTTGCACCAAGGCATGGCGTTAAGTATTAAATAAAGGGGCAGTATACTCCAACCCTCGCTGCCCATAGTCTTTGTTCTTCCCGGACCTGAACAAACGACACTACTCGAAACCTTGGTCACTCGACTTGGCGTTGCGTCCTTGCGTATTGATACCGTCGGGCAAGCTCTGCGTGACGGTCGCCAAATGTTTTTTGTCAGGCACTCCAGTCACAGCCTCGCCGCCATCCTGCCATGATGGGGAGGTGCTGCTTGCCAATAAAGCGAAGGAATATGCGAATCCAATGGAAGCAGGTTTGCCCAGTGTGCAGGTGATAGCGCTTTGCCCGCAGGGTCGCCTTGACGCTGCTCATTCGCTTCATCGTGATATCGCATTGCGATACCACGATGATCTCGGCCGGTGCCACCGGCAACTCGTTAAATGTTCAGCGCGCGGCATCAAGCCCCATCTGCCAGAACGCGGCTTCAAGGCGCGTGGCATCCTGGAAGATTTTGGTCAGCTGGGCAAAACGGGCAGGGGAGACTTCGGCCAGCCGTTCGTCCAGCCACTGGCGCTCACGCTGCGCGGCCTGCTGATACTCATCGTCGCGATACATGTCGATCCACGCCTGGTAGGGGTTATCGATCGTGACCGTTTGGGCTCGCGCGCCGATCCAGTTGGCAATCTCGGCGTAGCCGATCAGACAGGGCGCCATCGCCACGTGCAGGTCCAGCAGCTCGCCCCGATGGCCGCAGTCCAGCACAAAGCGGGTGTAGGCCAGCGTTTCCTGCGCTTCGGGTAGATTCTGAAGCTGCTCTTGATCGATGCCCCACGTCCGGCAGTAGTCCACGTGCAGGCCCATCTCGGTATCGACAATGGTCTTGAGATTGTCCAGTGAGTGGCGAAGCTCATTCATGTCGCGGCTTTTATAGACCGCCAGCCCCCAGGCGCGGGCAAAGTGGATCAAAAACAGATAGTCCTGCTGCAGGTAGTGACGAAAGGCAGCCGCCGGCAGCGTGGCCTCGCTGACGCCGGTCACGAAGGCGTGCTGGATATAGGCCTGCCACTGGTCGCTGCAGGCATTTTTGATCGTGTCGAAACTCTGAGACATGTCCGGCTCCGCGGTAGCGCTTTTCTGGGGCCTTTAGAGTAAACCATTGTCCTGCGTCTCCGACACGACCGGGCAGGCATGCAGCGCCAGCGGATTTGCAAAGTCGTCTTATAATTGACGCTTAACGGTCCATGTTTTGACGCTGGCAGTCGGCGTCAGAAGGCACAGGGAGACATCATGTCCCGCACAGGTTATCCGGACAGTGACACACCGTCATCGCCCGGCGACGCGCCCCGGTTTATCGAGCGGGGGCAGCCCGATTATCGGCCCACCATGCTGGCGCTGTTTCTGGGCGCCTTTTCCACCTTTGCACTGTTGTACTGCGTCCAGCCCATGATGCCGATTCTGTCCGAGGCTTTCGGGATTGATCCGGCCAGCACCAGCCTGGTGCTATCGGTCTCTACCGGCATGCTGGCGGTGGGGCTTTTGCTGACCGGCCCCGTGTCGGACGCCATCGGGCGCAAGAAGATGATGTCGCTGGCGCTGTTGAGCGCCTCTGCTTTGACCATTGGTGCGGCGTTCATGCAGCACTGGGGCACGATTCTGGTCATGCGCGCGCTGGCCGGGCTTGCCATGGCCGGGCTGTGCGGCGTGGCGATGGCCTATCTCAACGAGGAGATTCATCCGAGCTTTATCGGCGTGTCGATGGGGCTTTATATCGGCGGCAACGCCATCGGGGGCATGAGCGGGCGATTGATCAGCGGCGTGATGGTGGATTTCGTCAACTGGCGAGTGACGCTGGCCACCATGGGTGTGATCTCGCTGATCAGTGCGATCGCCTTCATGAAGATGCTGCCACCTTCGCGCCATTTTGTACCCAGACGGCTCAGCGTGGCCAATCTGGTGGGGGCCTTCCGGCTGCATTTTCGCGATGCCGGGCTGCCGTGGCTGTTTCTGGAAGCCTTTTTGCTGATGGGCAGCTTCGTGACGCTGTTCAACTACATCGTCTATCGCCTGCTGGAGGCGCCGTATCACTTCAGCCAGACGGTGATCGGGCTGTTGTCGATCGTCTATCTCTCCGGCATTTACAGCTCGGCCTGGGCGGGTGGGCTTGCCGACCGGCTGGGGCGGCCACGCGTTTTCTGGGTGTTCATTGTGGTGATGCTGGCAGGCCTTGGCCTGACGCTGGCCTCGCCCGTGGCGTTGATTCTGGTGGGCATGCTGATCTTTACCTTCGGTTTTTTCGCCGCGCACTCGATTGCCAGCGGCTGGGTCGGTCAGCGGGCCACCCAGGCACGCGGGCAGGCGTCGTCGCTTTATCTGTTCAGCTACTATCTGGGCTCGAGTCTGGCCGGCACGCTGGGGGGGGCCTTCTGGGCGCTGGGCGGCTGGAACGGCGTGGTGGCCTTTATCGCCGCACTGCTTTGTCTGGCACTGCTGGCCGGGCTGCGGCTGCGCCGACTGGCGCTTGAGCCCTCGTAAAGGCTGGGGCATTCATATGGCATGTTAGGGCAGGGTATCCGGATGTGTCTTATACTTGGCCGATATCAGTGTTTCATTTGAATACAGGACAAGGCACCGATGACAGCTCGAAAAGTACGGCATTTGCACACCGCCATTCGCGATGACATCGGTGATCTCATCACGCATCGCCCGTTGCCCGGTCCCTCGATCGACTATCTCGATCCCTATCTGTTTCTCAACCATCACGGCCCGCAGATCTACGAGCGCGATAACAAGGGTCTGCCGTTTGGCCCGCATCCGCACCGCGGCTTCGAGACCGTGACCTTCATTCTCGATGGCTCGCTGGCCCATGCCGACAGTGATGACCATCAGAGCATCATTGAAACCGGCGGCGTGCAGTGGATGACCGCCGGGCGCGGGCTGATCCACTCGGAAGTCTCTCCTGAAGCCTTTCGCCGTGACGGCGGGCGCATGGAGATCCTTCAGCTCTGGATCAATCTGCCGGCCGATCTCAAGATGACCGAACCGCGCTATACCGGCCTGCAGGCCGATGATCTCGTCCAGGTCGAGCTCGATGAAGGCCGTGGCCATCTGACGCTGATCGCCGGCGATTTCGAGCAGCAGGGCAGCACCTTCCGTGGCCCCGTCGAGACGCCGACGACCAGCTTCATGTCGATCATCACCATCAAGGAAGGGTCGCTGGTCCAGCTGCCGGTGCCCGAGGAGCACGAAATTTTCTGCTACGTGGTGCGCGGCAACATCATGATCTCGGAACAGGCGATTCGCCCCTGTCACCTGATCGAATTCCACACGCAGGGTGACTACGTCGAGATTCGCGGCTCCGGTGACGCCACGCTGATTTTCGGCCACTCGCCGCGTCTGAAGGAACCCATGGTGTCGCATGGCCCGTTCGTGATGAATACGCGTGAAGAGATCGAACAGGCTGTCAGTGACTATCAGGCCGGCAGGTTTGGCGGATTGTCTGCCGAATAGGTATGCCCGGGTATCATTGGACACCATTAAAAACGCCCGCAGCGACTGCTGCGGGCGTTTTTTTATATCCACACCTCAGAGGGAAGCGAGACCCTACCAGGCCCAGTTCATCAGCGGTGTGGGTGTGCGCCGGCGCTCGAGTTCGCGCCAGCCGCGCGCGCAGCGCACGATGATCCACACCGTAATCAGCGGGAACAGCAAAATCCCGACGCCCAGAAACGACAGCATCGTCGCCAGCACCATATAGACCAGACCGATCCAGAAGGTGCGAATCAAAAAGGTGTAGTGATCGGCAAGCCAGGCCGGCGAGCGGCGGCGATAGATATAGGCGATGACCAGCCCGGCCAGCGCCGTAATGCCGGTCAGAATGCTGGCCAGATAAAGGGCGTAGCCGATGCGCACCATCATCGGGTCGTCATCGGCGGCGGGGTCTTCATGAAGTATCGGGTCCCTGTCGGTCACGAAACGCTCCTCGGGATAATGGGATGGCGCCATCATAACCCGACAGGGGCGGGGCTGTCCGCGCCGCTTCAGCTCAGGACGTCAGCGGCGAGGGCGTCACGCCTTCAGGAATGGGGCAGGTATAGGGCGTGCGCTCGCTTGCCTCCAGAAGCTCCCGGCGCGCCTTTTGCAAACACTCCGGATCTTCCAGCAGTCGAACGGCTGTGCTGGCGAGAACTTCCGCTGCCCGCAGCATACCCTTGTGTCCCAGCGCGCTGCGCCCCTGGGCCACCACCTGCCAGGTGTGCAGGGCGGTGCCGATGGCAAAACAGCTCACGTAGCACTGCGCGGTCGGTACCACCCGGCTGACATCGCCGACATCGGTAGAGCCCTTCATGATCTCGCGGCCATCTCCCGGGGCGAGCACCGTATCCGCCAGCGCCTGTTGCTCGAAAGCGTCAATACTGGCCCGAGTATCGGGGCCGGTCATTCGACGCATGCCGTCAAGGTCGGCCTGCCGGGCCACCGGGGCAAGGGTGTCGGCGATAGCGCGAGCATAGCGCTGGTCACTCTCATCGAAGGCAGGCGCGCCCAGTGCCTGCATCTGCTCGAACATGAGCGCCTCCAGCGTGCGATTGGGCAGATAGCTGGAGCAGGCCTTGTCAAACGTCACCTCGACGCGGGTGCCGGTCATCAGTTCTGCGCCGCGGGCCACGTCCTGCAGGCGGGCGTAGATATCCTCGGTCTCCGACATGGTCGAGGCACGTACCAGATAAAGCACTTCGGCGCTGGATTGCACCACGTTGGGCGAGGTACCACCGCTGTCGGTAATGGCGTAGTGCAGGCGCGCCTGCTCGGGTACATGCTCGCGCAGATAGTTGGCCCCGATGTTCATCAGCTCGACGGCGTCAAGCGCGCTGCGACCCAGATGCGGCGAGTTGGCGGCGTGGGCGGCGGTGCCGTGAAAGCGGAAATACGCCTGAATGTTGGCAAGCGTCGGCGTCGAGAAAAGCCCCGTAAACGTCATCGGGTGCCAGGTCAGCGCGGCGTCAACGTCGTCAAAAAGCCCTTCGCGAACCATGAAGGTCTTGCCCGAGCCGCCTTCCTCACCCGGACAGCCGTAAAAGCGCAGGGTGCCGCGGCCTTCAAGCGCACCGCGCGCGGCAAGATCGTCTTTTGCGGCCACGGCGGCGGCCAGCGCCGCCGTGCCCAGCAGGTTATGACCGCAGCCATGACCGTTGCCGCCGGCGTTTAGCGGCTCATGAGTGCTGGCGCCGCCGCGCTGGCTGAGCCCGGTCAGCGCATCGAACTCACCGAGCAGCGCAATGACCGGCGCGCCACTGCCGATGCTGGCCACAAAGGCCGTGGCCATGCCGGCCACGCCGCGCTCGACGTGAAAGCCTTCGGCTTCGAGCGCATCGGACAGAAGACGACTCGAGACGTGCTCTTCAAAGCGGGTCTCGGGATGGTCCCAGATGGCATCGGCCAGCGCGATAAACGGCTCGCGGCGCGCCTTGATCAGCGCACTGATGCGTGCGGTCGGGTCGTCGGTGGCGGCATCAGCGCTCATGGCGTTCTCCGAGGGCATCGATGCCCAGCGCCAGATGCGACAGCGTCCGTACGGCCAGGGGCAGCACGTCCTCGTTGAAATCAAAGCACTGGTGGTGGTGGCCGGCGGAAAGCTCGGTACCAAAAATCATGTAGGTGGCCAGGCCGCCGCGCTCCTGCACCCGCTGCATCATGCAGGTGGCATCTTCAGAGCCCGAAGGTTCGCTGATGCGCGGTGTGACCACGTCAATGCCCGGCAGCCCCTGGATGCGCTCGTGAATGTAATCCACCAGCTCAGGGCTTGCGGTGCAGGTGTCCGCCTCACCGGCAAGGTGATATTCGACGCTGACGCCATGCATCTGCGCGGCCCCCTCGATCACATCGATGGCACGTCGGCGCATCTCCTCGTTGATGGTCGTGTTTTCACCGCGGGTTTCGATTTTCATCATGGCGCTGGCCGGCACCACGTTGCGCCCGCTGCCGGCGTTGAGCACGCCCACGTTGATGCGTGAGGCACCGGCGCTGTGGCGCGGAATGGCATGCAGTCCCACGGCGGCCTGGGCGGCGGCCAGCAACGCGTTGCGGCCTTCTTCGGGGCGGCCGCCGGCATGGGCCGGTACGCCGGTGTAGGCCACATCGAGTTTGGTGGTGGCCAGGTAGCCATCCTGGGCGCAGACAACCTCGCCGCAGGGAATGTCCATGCCGATATGAGTGGCAATGAAGACGTCAACGTCATCAAGCACGCTGGCGGCGACCATGGAGCGCGCGCCGCGCACGCCTTCCTCGGCGGGCTGAAAGATCAGCTTGATACGACCACAAAGATCCGACTCACAGGCCTTGAAAAGTCGTGCCAGCCCCAGCCCGATGGTGGTGTGTCCGTCGTGGCCACAGGCGTGCATCATGCCGGCATTTTGCGAGCCGAACCCCTGCTGGGCGGGGCGATGCGTCGGCTCACTGGACTCTTCGAGATCCAGCGCGTCCAGATCGATACGATAGCCCAGCGTCGGGCCGGGGCGACCGGTGTCGAGCACGCCGACCACGCCGGTAAAGCCGCCGGAGAGCTGCGGTAGCCAGCGCTCGACGGCGCCCTGGGTTCGGGCGCGGGCCTCCTCGCGGGCCAGGGTATCGGCATCCGGTACGCCCATGCGGGCCTTGTCGTCAACGACTTCGCGCCCCAGCGTGACCTGATAGCCCAGCCGGTCGAGCTCCTCGGCGACCAGTGACGCGGTGCGAAACTCGACCCAGCCCGATTCGGCGTGGCGGTGGAAGTCACGTCGCCAGGCGGTGAGCTGTGGCTTCAGGCTGTCGAGATGGGTTTCAAGCGTGCGTGCAAGCGTTTGTGACATGACAGTACTCCTTTCATGGCAAGGCAGATCATGACCTGCCACCGATATAAACCAGCGACTCACATTCGACCGTAAACGCCCGGACCAAAGGGCAGTCCCAGCAGATAAAAGCCCACCAGCATGACAATCCAGATGCTCAAAAACGCCAGGGTATAAGGCAGCATCAGCGAAATCAGCGTGCCCAGCCCCGCCTCACGGTCGTATTTGCGGATAAAGGTCAGCACCACCACCATGTAGGGATTAAGCGGCGAGATGATGTTGGTCGAGGAGTCCGCCACGCGGTAGGCCATCTGGATAAAGCCCGGGTGGTAGCCCAGCTGCATGAAAAGCGGCACGAAAATGGGGGCTTCCAGCGCCCACTTTGCCGACCCCGAGAAGATCAGCAGGTTCATGAATCCGGTAAAGAGGATGTAGCAGATGATCACCGGCAGTCCGGTAAAATTGATCGAGGTGAGCATCTCGGCGCCGTTGACCGCCAGCCAGCTGCCGATGTGGGTCCAGCCGAACCAGGCAATGAACTGCGAGGCGGCAAAGATCAGCACGATATAGCCGCCCAGATCGCGCATGGCCTCGGCCATGCGCTCCGAGACGTCCCGGGAGTTTTTGATTTTGCCGGTGGTCACGCCGTAGGCCACGCTGACCGCGATGAAAAAGAGCAGGATGATCGGGATGATGCCGGAGAGAAACGGCGAGGGGATCAGTCCGCCGTCGTCGTTTTTAAGCGGCGAGTCGGGCCAGAGTACCAGCGTGGCCAGACCGCCCAGATACAAAAGCGCCGTAATGCCGGCGTTGCGCAGCCCGCGCCCGGCATTGACCGGCTCGTCATGTTCGAGTCGTTCGACATCGCCCTGGTAGGTGCCCAGCCGCGGCTCGGTAATGCGCTCGCTGATCTGGGCGGCGACCACCGTCAGTACCACCACCGACAGGCAGTTGAAATACCAGTTGTCGACCGGGGTCACCACCATTTCGGGGTCGATCAACCGCGCGGCTTCGGTAGAGATGCCGGACAGCAGCGCATCGGTGCCCACGATTAGAAGGTTGGCGGTAAAGCCGGCGCCGGCACTGGCAAACCCCAGCGCCAGTCCCGCGACCGGGTGGCGCCCCAGGCCGTGATAGACCATCGCCGCCAGCGGCGGCAGCAGGATCAGCGAGGCATCGGAGGCCACGTTCATCATGATGCCGGTAAAGGCAACCGTGTAGGTCACCAGTTGCGCGGGTGCGGACATCACCGTGCGGCGAATGAGCACGTCCAGCAGGCCGATCTTTTCGGCAAGACCGATGCCCAGCATCATCGACAGTACCAGCCCCAGCGGGGCAAAGCCGGTGAAGTTGGTCAGCATCGATTCCAGAATGAAGCGCACGCCCTCACCGGAGATCAGGCTTCGAATCGGCTGGGTCTCGCCCGTGGCCGGCAGCACGACGCTGGCTCCCACGGCGGCGAAGATGATGGAGGCGACCAGCACGAATACGGCCAGTGCGACAAACAGCATAAAGGGGTCGGGCAGGCGATTGCCCAGGCGTTCGATGGCGTTGAGCCAGCGTGTCGAGCGGCGCTGGGCCCGCCCGGGTTGTTGCGTATCGGCAACCATGCGGGAACTCCCGAGTAACGTCTTATTGTGTGCCGTTTGATACCGGCGATTGTTATCGGTGACCCGAGTCTGACGTGCGTTACTTTTTATTGGACGTGTCGGCCACGTCAGAACACCAGGCCATGACACTGTAAGGGAAAGCGGTGTTCGATCGATAGCGGTCGCTGCGTTTGGCCCGATATCAAGTGCCATGTCCTGCCGACCTGCCGCCTTGAACACGAAAGCCGCCTCGGATGAATGGGCCTTGCCCCCGGAGTCGGCTAGAATCAGCCCTTTTGGTGTATTCAGGAGACTAGGCCATGCCCTCTTTCGATATCGTGTCCGAATTCGACAAGCACGAAGCGACCAACGCCGTGGATCAGGCCAACCGCGAGGTGCAAACGCGCTTTGACTTTCGCGGCGTGGCCGCCAGTTTCACGCTGGAAGGCGAAAAGGTGTCGCTGGAAGCCGATGCCGACTTTCAGCTCAAGCAGATGCTCGACATCCTGCGCGCCAAACTGATTGCCCGGGGCATCGATGCGCGCTGCATGGACGAGCAGGAACCCGTGCTGTCAGGCGTCAAGGCGCGTCAGGAAGTGCAGCTCAAGCAGGGGCTGGAGCAGCCCGACTGCAAGGCAATCGTCAAGCAGCTCAAGGAGTCAAAGCTCAAGGTGCAAAGCGCCATTCAGGGCGACAAGGTGCGCGTGACCGGCAAAAAGCGCGATGACCTGCAGCAGGCCATCGCGCTGTTGAAAAGCGAGGAGGGGCCGGATTTGCCGCTGCAGTATGACAACTTCCGCGACTGAGTCAGGCGCCGGGCAGCGGCGCCTGAAAGGCTGCATCGGGCCAGAGGTGGGGCCGGGTCAGAGCTTGCGCCCGCTGCGCCCCTGTTTGTAAAACCGACGCTCGCGCCAGCCGGGCGTGTTCTCGCGCTGACCCGGCGTGCGGCGGTAGCGCTTGTACTCCCACTGATACTGCATGGGATCCAGCGCGATGGCGGTCTCAACACTGGCGTTGACGCCGCGCGCCGAGAGCGCCTCGTCTTCCTGGGCGTAGACTCGCTCATCGGCCTTGATAAAGTGGATGTCAAAGCCACGGCGATCCTCGCGCCGTTTGGCCACGCCCGTGACCACGCGCGCATCGGTACGCGAAACCAGTCGTGGCAGCAGGGTGGCGGTATAGGCGGGATAGCCGAAAAAGTCGGCAAACTCGCCGCTGCCCCAGTCGGGCACCTGATCCGGCAGAATACCGATCGCCTCGCTGCGCTTGAGCGCCTTCAAAAGCGCCGCCACGCCGCGAGAGGTGGTGGGCACAAGGCTTGCGCCCATGCGCTCGCGCCCGTTTCGAATGACCGGGTCCAGCGCGTCGATCTTGGGCGGCTCGTACATGGCCGTAAACGGAAAGTGGCTGGACAGCCAGAAGTTAAGGATCTCCCAGTTGCCAAAATGGGGCGCCAGCACGATCACGCCACGGCCCTCGGCGCGCGCCTCATCGAGCAGTTCGCGGCCGTGTACCTCGACAATCGATTGTTCCACGGCGTCAGGGTCGCCCTGCCAGGCAAAGCCCAGCTCCATCATGGTGGCGATCGAATGGCGCAGGCTGTCATGAATCTGCGCTCGGCGCGCCTCGTCGCTGACCTCCGGGAAGGCCTGGCGCAGATTCATGCGCGTGACGCGGCGTTCGCGTACGCCGATCAGGCTGTAGACGGGTTCGAACCTTGAGGCCAGCTGCCACAGCGTATGCGGCGTGCGTCGTGAGAGCACTTGCCAGAGACGCATGATAAGGCGCGCCTGCCAGTTGTCTTTCATCGTCATTGCTACGCTTTGGTGGTGTCGAAATCGACGGGGAGTATAACCAGTTGAATCCGCGGCTTCATGGTCGGATGGCGCGCCCTTTTCTTAAAAGGCGCCTAATCGACTGCCCTGAACCATACCTTCCTGTCAGGGTGGAGTGCGAGCGCCCCGGTAGTGAAAGACGCCGACTTGTGTATGGTGGAAGAGGCGTTGCGCCCGGACCCATTCACATCGACCACCCTGTGAGGAAGATATGGCTCGTCCACTGCTGACACTGATCCTGCCGCCGCTGCTGGGGCTTTTCATACTGGCCCTGGGCAACGGGTTTCTCTCGACTCTTGTGACGCTGCGCCTCGATAACGCCGGCGCCTCGGTGGAAACCATCGGCTGGGTGTCGTCGGCCTACTACGTGGGGCTGGCGCTGGGGGCGGTGTTCAACGATCGGCTGCTGCTGCGCATCGGCCATATTCGGGCCTACGCCTGCTTTGCCTCGCTGGTGGCGGCGGCGGCTCTGGCCCAGGCGCTGTGGCTGGATGCGGGCTGGTGGTTTGCCATGCGTCTGGTGGGCGGCTGGGCCACGGTGGGGGTCTATCTGGTCATCGAGAGCTGGCTTTTGACCAGCAGCGATTCGACCCGCCGCGGTCAGATTCTGGCCTTTTACATGATTTCGCTCTACGCCGCGCTGGCGCTGGGCCAGCTGCTGCTCGGGCTTTTCGAGGCCCCCTTTGATGCCACACCCTATGTGGTGATCGGCATGCTGGCAACGCTGTCGGTGCTGCCGCTTGGCATCATTCCTCGCGTGTCGCCGCTGCTGGAACACGCCGTGCCGCTGCCGCCATGGCGGCTGGTGCGTGTGACGCCGACCGGGGTCATGGGCGTTTTTGGTTCGGGGCTGATCGTGGCGGCGCTCTATTCGCTGTTGCCGCTGTATCTGCAGCAGTCGGGGCTGTCGGTCGAGCGGCTGGGGCAGTTCATGGCGGTGGTCATTGTTGGCGGCATGGCGCTGCAGTACCCCATGGGACGCTGGTCGGACCGCCACGACCGCCAGATTGTTCTGATTGTGCTGGGCATGGCCCTGATTGCCCTGTCACTTGCGCTGCCACTGGCGGCGGCCATCAGCGAGCTGGCGCTGGGTATCGTGCTGTTCGTGTTCGGGGGCGTGGCGTTTTCGCTCTACCCGGTGGCCATGAGCCACGCCGCCGACCGGGCGCCGCCGCAGGCGCTGGTGGGCATGAGCCAGGGGCTTTTGCTGATCAACGCCGTGGGCTGCACGCTCAGCGCGCCGATGCTCACCGGCATCATGGGGCAGACCGGGGGCAACGGCCTGTTTTACGGTTTTGCCATTATCTCGACGATCATGGCGCTTTTTTTCATGTGGCGTCGCAGCGTGCGCCCGGCGCCGCAGCCGGTGGCGCCCTTTGCGGCTCACCCGGTGCAGTCCGTGGTGGGGGCCGAGCTTGAAGTGACCGAAAAGATGGTGGCCGGTGCCGAGACCCAGGCAGAAAAGGACGAGGCCGAAGAAGCCGCGCATGAGGATAACGCGCGCTTTGACCGTGAAGCGCACGGCGATGCGGGTGCGCGGCCGTTGTCCTGACGCCTGAGATGCTCAGGGATCAAAAGGGAGGGTCGGGTCGTGCAGACGCCAGGTATTGCGGCCTTCCCGCTTGGCCCGATACATCGCCCGGTCGGCCAGCTGCACCAGGGTCTGGACGTCGCCGGTATCGCTGCCCAGTACCGCAATGCCGATACTGATGCCTACCTGTACCTGCTGTCCGCTTTCAAGCGTCAGGGGGCGGTTGATGCTGTCGATCAGCCGCCGGGCCAGAGCGTCCAGCTCGGTCCGGGGCGTTCGATGATCAAGCATCAGCACGAATTCGTCACCACCCAGCCGCGCCGGGTAGTCATGCTGGCGTGATATATCGCGCAGCATATCGGCAATCTGTCTGAGCACCTCATCGCCGGCATGGTGGCCATACACGTCGTTGACCTGCTTGAAGTGATCAAAGTCGAGCACCATCAGCGCATGCTGATGATCGGGTTGAAGGCGCTGATAGCGCTGGATCAGCTCGAGGCGGCGCTCGAACCCCAGGCGATTGCCCAGCCCGGTCAGCGGGTCCGTTACGGCCAGTTTTTCAGCCGTCTCGGCGGCGCGACGGCGCTCGGTAATATCGTGCGCCACGCCCTGCAGACGGCCCTCTTCCAGACGGCTGACCATGACACTGGCCCAGCGCCGGTGAGCGCCATCGCCCACGGCCATTTCCCACTGGCGGGCGCCGTCCCGATGCGCCCGGCGCCCGGTCAGCTCCTGGATAGTCGGCGCGCCTTCACCGGCAAGGCTTGTGAACACGATGGGCGGGTCGCCAAAATCCGGCGTTTTACCTTCCAGAAACAGACGCCAGAAGGCTGGATTGGCCGACAGCAGCTGCCCCTGACCGTCCAGCTCGAAAATGCCGGCCTCGACGTTGTCAAACAGGGTGCGATAGCGTCGCTCCTCGATTTCCCGAGCCAGCCGCTGACGGCGCTCCTCGCTCAGGCTGTTGACCAGCCGGTCGATCATGGCGTTGACGCTGAGTACCAGCCGGCCGATCTCGTCCTTGTTGTGGCCGCTGGGCGAGGGCAGTTTCTGGCCCGTTTCTGCCTCAAGGGCGTGAAGCTTTTGGGAAATGTCGCTGATGGGGCGGGTGACGAAATAAAACACCACCAGAATTACACTTACCCCGATCCCCAGAAGCTGCAGGATGAGGGCGCCGGACAAAAACCGCGTGGCATCATTAACCATGCTGTCGATCCAGTCCTGGTCCGGTACCAGGGTCAGCTCACACACGCTCTGGCCCGGCTCGAAGGGCGAGTCGATCGTTCGTGAAAGCGGGGTGCCGCTGTCGTGATGGCTGGCCGTGACGCGCTCGGCAAGCGTTGTACCATCGCCACGAAGCAGCCGCGCCTCGCGCACGATGCGATTGCTCAAAAGTCCCTGGGTGACCTCGCCGGCCAGCTGGGCATCGTCCAGAAAACAGGCAATCTGGACGGTGCGCTCGACCGTGGAGATCAGGCCTTCAAGGCGCATCTGCTGGATCTGCTTTTCGGATTCGCCGCGCAGGTGCACCGCCGTCAGCAAAAAGGCCACCCCCAGAACGCCCACGATGACCACGATGCTGGCGGCCGCCCGCAGGGCCAGACGACTGCGAAAGAGCCTCACAAGGTGTTTCATGGCTATTCACTCAGCGTTAATAAAACGCGCATGTGAGGCGGCATATGGGCGGCATCGACATAGCCGAGCGCATTGCTGTTGTGCGTGACGATGTCCACAACGTCATCAAGCGTGGCTGCCTGCTGTGGCGGCGAGGCGCGGCCTGAAAAGACCAGCCTGGCCCAGTAGGAGTTGATCTCGGCGACGTCTTTCTGGACCAGCGCCCTGTAAAAGCGCGCCTTGAGCGGGGCCTGGTCGATCGGCAGGGCCACGCTGTTGTTGGGCAGTCGGCGATAGCGGCCCATGAAGATATTAACCGCCTCGCTGTGGCTGATCTGATGGACCGGGCTGGCATCGTTGATGACGATGGCAATGTCGGCCCGGGCCGTGGCCGAGGTGGCGATGATAAGCATAACCGTTGTGGTCAGGCGCATAAGGCGCATATGGCGGGTCATGGAGATATCCTTAAAAGATGAAATCCAGCCCGAGGCTGACAAGATTGGAGTGATCATCCTTCCAGCCGTCGTCGTAGCCGCGCCACAGGAGCCCGGGGGAGCGGGTATGGATGCGGTCAAACTGGGCCTTGAGCGCCAGGTTGGTGGCCACGTCGTAGCGAAGGCCCAGCGACCAGGTGTTCTGCTCGATTCTTGCATCGAGTGGATCTTCGCCGTCGTCATGCGTTCTTATGCCCGACAGCATGGCGTAGGGCGTCCATTGGTTCATGCGCCATGCCGCGGAGACAAAGCCGGTGTCCAGCCAGATGTCGCCTCCGGCAAAAAAATCGCGATTCCAGATGGCCTGAAGCTGCAGGGGACCCGAGCTGTAGGCGGCGCCCAGCGAGTAGACCTGCAGCTCGTCAAAGCCGCTCAAGCGGTTTAAATAGTCATTGGCGTTGACGTTTAGAAACTGGCCGATCAGGTCGGCATCGTCACCGCTGAAACTGACATCCGATTGAATCCGGGTATAGCCGGCGCGAAACCGCCACGGCCCTGTCTCGTAGTTGAGATGGCCGCCAATCACGCTGTGGGCATCAAAGTCGGCTTCCAGCGCATCCGACATGAAAAACCGGCTGTCGGAGGTGCCGGCAAAAAAGCGCGCCCAGGCCAGATCCTCGCCGACCGGGCGCGTGAAGGTGACATCGGCGCCGTCGATATAGGTCAGCTGCAGTACACCAAAGTGGTCGACCGGCGGGCGGACCCAGGGGTAGGCGTAGCCGACATAGCGCGACTCCGAGAGCAGATCGACATCCCAGCCCAGACGGCCGACGCGCATCTGCAGGCCCGGATCAGGGGCATAGCGCACAAAGGCCAGCATCAGTTCGGGGCTGAAGTCCCCCGAGCTGTGGTACTGGCTCATGCCCTGTACCACGGTGTCGAGTTCGTCGGTCAGACGCACGCTGGCCTGCAGCCCCAGACGCGTATCGGTCCGGGCGCTCCATCCCTTCTCGGCGCCTTTGGGCTGGCCGGTGTCACGTACGAAATCGGCCCTGCCCTGATCGCTGTGGATGAGCCCCAGCGTACCGAAACCGCTGAGCGTTACCCGATCACCTGCAAGGCGAGTCTGCGCCTGAGCGCCGGCACTGCACGCAAGCAAAAAAGCCGTCAGCAACATGAGCAGGAATTTCATCAGGGTGCGATCTCGGAGGAGAAAAGAACTCGGGCAACCCCTGCTGCTTTCAAGGCTTTCGGGGTTGCGATCATCCCCTGATGTCGGCCTCGGGGCGCCGAACTTTAATGATCGTCGGTATTCAAGGGAGAGGGCACCGTCCGGGCGACGGCGCGTTCGGTGGACTAGAAGAGGCTAGCGGGCCGGGTCGACCACACCGTTGACCGAGGCGTTGCGCCGAAACCAGCCGGCGATGCTGGCCCGCGGCAGTCGGGTCGGCAGCACTTCATGAGGCACGGTGTCCGATAAAAAGCAGGCCAGGGTGCCGGCCTCGGGAAGCACCCGAGTCATTTCGCGAATCGAGGCGTCGGGATCAAAGCCGTTCGGCCCCTGCTGCTGGCTCTCGAACAGTACCATCTCGCCGCCGCCATCAGCGGGCCAGTCGCGATTGAGGTAGGTCACCGTGGAGATGACCCGATTGGCACGGCCCTGAAAGCTGTCCACATGACGCTTGTAAAAGGCGCCCGGTGGATAGCGGGCAAAGTGGGCTTCGAACTCGAAAAGACCGATAAAAAGCGAGCGATTGATCTGGCTGCGAAGTTCGTCCAGGCGCTCGAGATAGACCTGCTGTGCCGGACTCTCGCGGTTCAGCCAGCGAATGGCGTCCCCGCGAATGCTGGTGGCCAGCTGGTGCTCATTGAGCCGGCCGATGCCGGCGCTTGCCAGGGCGTCACAGGCTTCAAGACGTTCGAGGTCCGCCAGCAGGGCATCGATCAGGGGCGGGGAGAAGAAGTCGCGCTGGTAGCTGAAACCCTGATGGATCAGATCCTCGATAAGCGTATCGATGCGCTCGGAGTCCAGCGAAGAGGCGGCCAGTAGCGTACGATACTGGCGGTCGAAATCATCGACAACAGTGCTCATGGCCGGTGCCTGCGTGACGGTCGAGGGGGAAGATGGCGAAGGGTCGAGGTTTCAGGGTATCGATCAAGCCCGATATCCACCTGAAAGGCCACGTTTAAAAGCTCGACCACCATCATCGCTGACAGCCCCCAGAGCGTGTGCTCCAGAATCGTGTAGCTGGGCACGTACCAGCGCTCGTCGTCATCGTAAATGACGTCGGTATGCTCGCGCGGGTCGGTCATCAAACGGGCCAGCTCGACTTCGAAAATGGTATCGATTTCGTCGGGACTGGGCGTCAAGGGCACGCCGGGTTCGATCAGCCCGACAAAGGGCGTCACGATCATGCCGTTGGCGGAAAAGCGATCGGACAGCCGGCCCAGCAGACGGACCTGTCCGGGCGGCAGGCCGATCTCTTCAAAACTTTCGCGCAGGGCGCAGGCCTCAAGGCTGTCGTCTTCGGGGTCCATCTTGCCGCCGGGAAAGGCGACCTGACCGGCATGAGAGCTCAAGCGCGCGTTGCGCCGCGTCAGCAAAAGCGTTGGCGGGTCATGGTTGATGATCGGCATCAGCACGGCGGCGCGTGGATGGCTGCCGCCAAGCTGCGTCGGTCGATAGTCCTTGAGTCGATGTTGTGCCGTCAGCAGCATAGGGGACACCGTCCAGCAGAAAGACCAGCGTGTCATGGCACAATCGCCAATCGACACATGAGGTGATCAGACGTAGTGTAAAGCGTTCGGTCACTCGCCGTAAGCGACGAGGAAAGCATGAATTTTTGCAGCCATTGCGGCGCGCCGGTGCGCTTTGCCATTCCATCGGACGACGATCGTCCGCGCTATCTATGTGATAACTGCGGCACCATCCACTATCAGAATCCACGCATCGTGGCCGGCAGTCTACCCGTTATCGGTGATCGGATACTGCTGTGCCGCCGTGCCATCGCCCCGCGAGAAGGGTGCTGGACCCTGCCGGCCGGGTTCATGGAAAACGGGGAAACCACGCCCGAGGCCGCCATTCGCGAAACCCGCGAAGAGGCCTGCGCCGAGATCGAGCTGGGCGGGCTTTATACCATGGTCGATCTGCCCCATATCAATCAGGTCTACATGATCTATCTGGCAAGACTGCGCGATGATCAAACGCCAGCCTTTGCGGCGGGACCGGAAAGCCTTGAAGTGTGCCTTTTCCGGGAAGAGGACATCCCCTGGTCCGAACTGGCCTTCTCGACCATTACGAAAACCCTTGAATGCTATTTTCGCGACCGCGCCCACCTTGAGCACCAGGCGCTCGACGTTCAGCGCTTGGATCTCTATTCGCTGCACGCCGATGTGATCCGGCGCTGGTAGCGTGAAACGGGGCACACCTGCCCCGTTGCAACGAGGCAGGATTTTCACGTTTGTCCGTGCCCTGGCGTGTCTGCTGGACGATCCACGGCCTGATAATGGCATAATTGCGGCTTTCCCGAGGGCCGCTTCGGCCGACAACGATATAGATCACGATGCTCAAATGGATTTCAATCGCGCTGGTGGTCGTGCTGGCGGCGCTGCAGTATCAGCTCTGGCTGGGTGATGGCGGCCTTCTGGAGCACAGTCGCGTCAAATCGCGCGCCGATGAGCTCCAGCAGAGCAACCAGCTGCTGACCGACCGCAACGACCGTCTTGCCGCCGAAGTGGTGGATCTGAAAAACGGCCTTGATGCGATCGAGGAGCGCGGGCGCAATGACCTGGGCATGATCCGCAACGATGAGCAGTTTTTCTGGGTGCCCAGTGAAAAGGCCAGCCGTAACCCCACGCCCGTGGCCCCGCCGGGGGCCGACCAGAGCGCCGATGAAGCCCGTGACGAGCTGGCCGGGAGAGAGCCATGAGCGCCCCGCAATGGTTGATCGTACCGGCGGCCGGCCGCGGTACTCGAATGCGCGCGGCCTGTCCCAAGCAGTATCTGCTGCTCGATGATGCCGCGGTGCTGGCGTGTACGCTCTCGCGGCTGCATGAGGCCTTCCCGGAGACGACCCTGCTACTGTGTCTGGACAGCGAGGACCAGTGGTTTCATGAGTCCATGGTGCCCTTTGAACGCTGGCAGCGCCTGGACGGCGGCGATGAGCGCGTGAACTCGGTGCGTGCCGGCATTGACTGGCTGACCGATCACGCCCACAGCGATGACTGGGTACTGGTCCATGATGTGGCGCGCCCGTGTGTGACCGTAGCGGATCTGCACCGTTTGATGGACGCCATCGGGGATGACCCGGTGGGCGGGCTGCTGGCGGCACCGGTTACTGACACCCTCAAGCGTCAGGACAGCGACCAGCGCATCGATGAAACCGTGCCGCGTCAGGGGCTCTGGCGCGCCCTGACGCCGCAGGGCTTTCGCTATGGCATTTTGCGCGAGGCCTTTGACAGGGCCGCAAGCGACCGATTTTTGATGACCGATGAAGCCTCGGGCGTCGAGCGGCTGGGCCATGCGCCGCTGCTGGTCACCGGGCGAAGCGACAACCTGAAAATTACCCATCCCGAGGATCTGGCGCTGGTCGCGCAGATTCTGCGTGCCCAGCAGGACACATCCCGGTTATATCTTTCGGACAAGGAACCCGGCCATGAGCCTATCTGACCCTTCCATGCTCGCCCGGCTGCGTATCGGTCACGGCTTTGATGTTCACCGCTTCGGCGAGGGCGATCATCTGATGCTGGGCGGGGTGCGCGTGGACTTCGATCACGGTTTCGTGGCGCACTCCGATGGCGATGTGGTGCTGCATGCGTTAAGCGATGCGCTGCTGGGGGCGGCCGCGCTCGGCGATATCGGTCAGCACTTCCCCGACACCGACGAGCAGTGGCGCGGCGCCGACAGTCGCGCGCTGCTGCGTCACGTGGTGTCGCTGATTCAGCGCGAAGGATTTGCCCTGATCAACGTCGATATCACCATTCTGGCCCAGGCACCCAAAATGGCACCGCATATCGGCGCCATGCGAGAGGTCATTGCCGAGGACATCGGACTGGCGCTGTCATGTGTCAACGTCAAGGCCACGACCACCGAAAAGCTCGGGTTTACCGGCCGTGGTGAGGGCATTGCCGTGGAAGCCGTGGCGCTTTTGATGCGCCATGACGAGGCGGCATGACACAAAACGTGAGCGAGGCGCCGGAGTCGCCGCTGCCCGACTGGGCCAGAAGCCTTGGCACGCCGCCGCACTCAGGGCGGTTTCGTGAATTCCCCGAAGCCTTTCGGGTCGAAGAGCAGATGGCCTTTACCCCCGAAGGGGCAGGCGAGCATCTCTGGCTGCACTGTGAAAAGCGCAATCTGTCCACGGCGCAGCTGATTCGTCATCTGGCGCAGTGTCTTGAGGTGGCGCCGCGCGATATCGGGGTCAGCGGTCTCAAGGATCATACCGCGCTGACGCGTCAGTGGGTGTCGGTCGCGCTGACGGGTCGTCCCACCCCTTTGGATCTGGCCGAGCAGGTCGAGATGGAGGGGTTGCGGCTTCTGGACGCTGGCCGACACCCGCGCAAGCTGCGTCGCGGCGTACATCGCGCCAATCGCTTTGCCCTGTATGTCACCGGCGAGGCCGTCACCCGGGGCTCGCTCGAGACGCGCTGGAACGCGCTGGTGGAGCGCGGGGTGCCGAACTATTTCGGCCCGCAACGCTTTGGTCATCAGGGCAGCAATCTCACGCGTGCCAGAACTCTGATGGCACGTGGCTGGAAGAAAAAGCAGGACCGGGATGGATTTTTGCTGTCGAGCGCGCGCAGTTTCCTGTTCAACCAGGTGCTGGCGGCGCGTATCGAACAGGACAGCTGGTCCAACGGGCTGGAAGGCGATGTTTTCAATCTTGAAGGCAGCGCCAGCCAGTTTGCCGGGCAGGCGCTGGATGAGCAGCTGCGAGCGCGGCTGACGGCACTGGATATTCATCCGACCGGCCCGTTGTGGGGGCGAGGCGAAAGCAGTGTCGGCGGTGAGGCGCGTGATCTTGAGCGCGCCATCGCTGCCGAAGAGTCAACGCTTGCCGAGGGCATCGAGAAGGCCGGTGCGACCCCCATGCGCCGTCCCCTGCGGCTTTGTCTTCAATCGCCGGCGCTCGAGTATGAAGGCGAGGGCGTCTGGCTGTATTTTTCCCTGGCCCGTGGAGGATTTGCCACGGCCGTGCTGCGGGAGCTGTTTCAACACCCGGCGCTCTAGCGCGTCGGGACAATGGCCTGGATCGGGGTCATTTCATCCATTTTCTTACTGACATGAACAGGGACGTCCAATGCGTAGACTGCTTCTATCCAACGATGACGGCGTTCATGCGCCGGGGCTCAGGGCGCTGCATGACGCGCTGGTGGATCAGGCCAGACTGCGGGTCATTGCCCCGGACCGCGACCGCAGCGGGGCGAGCAACTCGCTGACGCTGTCCTATCCGCTGTCGCTGACGCCGCTGGACAGCGGGTTTTACAGCGTGGATGGCACGCCGGCGGACTGTGTCTATCTCGGGGTGAGCGATATCTTCGATGAGACGGTGGACATGGTGATCTCCGGCATCAATCACGGCGCCAATCTGGGCGACGACGTGCTTTATTCCGGCACTGTGGCCGCCGCGATGGAAGGCCGCTCGCTGGGGCTTTCCGCCATTGCCATGTCGCTGGCGGGTCATCAGTATTTTGAGACAGCCGGCCGCGTGGCCGCAACGCTTGTCAGCGCGGTCGAGCAGCTGGCCCTGCCGCCTCGCAGCCTTTTGAACGTCAACGTGCCGGATGTGCCCTGGGAAGAGCTCAAGGGGTTTCGGGTGACCCGACAGGGCCAGCGTGGCCAGGGCAGCCAGCCGCTGCGTCTGCAGGATCCGCGGGGGCGTACCCGCTACTGGATCGCGGCCTCCGGTGCCAGCGCCGATATGGGCGAGGACACCGATTTCGCCGCCATCGAGGCCGGTTATGTGTCGATTACACCGCTACAGACGGATCTTACCCGCCACGCCTCGATCAGCGATGTCCACGGCTGGCTTGAGGCGCTGACCAGTCAGCGCCACCAGTCCGGGGACCTGCTCTGATTCACCCCTGGTGAACACCCCGGGGCAGACAGCTGCAAGGGGCGATGCGATACTCGCGCCCCTCGAATCGACAGGGACATGACAGGCACCGACTCCGGGTCAGTGCCGCTTCCCTGCAAGCATCCCGCGTCGGTCTTTGTGCCGCCCATTTATCTGGAGTAGAACAAGTGAAAAGGCATGTAACGCTTTTTCTGAAAGGCATGGGCATGGGGGCTGCGGATTCCGTGCCCGGTGTGTCCGGCGGTACCATCGCGTTTGTGACGGGCATCTATGAAGAGCTGATCGAAACCATTCGCCGGTTTGGTCCGAGTGCCATCGGCGCGCTGCGCGAGCACGGTCTGAAGGGGCTGATCGTCCATCTCAATCTGGGCTTTCTGATCCCGCTGCTGGCCGGTGTGGCCGCCAGTGTACTGAGTCTGGCCCATGTAGTGAGCTATTTGCTGGAACACCAGACCCTGCTGCTCAATGCCTTCTTTTTCGGGCTGGTGGTCGCCTCGGCGATCGTGGTAGCACGGCGGCTGGATCGCTGGCGACTGGTGTTTCTGGTGCCGCTGGCACTGGGGGCGCTGCTGGCCCACTTTCTACCGGCGCTACTGCCCAGCGGCGGCGGCGCGCTGATGCTGTTTGTGGCAGGTGCCATCGCAATCAGCGCCATGCTGCTGCCCGGCGTCTCCGGCAGCTTTCTGCTGTTGACCATGGGCATGTATCACACCGTGATCGACGCCATCAAAGCGTTTGATCTTGTGACCATGGCGCAGTTTGCGCTGGGCTGTCTGCTGGGGCTTTTCACCTTTTCACGCGTGCTGTCGTGGCTTTTCAGGCATCACTACTCCACCACGCTGTATCTTCTGATCGGCTTTATTCTGGGGTCGTTGCCGGTGCTCTGGCCCTGGCGGTCGCTGGAAAGCTATACGATGTCGCCGGATGGCGAGGTGGTGCCACTGCAGTACCAGCTGCTCTCGCCGGAAGCCTATACGGCCGTGACCGGTGAGCCTTCGCACCTGTGGATGGCGCTGGCACTGGCGCTGATTGGATTTGTGATGGTAGTGGCCGTGGGAGAGCGCTCCGGTGCGGCCTCGTCACGGATATCGACAGACAGTCAATCAATGTCAAAGGAGCACGACAGGACATGATTCGATTTCATCCGCGCATGCGCCAGGTCACCCTGGGCAGCAGCGTTGTACTCATGGCGGTTCTGGGAGGCTGTGCCCAGATCAACAATCCTCCGGCCGTGGAGGATGCCTCGTTCAATCAGAGCTCGATGGCCAGCGGGATCTATCACGTCCAGCGTGGCGATACGATCTACTCGATCGGCTGGAAAACGGGCATCGATTTTCGTCGACTGGCGTCGCTGAACAATCTCGAGCCGCCTTACGCCCTTGAGCCCGGTCAGGCACTGCGACTCAACGACAGCGTCAGTGCGCCGTCGATGTCTTCTGCCTCTGCGGCCTCGTCCGCTGGCGGCAGCGGTACGCATGCCACAGCGCTCAGCGGTGCCCCGGGCAGTGACAGCGGTGGGGGCGATGACAGCTGGCTGTCACCGGATGAGGGCACCATCAGTCGCAATCAAAATACCGGTAGTGCGTCGGGGACGACGTCTCAGGGTCAGCTCTCCCAGAGCGCCGTGGGTGCTGCCACCGGCGTAGGCGCAGCGGCCGGCAGTGCCGCCGGCAGCAGCTCTGCAGGCGGTCAGGGCAGTGACAGCGGCCAGGGTTCCGGCGACAACAGCCAGCGCCCGGCACCGTCACAGGGCAGCGGTTCATCGTCTGCATCCGGCAGCGGACAAAGCGACACCGGCGGTGCAGCCGTTGCCGGCAAAACCACCAGCGAAGACCGCTCCGATCGCACCTATACGCCTACCAGTAACATCAAGTGGCAGTGGCCCACCGAGGGCAATGTCGTGGGTGATTTCGGGGACAAGACAAATCTCACGGCCGGGATTGATATTGCTGGTCAAAAGGGGCAACCTGTCAAGGCAGCCGGCCCCGGTATTGTCGTCTACGCCGGTGATGGCGTTCGCGGCTATGGCAATCTCATCATCCTCAAGCACAACGATCACTTCCTCAGCGCCTATGCGCATAATGACGCCTTGAACGTCAGGGAAAACGACGTTGTTCGTCAGGGTGAAACGATCGCCACCATGGGCTCGACCGACGCGGATAGCGTCAAGCTGCACTTTGAAATACGCCAGGATGGCCAACCGAAGGATCCAATGCAGTATCTGCCGGATCGCTGAGGCACCAGGGAGACCGCTCATCCCTATCGAGATGAGCGGTGTTATGAGACCCGGGGAAGCATCGACAGCGTCGATGAAACGGGAACCTCAAACGAAAAGGGGAAGTCGATATGAGCGTGGTTGAACAGGGATTGCACGACGACGTTGAAGTGGAAGAGAACGAAAACGAGCTGACGCTCGATGATAATAATGACAAGGAAGTGAACAACGAAGACGCGTTCGAAAAGGCCCTGAACAGGGAAGAACGCCAGCAGCATCAAAGTCTTGATGCGACCCAGATTTATCTCAACGAAATCGGATTTTCACCGCTTCTGACACCGGAAGAGGAAGTCCATTACGGCCGTCTGGCGCGCAAGGGTGACCCCGCCGGTCGCCAGCGCATGATCGAGTCCAACCTGCGACTGGTCGTCAAGATCGCACGGCGCTATCTCAACCGGGGTTTGACCCTGCTCGACCTGATCGAAGAGGGCAACCTGGGGCTGATCCGTGCCGTGGAGAAATTCGACCCCGAGCGCGGTTTTCGCTTCTCGACCTACGCCACCTGGTGGATTCGCCAGACCATCGAACGGGCGCTGATGAATCAGACCCGCACCATTCGTCTGCCCATCCACGTGGTCAAGGAACTCAACGTCTACCTGCGCGCCTCGCGCGAGCTGACGCAAAAGCTCGATCATGAGCCCACCGCGGATGATATCGCGGCACATCTGGACCGTCCGGTCGAGTCGGTCAAGCGCATGATGGGGCTCAACGAGCGCGTCTCCTCGGTGGACTATCCGGTTGGCAGCGAAAACGACAAGCCGCTGCTGGATACGCTGGCCGATGAAAACGAGGCCGGGCCGGAGTCCGATCTGGTCGACTTTGACGTCAAGGCGCATGTCGATGAATGGCTCGGCGAGCTGACCGAAAAGCAGATGGAAGTGGTCGTGCGTCGCTTTGGTCTGCGCGGGCATGAAGCGGCCACGCTGGAAGAAGTCGGCGAAGAGATCGGCCTGACCCGCGAACGCGTTCGCCAGATTCAGGTCGAAGCGCTCAAGAAGCTGCGCCGCATGCTCGAAAAGCAGGGCCTGTCGCTGGATGCCATCTTTGAGTAGGCCACGTACGGCCTGATGTGGCCGGCCAGCCTGTCCTCCGCCCGGGGCGGAGGGCAATCGGAAACGGCGCCAATTCTGGCGCTGTTTTTTTAATCAAGGAGTCTGTCACGCTGCATCGACGGACATCTCTTGCCTTTAAACATTCAGGAATGTATGTAAAATCCTGCAATGTGCTAAGCTCGCCGCCCCACAAGGTAGCCGCACTGTCGCCGTAACAGTGTGTTTGAAAGTGCCACAGGGTTGCCAGCCGGTCACAAGAGGCTGACCAGAGACGGCATAACCGTTTTAGACAGGGAATCATTTGATGCGTAAGTTCAGAGTACTGCCACTGGTGCTTGCCGTCTCGCTCGCGGGCCAGGCTCAGGCAGCTGACCTGATGACCATCGCGCGCGATGCGCTGGTCAACAATGCCGATCTTGCCGCTTCAAGGTCAGGCTACAGCAGCGTACAGGCCGGTGAGGACATTCAGCGGGGCGATCTGCTGCCCCAGGTCAGTGCCAGTGGCAACGTCACTCGCTATAACATTACCTCCTCCCAGAGCCGCGATATCAGCGGGGCAGGCACCGGGGCCGGGGCAGGCGTCGACGATGGCGTTCTTGACGCCGGCGGTGGCGGTGATGACCACTACACCGGCACCACCGTACAGGTACAGGCCACTCAGGCCCTGTTTGATGCCACCAACTGGTATCAGCTGGAAGCCTCGAAACGCCAGACGGCTCAGGAAGCCTTGAATCTGCGCGTCGATCGTCAGCAGCTGCTCTACAATGTGGCTCAGGCCTATTTTGAAGTGCTGCGGGCCAAGGAGCAGCTCGACACGCTGCGCGCCGAAGAGCAGGCCGTCGACCGCCAGCTCGAGCAGGTGCGTCAGCAGTTTGATGTGGGCATCGTGGCCGCCACCGATGTCTATGAAGCCCAGGCCTCCTATGATCTGACGCGTTCGCAGCGCATCTCGCAGGAAAGTACCCTGCAGGTCAATTTCGAGGCGCTCGAGCAGCTGACCGGCAAGCAGTATCCCAGCATCGATGGCCTGGCCGATGACATGCCCATCGAGCGTCCAACGCCTGCCAGCCAGCAGGCGTGGGTCGAGATGGCCTCCAGTCAGAACCTGGATCTGCTGGCCGCGCGTGCCGCCGTTGACGTGGCGCGAGCCAATCTGGACACCTCGCGTGCCGGCCATCTGCCGGTACTGTCCGCCTTTGCCAACTATCAGTATGGCGACAGCAACCAGGACAATCTGCGCGGCCACAACGAGCAGAACCAGATCGGGCTGGAAGCCACCATCCCCATCTATACCGGCGGCTCTACCAGCGCGCAGGTCCGCCAGAGCACCTTCTCGCTGGAACAGACCCAGTACCAGCAGGAATCCCAGCTGCGCACGGCCGTTCAGCAGGTACGCTCCTACTACTCCCGGGCACTCAACAACGTGTTGAGCGTGCAGGCGCAGCAGCGCTCCATCGAATCCAACCGCAGCGCGCTGGAAGCCACGCGCAACGGCTATGAAGTCGGTACGCGCAATATCGTGGACGTGCTGCAGGCCCAGCAGAATCTCTTTACCGCGATCTCCAACTACGCCAATGCGCGTTATGATTACGTGCTCAACATGCTGAGCCTTCGTCAGGAAGCCGGCATTCTCGATGTCGATACCCTGGATGTGCTCAACAGCTGGCTGCGCGCCGACCAGGCCGTCTCGCTGAATTTCCAGTCGCAGGGCACGACCGGGCTGGGCATCGGTGACGATCAGCCGGACCCCGGCATGAACGGCCCCAGCCCGCTGGAGGGAAGCCAGGGGCGCAGTGGTCAGCGGGAGCTGCCGCCGCCCAATCGCACCGCCATGCCGGACAACAGCGACCTCAATGGGCTGGGTCGTGGCGGCATGGGGCGCGACATGCCCGGCGGCAGCAACGGCTACTGATACCCATCCTTTTGCACGGGGCGTAATCACATGAGGCCGCTGACAGCGCATATCGATCTGGATGCGCTGCGTCACAACTACCGTCAGGCATGTCGCTATGCACCCGATGCCCGGGCCATGGCCGTGCTCAAGGCCAATGCCTATGGGCATGGCAGTCTCGAGTGTGCCCGCGCGCTGCGTGATCTGGCGCCGGCCATGGCAGTGGCCTGTCTGAAAGAAGGCCAGGCGCTGCGCGACACCGGCATTGCGTGCCCGATCGTGCTGCTGGAGGGCTTTTTCGAAGCCGATGAGCTTGATGAGATCATCACCGGCGGTTACTGGAGCGTTTTGCATACGCACTGGCAGGTCGAGGCCCTGCTGGACCGGCTCGAGCGCTGGCCGCATCACCATGTGACCGTTCTGGTCAAATGCGACAGCGGCATGCATCGACTGGGTTTTGCCCCCGAAGAGGTCAGCGCCATCTGTCGCCGCCTGCGCTCGCATCCGGGGGTCGAGCAGACGCTTCTGATGACCCACTTTGCCACCGCCGACACCCCCGACAGCGCGCTTCTGGCCTCTCAGCTGGATACCATCAATACCCTGCGTCGTGAGCTTGATCTTCCCGGCTGCTTCGCCAACTCGCCGGCCACTCTGAGCGTGCCGGCAGCCCGCCATGACTGGGTGCGCCCGGGGGTCATGCTTTATGGCGTCAATCCGCTCGCGCCCGAACAAATGCTGCATGGCGAGATCGACCGGGCCTTGAAGCCGGTCATGACGCTGGAAAGCCGAATCATCGCCATCCGCGAGCTGGCCGCCGGCGAACCCATCGGCTACGGCGCGCGTCATGTGACCGACCGGCCCACGCGGGTCGGGGTGGTGGCCTGTGGCTATGGCGATGGCTATGATCGACACGCCCGAGAGGGCACACCGGTACTGGTGCAGGGTCAGCGAGCCATGATTGCCGGACGTGTCTCGATGGACATGCTCACCGTGGACATCACCGGCATACCTGACGCCGATATCGGCTCCCGCGTGACCCTGTGGGGGCGCGACGCCAGTGGCGCGATGCTTGATGTCAGCGAGGTGGCGAGCTGGTGCGATACCATCGCCTATACGCTATTGACCGGTATACTGCCGCGAGTGCCGCGCCGATATCATTACAATGACGCCCCTGATGATTCATCCGATACTGACGCACTGTCCTGAGCCGCTGTTGATGGCCGGTGTCTTGTCCCGTGATCTCTTATAGTGTCCGCAGCGTGGTGTTCAAGCGCCATCGCGTCTGCCCGCAGGAAGTGATACAGGCTGATTGATGAGTAAACGCAAACGTCACGAATACCCCGAGTCCTTCGCGCATCCACGCTACTGGCCGACCTGGTGCGCGATCGGTCTGATGCGCGTGGGGGCCTTTCTGCCCTGGCGACTCAAGCTGTGGGTCGGGACCGCCATCGGCGAGCTGGTCTGGCGCTTCGTCAAGCGTCGTCGCCATATCACCGAGACCAACCTGCGCCTGTGCTTTCCGGAACTTGATGAGCGCGAGCTATCAACACTGGTACGGCGCACCTTTCATGCCAACGGTATCGGCATTCTGGAGACCGCCACCGGCTGGTGTCGCGACCCCGAACACCTGCGCCACCGCGTCAGTTTCAAGGGCACCGAGCACATGGAAGCGGCGAAGGCCCGCGGCAAGGGGGTGCTGATCATCGGTATTCACTTCTCGACGCTGGATCTGGGCGGGGCGCTGCACTCACTGTTTTTCGATGCCGACGTGGTCTATCGCCCGCACAACAATCCGCTGTTCGAGCGCTTCATGACGAAGGCGCGCCGCGGCATCTTCGGTGCGGCCATTGATCGTCATGACCTGCGCGGGGTGGTCCGGCGCGTCAAGAGTGGGCACGCAGTCTGGTACTCGCCGGATCAGGATTTTGGTCGCGAGGCGAGCGTCTTCGCGCCGTTTTTCGGCATTGATGCCGCCTCGATTCGACTAACCTCCAAGATCGCGCGAATGACCGGCGCGCCGGTGATGCCGCTGATGTTTCACCGCAATCCGGACAATCGCACCTATACGCTTGAGTATCTGCCGGCGCTGGAAAACTTCCCCAGCAATGATGAAGTGGCCGATGCCACTCAGGTCAATGCCTTCATCGAGGCGGCCATTCGCAAGCATCCCGAGCAATATCTCTGGCTGCACCGGCGCTTCAAGACCCGTCCGGAAGGGGAGGCGTCCTTCTACGACTAGCGTGGTTTTTGATGTGAAAAAGGACGTGATGCCAGAGACGTCATGAAAAAAGGGCCACCCCGCCGGGGTGGCCCTTTTTAATGCTGCGCTACTGGCATCGATCAGGCGTCGATACGCTTGTACTTCACGCGTTTGGGCGTGTCGCTGCCCACGCGCTTGTGGTAATCGGCTTCATAATCGGTGTAGTTGCCCTCGAAGAACTCCACGTGGGAATCACCTTCATAGGCCAGAATATGCGTGGCGACACGGTCCAGGAACCAGCGGTCGTGGCTGATGACCATCGCACAGCCCGGGAAGGCCAGCAGGGCCTCTTCCAGCGCGCGCAGGGTCTCGATGTCCAGATCGTTGGAGGGCTCATCGAGCAGCAGCACGTTGGCGCCCTGCTTGAGGGTCTGGGCCAGCTGCAGGCGACCGCGTTCCCCGCCGGAGAGATCCTTCAGGTACTTCTGCTGGTCGTTGCCCTTGAAGTTGAAACGCCCGACGTAGGCGCGCGAGGAGACCTCGTAGCCGTTGATGCTGAGCACATCCTGGCCGCCGGAAACGGCTTCCCACACGGTCTGGCGATCGTCCATCGCATCGCGCAGCTGCTCGACGTAGGCAATGTCGACGGTTTCGCCGACGACCACCTCACCGCTGTCGGGCTGTTCCTGACCGGTGATCATGCGAAACAGCGTCGATTTGCCGGCGCCGTTGCCGCCCACGATGCCCACGATCGCGCCCGGCGGTACGGACATCGACAGATCCTCGATCAGCATCTTGTCGCCAAAGCGCTTGGTGACGTTGTGCAGCTCGATGACCTTGTCGCCCAGGCGCGGTCCCGGCGGAATATAGATCTCGTTGGTCTCGTTGCGCTTCTGGAAATCGCCGGACTGCAGCTCGTCAAAGCGATTGAGACGCGCCTTGCTCTTGGCCTGACGGCCCTTGGGGTTCTGGCGAACCCACTCGAGCTCCTGCTTGATGGCCTTTTGGCGAGACGCTTCCTGCTTGGCTTCCTGCTCCAGGCGCTTCTCCTTGGCTTCAAGCCAGGTGGAGTAGTTGCCTTCCCAGGGAATGCCGCGACCGCGGTCCAGCTCGAGAATCCAGCCGGCGGCGTTGTCGAGGAAGTAGCGATCGTGCGTGACCGCGACCACCGTGCCGTCGAACTCGGTCAAAAAGCGCTCCAGCCAGCCCACGGACTCGGCGTCCAGGTGGTTGGTGGGCTCATCGAGCAGCAGCATGTCGGGGCCTGACAGCAGAAGCCGGCACAGAGCGACACGGCGGCGCTCACCGCCGGAAAGATGCTCGACGTAGGCATCCCATGGCGGCAGGCGCAGCGCTTCAGCGGCCACTTCCAGCTTGCGCTCGAGGTTGTGAGCGTCGCTGGCCTCGATCATGTTTTCAAGGCGGGCCTGCTCGGCGGCCAGCGCGTCAAAGTCGGCGTCCGGCTCGGCGTAGGCGGCGTAGACAGCATCGAGTTTTGTCTGGGCCTCGGTAATTTCGGCCAGCGCTTCCTCGACGGTCTCGCGGACCGTCTTGCTATCATCAAGCTCCGGTTCCTGCGGCAGGTAGCCCACGTTGAGATTGGGCATGGCCCGGGCTTCGCCGTGATAGTCCTGATCGACGCCCGCCATGATTCTCAAAAGGGATGACTTGCCCGAACCGTTAAGCCCGAGGACACCGATCTTGGCACCGGGGAAGAACGACAGCGAAATATCCTTGAGGATGTCGCGCTTGGGGGGCACGGTCTTGCCCACCCGATTCATGGTATATACGTATTGCGCCATGGAGTGGATTCAGCCTCGTAGTCAATGGTGATAGGCAGGGTATCAGAGGCAGTCGTCTGCCAGTACCGTGATGATAGAGATCAGGGGCCATCACGGCCAGCGCAAAGCCGGGTGCGGTGCTTTCTATGCCAACGAACAGGGCGCCGCACGGGCGCCCTGAAAGGCAGGCAACGAACCGGCGTGCGGACTACTCCTCCTCGTCCCACGCCTCCCAGCCATCGGTCAGGTCGCGCTCGAGTCGCCGCGCTTCCAAAAGCGTTTCGAGTCGTCTGCGGGCACAGATCTCGCCCTTTTTGGGACGTGCATTGGGCGTCCAGGTGTCATCGTTGACCGCTTCCTGTTCATCGGGTGCTTCTTCAAACAGCTCGGTACTCATGGGGCTGCCCTTCGCTGTAAAAAAGGCTGTATAGCGCCGTTTGTGGCCCCGGGCAAGCGGTTTTGTTCGACCCCGGCCATCGATTGTCGATGGCCGCGGGCAAGGGCGAAAATCAAAGGGGCCCGCACATGGCGGGCCCCGAAGCGGGTCGCTGGTACACGATGGCAGACGCGGGATCAGGATATCTCTTCAACGCGAGCACGCAGGCGCTCGAGCTCCTGCTGTGCCTCGACCAGGCTGGTCACGTCCTTCTGGACACCGATAAAGTAGAGTAGCTGGTCTTCTTCATCATGGACGGGCGTAATGGAAAGTTCGTTCCAGAACAGCGCACCATCCTTTTTGTAGTTGCGAATGACTTCGCGGCAGGCCTTGCCCTCCCTTAGGGCGTCGCGAATGCGGTCCAGGCCGGGCTGCTGGTTGTCGCCGTTTTGCAAAAAGCGACAGTCCCGATAGAGGATTTCGTCGGCGCTATAGCCTGTCAGTGCTTCAAACCCACCGTTGACGTAGATCAGGATATTCTCGTTGCCTTCCCGCTCTGCCACGACAATGCCATCCTCCGAGGCATTGACGACACGTTCGAGCAGCTCGGGGCTGATCATCCGCTGTGTTTGCATGATCGATGCTTCCTCAAATAAAAATGCTGCCCTGACGTGCAGGTAGCGGCGTTTCGGTCATGAAGGATAGGCTTGCATGATATGAAGCCTCGCCGGCGCGATGCCAGCACAATGAGTAGTAAAAACGGATTACCCGCGGCCTTCCATTAAATATGCTAATGACTGGCCGGGTTTTTTAAGAGATTGTGTTGCTCAATGTAACCCGGCGACCCGTAACATAGTCTCGTCGTTTGACCGATGCCACATTGAAGGGAGCGATTCATGAACATCACCATTCATTACTGCACCCAGTGCCAGTGGCTTTTGCGGGCCGGGTGGTACGCGCAGGAGCTTTTGTCCACCTTCGGTGAAAGCCTTGAGCAGGTGGCGCTGGCGCCCGGCCACGGCGGCCACTTCGAGATCGTGATCCGCTCCGGGGCGCACGGCGCGCCGGAAGTGATCTGGGAGCGCAAGCGCGATGGCGGTTTTCCCGATATCAAGGAGTTAAAGCGCCGGGTGCGTGACCGCCTTGACCCCGAGCGTGACCTGGGCCATATCGACCGCTGAATCGAGAGAGCGTGACGCCGTGCGGCGCTACCACCAGCGCCACTTTTTCAAAATGGCCATGACACCGGCACCGACCAGCATGGAAAGCAACACGACGACCGCAAAGCCTGCCGGACTTTCGGCGCCTGGAATACCGCCGACGTTGATGCCCAAAAGCCCGGTCAGAAAGGTCAGCGGCAGAAACACGGCGGTAATGATGGCCAGCAGATACATGCGCTCGTTGAGGCGCTCGTTGTGCGAATTCCAGAGCTGCTCCTGCAGAATCAGGGCGCGCTCCTGCATGGCGCGAAAGTCCTCGACATAACGATAGAGCTGGTTGGCGGCTTCACGAAGCCACAGCCGTGCGGTGTCATCAAAGACCTCATCTTCTGCCAGACGCGTCAGACAGTGATACTGCGGCTCCATGAAGCGACGCAAATTGATCAGGGGCTGGCGAATGTCGGTCAGGTCCTTGTTGGTAATATCGATCGCGCCCTCAGCCGTCTGGCGCTCTTCCAGCTCGCCCAGGGCGTCATCAAGCTGGTGGGTCAGATCGCCGACCCGGTCGACCAGGCTATCGGCCATGCCCGCCAGCAGCTCGCCGACATTGCGGGCCCCTTCACCGGCGTCAAGGTAGGCGCGTACCCGGGTAATGGACTGCAGTGGCCGCCGACGTACGGTGATCAATCGGTTGTCGGTCAGCCAGACGCGCAGCGAAATCAGATCGTCCGGGTCAGCGCCGGGGTTGAGATTGATGCCGCGCAGGGTCGTGATTCGTCCGCCCTTGAACACGGCCACGCGCGGGCGCGTGTCTTCTTCTGTCAGGGCCTCGATGACGTCTTCATCGAGCCTGGCGATGGTGGCGAGAAAGTGGTCAACATCCTGATGGGTAAAGTCCAGATGCATCCAGAGCTGTGACGTGTCCTGATGCCAGACGCGCAAGAGCTCCTCGGGGTCCAGCGGCGTGCCGCTGCCCTGACCGTCCAGACGATAGGCCACCACAAAGGAGGAAAGAGGCGCAGAGGACATGGCAGGTTTTCCACATGAGTCGTAAGGGTAAAAGGCGGGACACTTCAACCGTCTCGCTTGAATCAGTACTTAATGGCGACTGGCAGGGGCCGTCTTGCCTGGCGATGCTTCATCAAGCATTGAGGCCACGGTCGGCCAGATATTATCAAGAATGAGCGGCTGCCCCTGCGCGTTGGGATGAATGCGATCGGACTGCATCAGGTCCTCGTTCAGGGCGACCCCTTCAAGAATAAAGGGCACCAGCGGCACATCGTAGCGGCTGGCAAGCGCCGGGAAAACGTCGGCGAACGCCTTCGTATAGGTCTGGCCGTAATTGGGCGGAATCAAAATGCCCAAAAGCGCTACGCGAGCACCGCTGGCCTGGCTCTTCTCGATCATCTGCGCCAGGTTATCCTGCATGCGTTGGGGTGGCAGCCCCTGAAGACCATCGTTGCCGCCCAGCTCCAGCAGCACGATATCGGGCTGGTGGGTCTCGAGTGCTTCGGGCAGTCGCTCGAGACCGCCCGCCGTAGTGTCGCCGCTGATACTGGCGTTGACCACCGTGTGGCGACCCGGCGCCTCGGATTCCAGCCGCTGGCGCAGCAGATTGACCCAGCCCTCATCACGGTCGATGCCGCGGGCGGCGCTGAGGCTGTCGCCCACCACCAGCAGTGTCTCGGCATGTACCGGCTGCAGCGCCGTTGCCAGCACAACCATCAGCATCATCAGCGTGCGTCGGGCACTCGAGCCGATGCGGCATGACACATTCATCCAATTCAGGTAGCGCAAGATGTCGACTCCAGAAGCCAGGAAACAGGACGTTGAGCACCCCGGACAGGACAGCAGCCCTCGGGCCGGTCATGCGCCAGGCGCTCGCCAACAGGATAGAACACCGGTACTGATGGCGCGCCAGCTTGAAAAGACAGTCGACAGCGGATCAAACGCCATCACCATCCTGAACGCTCTGGATCTGGACATTCATGCCGGAGAAAGCGTGGCGATCGTGGGCAGTTCGGGGGCGGGAAAGTCCACGCTGCTGGCGCTGCTTGCCGGCCTGGATACGCTGACTCGTGGCGAGCTTGCCCTGTTTGGCGAATCGCTGTCATCGCTGGATGAAGACGGCCGCGCCCGGCTGCGCGCCGGGCAGGTCGGGTTCGTGTTTCAGAACTTTCAGCTTCTGCCGACGCTGACGGCGCTGGAAAACGTATTGCTGCCGCTGGAGCTGAGCGAGGCCGGCATCGATACCCGTCAGGCGCAGCAGTGGCTTGAGCGGGTGGGCCTTGAGGCGCGCGTGCAGCATCTGCCCAAACAGCTCTCCGGCGGCGAGCAGCAGCGCGTGGCGATCGCCCGCGCCTTTGTGACAAGCCCCGCGCTGGTGTTTGCCGATGAGCCCACCGGCAATCTTGACCGCGCCACGGGTGACCGGATCGCGGATCTGCTCTTTACGCTCAACCGCGAGTCCGGCACGACCCTGGTGCTGGTCACACACGACCCGCAGCTGGCGGCGCGCTGCGACCGCACGCTCACCCTTGATGAGGGGCGACTGCACGAGCGTGTCAACGACACGCCGTCGGATCATGCCCCTGATGGAGTCGATCATCGATGAGTGCCCGGTCAAGCGCCACAAAAACTGCCACGCGCCGGCCGATGGCCGAGCTCTTTCACACGCTGCGTCTGGGCTGGACCGGGCTTGCCCGCGATCTGCGCGCCGCGGACGTGCGCGCGCTCTTTCTGGCCCTGGTGCTGGCGGTGGCGGCCACCACCATGATCGGTTTCTTTCTGGACCGCATCGGCAGCGCGCTGGAGCGCCAGTCGGGACAGCTGCTGGGCGGTGATCTGGTACTGGTTCAGGGCAACCCTTTCGACACGCAGATTCTCGACACCCTGGAAGACGCCGGCATGACCACGGCGCGCCAGGTCAATACGGTCTCGATGGCCGGTTTCAACGATCGGTTTCAGCTGGCAGGTCTCAAGGGTGTGGCGCCGGCCTATCCGTTGTACGGCAGCTTTCAGGTCGACTTCGGCGAGGGGGCCGAAACCACCACCCGGCTGCCCGAGCGACACACCGTCTGGGTCGAGCCGCGACTGGGCACCGCGCTGGGGCTGGAGCTGGGAGACTCGGTCACGCTGGGCGACGAATCGTTTCGCGTCAGTGCCTGGATTCTCGAGGAGCCCGATCAGGATGTGGGACTGGCCAGTTTCAATCCGCGGGTCATGATCAATCTGCCGGATCTGGAACGCTCGGGGCTCATCCAGCCCGGTGCCCGCCTGACCTGGCGGCTGCTGGCCGCCGGCCCGCCGGAAGCGGTGAATTCGCTGGACCCGCAGCTCGAGACCTGGCAGGACCGGGGTATCCGCGTCATCGACGTGCGCAAGGACAGTCCGCGCATCGGCCGGGCGCTGGAGCGCTCCCAGCAGTATCTGAGCCTGTCGGGGCTTGCCGCCGTGCTGCTGGCCGGCGTAGCGGTGGCCATGGCGACTCGACGCTACGTTGACCGGCATCTGGATACGGCAGCCCTGATGCGCTGTTTCGGCGCCAGTCAGCGCCAGCTGGGGCGCATCTTTGCCGCGCAGCTGGCCATGCTGGCCCTGACGGCGGCCGCCGCCGGGGCGGTGCTGGGCCTGGTCGGGCAGTGGGCCCTGCTGGCGCTTTTAGTGCAGTTTCTGCCGCTGGAGTTGCCGCCGCCGGGTGTTTTGCCGCTGCTGCTGGGCATGCTGACGGCCGTGGCCATTCTGATCGGTTTTGCCGGCCCGACGCTCTTGCGTCTCAAAAAGGTCAGCGCCCTCAAGGTGCTGCGTCGGGAGCTGGCGCCGCTGCCGGCCGCCGGATGGGTCATTATTGGCTGTGCCAGTCTCATGTTCGGCGCACTGCTGTGGCTCTATAGCGGCGATCTTGTGCTTTCAAGTGGCTTGCTGATCGGCGGGCTCATCACGCTGGTCGTGCTTTGGGGGGTAGCGCAGGGAATGCTGTCGCTGCTGCTCTGGGGCGCGAAGTTTCTGCCGCAGCACTGGCGCACGGGCAGTCGGCAGCTGGCGCGTCGGCGACAGTCCAGCATCGGGCAGATTCTGGCCTTTGCCGTTACTTTCGCTTTGATGGCGCTGATTGCACTGGTTCGTACCGACCTGATCGACGACTGGCAGTCGAAGCTGCCATCCGATGCGCCCAATCAGTTCGCCATCAACATCCAGCCCAGCCAGCGTGACGGCTTTATTGATGCGCTGGATAATATTACCGACAGTCGCTCGGCGGTCTATCCCATCGTGCGCGGTCGCCTGGTCGAGATCAACGGCGTTACGGCGCGCGATGCGGTGCCTGAAGAGGCGCGTCACGACGGCAATCTGCGTCGCGAGATCAACCTGACCTGGGCGGCCACCATGCCCGACAACAACACCCTTATCGAGGGGACATGGTTCCCGGATGGCGCAGGGCAGGGTGACGGAACGGCCGGCCGTGATGGCCCGGTGGGCGTGTCGGTGGCACAAAGCATGGCGCAGGATCTTTCCCTCGAGATCGGCGACCGGCTGACCTTTGATATCGGCGGGCGTGAGGTCACGGCTGAAATTACCAGCCTGCGCCAGGTGGACTGGGAATCGTTTCAGCCCAACTTCTTCGTGATTTTCCCGCCCGGTTCGCTGGAGCGCTTCAGTCACAGCTTCATTACTGCCTTCCATCTGCCCACCGGCGAGCAGCAGGCGCTGGGTCCGCTGGTTCAGCAGTATCCGTCGGTCTCGCTGCTGGATATCGATGCCATATTGCAGCAGGTTCGTGATCTGCTGCGTCAGGTGTCGCGCGCCGTCGAGCTGGTGTTGCTGTTCGTGCTGCTGGCCGGCGTGGCTGTGCTCTACGCCGCGCTGACGGCGTCCCGACCGGCACGTGCTCATGAGTGGGCGCTGTTGCGGGTGTTTGGCGCCGGTGACCGAAGGCTGGTGCGCACTCAGCTGGCGGAGTTTGGCTGGCTCGGCTTTGCCAGCGGTCTGCTGGGGGCGATGCTGGCAGAAGGCGTCAGTGCCCTGCTGTATGGCGTATGGCTTGATCTGGACCCCCGGCTGCATCTGAGCGTATGGCTTGTGATGCCGCTGGGCGGGGCGCTTTTGATTGGAGCGATCGGTTATGTACTCAGTACGCCGCTGCGGCGTCAGGCACCGATGGAAAGCCTGCGACTGCTGGGAGAAGGGTAGTATCAAGGCCTTTTGACGCTAAAGGACACTTAAAGCGCCTGCGGCCATCAATGGCCGCAGGCGCTTTCTTTTTTGTGCATGGCAATTTTATGTACACAACAATGCCACGCTACAAAGTTATGCCCTCACTGCAGGCAAGACACTGTCAGTCGACGATCACGACGCCCGTGTCGCCACCTTGCTTTCCAATATGTTGCCGGAGTCGCAGGGCGTCATTCTTAAGGCCGGGGTCAGGGTGCTGCCACGATGGTTTTTTGTAGCTCTTGTTCAGGCCGAGGACTAATCAAAATCCGGAACGCGCTACTTTAGTGCATGTTTGCCTCTTTTGGGAGCCAAAAAGACGCTTCTGCATAGTAGATGCAGGCCCGCCTATATACATTCTCCTCACTCTGCATGCTTCCCTCGTTATCCCTTTGCGTTTTCAACCAGCAGGGCGCGGAGAATCTGTCGAGTTGCTGAATACCGGCAGATATTTCAGGCCGGTCATCAGGGGGAGAAATGACGATGTGCCATGACGCCCTGACGGGCAGTCGTCATTAGCGTTGATATCACCACGGGACATGAAGCATGAGAAAGCTGCGAAGCTTGATCTATCGACTATTCAAGAAAACGCCGGATAGTATCTATTTCAATCTGACTTACCTGCGTCTTCATGGTCGCTTTTGCAATTTCAGTGCCCCAAAAAGTGTCAGTGAAAAGATCTTTTATCGCATGCGCTATCCGCATCCGTGCTTTTCCACCCTGGCGGACAAGGTCGCGGTGCGAAGCTATATTCGTGAACGGGCCGGCGAGCAGTATCTGGTGCCCTTTGTCGGTGTCTACGACACGATCACGGAGCGTGAGCTGAGCCGGATCAAGGAGCCGTTTGTCATCAAGGCCAACCACAGCGCCGGTCAGGTCAAGGTGGTTAAAAAGCCCTGGCACACGGACATGTTTGAACTGGCCTGTGAAGCCAACAAGTGGCTTGATTACGACTATGCGGGTCTGCATCGCGAGAAACATTATCGTGCCATCAAGCCCCAGCTTGTGATCGAAAAGGCACTGCTGATCGATGGCGAAGTGCCGGCGGATTACAAGGTGCTGGTGCTCAACAACGGCGATGAGCAGGAGATCTATATTCAGCTGATTGCCGGGCGCTTTACCGACATCCGCTGTCAGTTCTTTACCGAGGATTGGCAGATCGCACCGTTCAATCGCCGCGGCTACAAGCCCTTGCAGGGCGAAGAGCTCAAGGCCCCCGGCTGCCTTGATGAGATGATTCAGGTGGCAAAGGCGGTTTCAGAGCCGTTTGGTTTCTGCCGAGTGGACTTCTTTGTTGTCGGTGATCGTTGTTATATCGGAGAGCTGACCTTCACGCCCGTGGCCGGGGAGTTCGTGCTCGACCCGGTCAGCGCAGACGTTGAGCTGGGCCAAAAAATCGGCTTTCCGGAAAACATCGATCTGACAAGGCCGCCGGCACAGTCGGTCAAACATGCCACTCCTGTGCCAGCACAGGGCGTCTCGGCGTAGTCGACAGCCCCGGTTGAAACAAAAACGGCAGCCGATGAGGCTGCCGTTTTTTATGGGCGATCTGTCAATCCTGACGCTGTGTCTGTCGCTGCGCATGGACGGCAAGCCGGCGACGCATGCTGTAGGTATAGGCGATGCCGCCCACAGCGCCGATCACGTAGACCCCGGTACGATAGGCCATATAGCTTTCAAACAGATTGACGAAGGCCCAGAAAATGAAAAACAGCGACAAAAAGACCATGACATCACCGGGCATATCGCCACACCGCCAGCTGCGATAGGCCGCCACAGCGATGGTAACGACAGCGCCCAGATAGACCATAAAGCCCGTGATGCCGTTGGCAATCAGTACGGTCAGATAGCTGTTGTGGAAATGGGTGAGATTGGAGCGGGCCGCGATAGCGCCAAGCGTTGTATCTTCAACCGGGTTGCTGCTTTGTAAAAGTAAAGGGATATGGCTTTTTGGCCCCCAGCCGAACCAGGGCTGTTCGGCGATCAGCTGCAGGCCATAGTGCCAGGCATGAATGCGAAACCCGATGCTCGACATGGGGACGTTATCGACGTTGCCGCTGAGAATTTCCAGAATAACGTCGTGCTCCTTGAAAAGACGCGAAGCGATCTGATCTCCGAAAAGCATGCCGAATACAACACAGGCCAGTGCGGCAGCCAGCAGTATCCAAAGCCACCGTTTTCCGTTGATTGACGTTGCAGAATTGCTTTTGAGCGTTATCAGCAAAAAACCTGCCAGGGCTGTCAGCATGACGATAACGATGCCGAGCCAGCTGGCGCGTGTCATGGTAATGATCCAGCCCGTAAACGCCAGTACGGCCACCGCGCCAAACCCTGCCAAAAGCAGATACCCCGGCCATCGGGATTGGCTCGAGGCATACCTGAAAAAGCGCGGCGCAAAGCAGGCCTGAGCCAGCAAAATAATGCCGGCGCAGATGCCCGAGTGCTGCCAGTTCTTGAATCCAAGCGTCGGCCTTTCGCCGATATCCATGTAATGGGCAAGCGTTGCCGGGCTTTCACCCGTGAGCAAAGCGCCTGCAACCATGCCGACAAGCAAGGCGCTCAAAACCTGAAGCGACAGCCGCGTGCTGCCTGCCATGATCCACGCAATGGGCAGGATCATGAACACTTTGGTCAGACCCCGCATGCTCTTGATCTGATCTTCTGCATAATCCGGGAACATGGCCATTGCCGGTGGCAGCGTGACCAGTTGCAACATCAGCCACAGGCCCAGCAGCAGCCATAAAGGGTCTTTAAAGGCGCGCGCTCGCCCGGGCTGGGCAAACAGGGCCACCAGATAGACCAGCATCAAGACCGGTTCCAGCGAGCGTGAAATGTCCAGGCTCAGAATCCAGGTGAACATATAAAGCAGTAGTGCGACAACGCCGATGCGATGGCACCAGTGAGTGGTGGCATTGGTATTCCATGCCGGTACAGGAAATAGCGACGCAATCATGGGCAGGTATTCGGCGTAAGGGAAAAGTGGGCGGTGTGGCTGAAATGCTACGGTAAAAAGGCCAGATTGACTAACCACTTGAGCACAACGGGGGCGCGTGTCGCCCTGAGGACAGGCAGGGCCGCCTTTCAAGTGAAAGGCCCAAAAGCGTTGTGTATGATGACAGGCAACGTCTTTCCCCCACGCGCCTGTCCAGCCCGTTCGGTGCGTTTTCAACCTTCTGGTATCGAGGAAGTTCATGTTCACACGCGATATGACCATTGCCGGCTATGACGATGTCTTGTGGCAGGCCATGCAGCAGGAAAACGATCGTCAGGAAGATCACATCGAGCTGATCGCCTCCGAGAACTACACCAGCCCGCGCGTTCTGATCGCCCAGGGCTCGCAGCTGACCAACAAGTACGCCGAAGGCTATCCCGGCAAGCGCTATTACGGTGGCTGCGAGTTCGTCGACAAGGTTGAAGAGCTGGCCATTGCTCGCGCCTGCGAACTGTTTGACTGCGACTACGCCAACGTACAGCCGCATGCCGGCTCGCAGGCCAACAGCGCGGTCTTTCAGGCCATGGTCAAGCCGGGCGATACCATTCTGGGCATGAGCCTGGACGCCGGCGGTCACCTGACTCACGGTGCCAGGCCCAACTTCTCCGGCAAGCATTACAATGCCGTGCAGTATGGCCTCAACGACCAGGGCCTGATTGATTACGATGAAGTCGCGCGTCTGGCCCGCGAGCACAAGCCGAAAATGATCATCGCCGGTTTCTCGGCCTATTCGCAAATCATCGACTGGGCGCGCTTTCGCGAGATCGCTGATGAAGTCGGCGCCTGGTTTTTCGTCGATATGGCCCACGTTGCCGGTCTGGTCGCGGCAGGCGTCTACCCCAGTCCGCTCAAGCACGCTCACGTGGTGACCACCACGACCCACAAGACCCTGCGTGGTCCGCGCAGCGGCCTGATCCTTTCGGCCTTTGGCGATGCCGATCTTTATAAAAAGCTCAATTCCGCCGTGTTCCCGGGCGGGCAGGGTGGCCCCTTGATGCATGCCATCGCTGGCAAGGCCGTGTGCTTCAAGGAAGCGCTGGAGCCCGAGTTCAAGGCCTACCAGCAGCAGGTTGTCAAAAACGCCAAGGTCATGGCCGGTGTGTTCATGGAGCGCGGCTTTGACGTGGTTTCCGGCGGTACGGAAGACCACCTGTTTCTGCTCTCGCTGGTCAAGCAGGGCCTGACCGGCAAGGACGCCGATGCTGCGCTCGGCCGCGCCCATATCACGGTCAATAAAAATGCCGTACCGGGCGACCCGCAAAGCCCGTTCGTCACCTCCGGCCTGCGTATCGGCACCCCTGCCGTCACCACGCGCGGCTTCAAGGAAGACGAATGCCGCGAGCTGGCGGGCTGGATCTGCGATATTCTCGATGCCATGCAAAAGGGCGACAGTGCTGACGCTGAAAATACGGTGAAAGAGCAGGTTGCCAAAGTCTGCGAAAGACTCCCCGTCTATTCGTGAACCAAAAGTGTTGCCGAAAAAGCCACGCCTTGCGCGTGGCTTTTTCTTTTGCAGCCTGATCGGCAATCTATTCAGTTTTAAATGAGGCTGGTCTGACAGCCTTTGAATTTTTTGGTAAACCTCACAATGCCCCATGCTTCATGTCATCGGACACTGACCGTTGTTGTCCCCGTCTATCGTCAGTGGGCAATGGTTGAAGAGTTGCTCGACTGTTTGATGCGACAAACCCTGCCGAAAGATTATTTCCGCATCGTATTGGTAAACAACGAAGCAGGATTCGATGCGTCTCGCTACGCAAACAGGCAGGTCGAGGTGATCGACTGTGGGACGCCGGGGGCCTATGCCGCTCGCAATCGGGGCATCGAGCACTTTATTGATGACACGCAGTGGTTTGTTTTTACCGATGCTGACTGTCGCCCCGAGCCGGACTGGCTGGTGCATCTGTGGGATGCCATGCAGTCGCACGGCAGGCACTGTCTGCTCAGCGGTCATATCGAAATGGTGGCCAGCAGTGCCAAACCCGGTTGGGCAGAAATTCATGATCTGGTGAAAGGCATTCCTCAAAAGGAATACGCTGCCAAAGGGTTCGGAGCGACTGCCAATCTTGCTGTGCCTGCCGATGCCTTTCGCGACATGGGCGGTTTTGACGCCTCGGCGTTTTCGGGCGGAGACAGGCTGCTTTGTCTCAAGGCAGGGCGCCATGGCTATCCGCTACATTACGTGTCACGGGCATGCGTTAATCATCCCGCTCGAACCCGCTATGCAGAAATTTCTACCAAGGCGCGACGCATTCGAGGTGCGCAGGTGGCTCGCAGCCGGGGTCTCGAACGTCTTGCAAGAGTCATGTACAGTCTTTCCCCGCCGGTACTTCCCGTTGTAAGGCTTTCAGGAAAGCGCAATCAGCCGATAGCGCGTCGTATCATCGCCAGTCTGGTTCAATGTCGAATCTGGCTGGACGAAATACCAGAGGTTTTCAGGGCATTGCGTGGGGGCGGGCTGGAAAGACGTTGAGGCTCGCGGCAACCAGCAGGCGACATCGATCCAGACATCACAATAAGGAAAGAAACTTCTATCTTGAGATTTTAGCGACCGCTGATGGTTGGGCAAATATATATTCCTGACGTGAATACAAAAGCATTTGTTGTGACATCGCTTGAAAGCGCATGTTTGATCGAAGCGTTAATTAACAATTTATATGTAAATAACAAGAAGAGTTGAAGTGGCCGGACGATATTGTCGAGACGGGTCGATCAGGGGCATCCTTGAGTGACCAGACCTGATCCGTTGATTGATCGGTGCTCTTGATGCTGAATTTAATGCGTTCATTCAAGAATTTTTCATAAGCGTTATACGCCATGATTAATAAAAACTTGTGTTTTTGACTCGGAATGTTTGCCGGGTAAACGAGCGTTTTAAAGACGGTCTACAATCGTGTTGATTCGGTTGTGTAATATCGACCCCGGCAAATATTTTTGCACATTTATCAGTGTGCTGAGCAGTTACTTTTGTTGTTTGGGCTTCATTGTTACCCGGTTTTCAGGAAAAGCCTGATCTGGCCGGGATATGATTTTCGCCCTGATGTGAACGATGATCCTGTTTATCGCATGACTTTCCTGAAATAGGTTAAATCGCTATCCGGTGTGTTAACAGGCGTCGAGGGCACGAAAAAATGCAATAGCTGACAAGTGTTAAACCAGGGCCGAACGATATCTCCTTGTTGGTATCCGAAGGTACAATGTCAAAACGATCCCGAGAGCATGGGGACGCAAACAGGGATAGCGGATGAGTTCAGATGACCCATTATGCGAGCAGGATCAAGGGGATTATCAAACGCAGAGCGGCCAGATGGCACAGGCGTTTCTTCCATTCCTTTACAAGTGCCAGACCATCTGATCGTGGCAGGGCACCCATTGCATCAGAACCTTCTCAACAAGTGAAGGAGCATGACTTACAGGCATTGTCCGAAGCTTCATTTGTACTTTATCGAATCATTGGCAATGATCTGGAGCCTCGCCATGCTCGTGGGCAGTCCCGCGAAAATCTTCGATTTATTCTGGAAAACGAGCCAGAACTCGACAGCTGTGAAAAACGATGGGTTGTTAACCGCATCGTCAACCCTGATGAACATTCATCCATTGTTGCGCTGCTTGAGCAGTACGGTCAGCACTATATCGATCTGCCTTTCGATCATGATGAGTATGCCGAAGCGGGCTGGGACCTTGAGGGGCTTCCCTTTGCCGGTTTTACCTATCTGGAGGATGCTCAGCGGTTAAGCACTGTAGAAAGGGATCGTCTGGTGATGCGACTGTATCGCCATAAGAACAACTACGTCATGCACAACAACGCGGCACGTAACGTGGCGCTTGAGGACGGTCGACAAAGAGCAGACTGGATATTGCCCTGGGATGGCAACTGCTTTGTAACAAATGCGGCCTGGGCTGATATTCGATCGAGCGTTCTGGCAGCGCCTTACTGGCGTTATCAGGTCGTGCCGATGGCGCGCATAACCGACAATCAAAAGCTTGTTGATGAGACATTCCGGCCGGAGGCCAATGAAGAGCCGCAATTGATCTTTCGCCGGGACGCCGCCGAGCGTTTTGATGAAGCACACCCTTACGGCCGTCGACCCAAGGTAGAACTTTTCTGGCGTCTGGGCATCCCCGGCAAATGGGATCGATGGGCTATTGAACCCTGGGATCTGCCATGTCCGCCCTATGCAGATGACGCCGGTCATTTTGGTTACGCCGGATGGGTGGCTCGGCTCAACTCGGGCAAGGTGCATCTTGAGATCGATCCCGGGAAAGGGCTGGTGGATCGCGGTGTAGCAAGAATCGAGGCGGTCAGGGGGATGCTGGATCATCTCGATGCGCAGCATATGCAGATGTATCGAAAGGATGGTAAATCACTGTTTTACGCAGACGATAATTTGTCCGACATCGTGAAGCCGTCCTGGCAGGCGATGCTCATTGAAGAGGCTGAAAGTGCCCTTGAGCGCGGCCCCTACTCGGTCATCGATAAAACGACGTTACCGCCGGGCGGTAACATTAACGACTACTGGCATCCGGCACCGTATTACTGGCCCAGCCCGATCCTGCCAGGATGGTTGCCCTATATGCCCCGCGACGGCATCCGAGTGCCGGGTACGGTGCTTTATGCACCGGAAAGCGATCAATACGATCGTACGCGGCTCCAGCGCATGTTTGACGATACCACCACCTGTGCACTGGCGTGGGCGTGTCGCGGAGAGAAACGTTTTGCAGAGCACGGCGCCACTCTGATACGGACCTGGTTTTGTGATTCTCGGACAAGGATGACCCCCCATCTGGACTATGCCCAGGTTCGGCAGGGCCACAACCGCAACCGGGGAAGTAAATCCGGCATCATCGAAATGAAGGATATCTATTTTCTGCTGGACGCCGTCCGATTGCTCGAGCGTGCAGATGCGCTTGACGACACCGACCTCGCTGCTTTTAGACAGTGGCTGCAGACGTATCTCCACTGGCTTCAGACCAGCGCACAGGGCAGGGCCGAAAGCCGTTCGGAAAACAATCATGGTACCTATTTCGATCTTCAGGTCGCCGCTATTGCGTCATTTCTGGAAGATTACGCACTGGTTTCGATCACCCTGCGCACCAGTCAGGAGCGTATCCTTCAGCAGTTTGCCGTGGACGGTTCACAGCCGGAAGAGCTCAAACGAACCACCAGCGCTCATTATTGCTGTTTCAATCTGCAGGGCTGGGTGCATCTGGCACTGCTGGCCGAACGTCATGGCCAGAATCTCTGGTCCTTCCATGATGAAAGCGGGCGCAGCCTGAGAAAAGGATTCGAATGGCTGCTGGCCTATCAGGATCAGCCCTGGCCCTGGCAACAGATCAACGCTTTTGATGTCCAACGTTTTCAGCCGCTACGGGCTGCCTGGCAGTATGCCTATGCCGAATCGAGCCTGTTGCCGCAAGCATCGGAGACAAATATCGCTGATCGGTTATTTCACCCTCATGATGGTATTCGGCCCTGGTGGTTTCTGGGGCGTGAGAGAATGGGCAAACCTTAATGTTGAACAATCATGAGTTGACATGAATCTGTTGAAACAGACCGGGCGGCACCTGAAATGGTTTTTCAGCGTATGGTGTCGGCTATTATCACAGACCCCCGTTGCGGCTCCAGCCACCTCGTTGATGCTGCTGATCTCGCAACTGGCGCAGATGGTCGCTTTTTTGTTACCGCTCAAGGTCATTCTTTTGCTGGGCGGCAACGGGATTCCACGCTACTTTCGCGGTTTCGTCACACCCGAGACGCGGGATCTGTGGATCGTTGTGCTGTGTGTTGGTGCCATCGCGCTTTACGGCCTTTCGCAGCTGATGGACTGGCTGGCCGAAAAACAAAGCCGTCGCGGGTCACGCATCGTGCTGGATAATGCACGCAAGATTGCGCTGTTCAGCGATCAGGGCGACGGTGTCAGTGAACATTATCGTCGTGTGTGCGGCATTGTTGCCGACGGAGCGACTGCCATCGTCGGTATGGGGGCAGGACTTTTTCTCTTTCCGACGCTTTTCGGTTTTTTGCTTTTGGTGATGATATCGATGTATGCCGCGACTGCGGCGGTCATCAGTCTTCCCAATGAGGCCGTGGCCGACAGGATCGAGCGCTGGATTGCGAGCAACAGCGGTGGCTTTCTGCGCACTCTCGGCTCGATAGGATTTTTGTCCGGTTTTTTGTGCCTGGTGGCCGAGTTTTATCGGCTTGATAATCTGAATCTGCTGATCGGTATCGTCAGCCTCATCTTGAGCCGTCGTCTTTTTCAGTCCGCCACGGGGTTTGTCAGCGGGCAACTACGTCTAGCCGAAAAACGCGAGCGCGTGGACGCACTTTTTTTTCGCGAAAAGCAGTTGCTTACCACTGAAAGTCGGGACGGTCAGCGTTTCTGGCAGCTGTTTACACCAGAGGTTCGAACGCAGCGCAGCACGCAGTGGTTATCACATGCCATGGACCAAAAAGTGCTCAACCTTCAGTCAAGCTGGCGTGACAGCGGTCAGGGCGGTGTCATTCTTTTTGATCTTGTTTTCGAAAGAGAACAACAATCCCACCGGGTGCTGGAAAAGATCTATTCCCCCAAACAGCAGGCGCAGGCGGGGCACGAAGCGTATCTTTTGTCACGCATGGACATCCAGGCCCTCAATGCCCCGCGCTTGATCGACAATCATGTGTTTGAAGCCTTCGCCTGTGTTCATCTGGCCCACCCGGGTGGTGCCCCGATCGCTCGCAAACAGTGGCGAAGTGTACATTCAGAGCTGATGTTGAAATCGTGGTGCTACACGCCTTCCGAGGAAATCGTGGACGTGTATCTGCGCTCCCAGCCTCCCTTGTGGAGCCGGGTAGGTCGTCAATTATTTGATCGCCTGCATCTAGCGATAGATAGCGACAGACAGCGCCAGCTGCTGGCCGCTTTTTTGGGCCATCTTGAGGAAATGCAGGAAAGACTGCGACGTCTGCCACTTTTTATATATAACCCTGAAATGAACGACAGGAACATACTGCTCGACGAGGCAGGGCAGCCCTGCATCATTGCATGGGGTAAATGGGAGCTGGAGCCCATTGGCGTTGGTGCCACTGTCGATCAGCTTCGTACCGCGCGCCGTGGGGAACTGCTGGCGCAGTTGAGGGCGGATCGACGTGTCGATGAACATTGCCACGATCGGGACCTGTTGCTGGCCTGCAGCATGCACGAGCTTGAAAGGATCATCGGGCGCCAGCAGTATCAGCGCGCCCTCCAGCACATGGCGCAGATGATGAAGGAAGCCTTCCCCGAGAAGAGGGAGGCGACCGGCCATTCCATCGAACAGGGGCGTCCGGCATGAAAATTCTGTGCGTCGCCTCTTTCGGTGGTCATCTGGCACAGATGGAGCGCATTGCAGAGTATCTTGTCGCTGAGGAAGTTACCTGGGTAACCACGCGTTTTACCCATGATGCGCCCGAACGACATGTGATCACCGATTTCAACAAGACGAACTTCTGGCGTGGCGGGCAATGCGCCACCGATATTGTTGGTATCATTCGACGAAGCTCTTTCGACGTCGTGGTCAGTACCGGGGCTGCGCCGGGACTGCTCTTTTTGCTTTTGTCACGCCTGGCCGGCCGCAAAACCGTCTGGATCGACAGCGTGGCCAACTGCCGCCGTCTGTCGCTGTCAGGGCGCATTGCAGCCCTTTTCTGTCATGTGACGTTGAGCCAGTGGCCACGGGTGGCCAGTGCTCACCGCCGCGTGCAATATCTCGGGAGCGTTCTTTGATCCTGCTGACAGCTGGCGCTCAGCTTCCCTTTGAACGCATGGGCGTGCTGGCTCTGCGTTGTGCCGAAGCGCTACCGGATGAAAGCGTGCTGTATCAGGCCGGGCCCGGGGGCAATGGCTTTTTTGATGAGAAAAAACTGCCGGGCAATCTGCGTGTTGAAGAGTTCATCGAGCCCGAGCAGTATCAACGTACTGTGAGAGACGCCAGATGTGTCATCACCCATGCGGGGATGGGCAATCTTTTATATCTGCTGGAGCAGGACGTTCCCTTTCTGGTGCTGCCACGGCTGGTGCAATACGGTGAGCATCGAAACGACCATCAGCTCGATACGGCCAGGGCAATGCAAAAGCGGTTAAATATCGAATTTTACTTCGAAAGTGACAGCCTATTCGAACAGCTTTTGACACAACCTCAATGGACAACAGGCAGTCGCCAACATCGAGCTGATATGATCAAGCGACGTCAGGCCTTTGCCGCAGAGCTCCAGAATGTTCTGCTGACGCTGATACGGTAAGCATGCGTCGCTGCGGGCCTTCCTTTTCGCAGCGCAGTCATACAATTTGCTTAACTCTCGGGAGAGATCCTTTTTTGTGAGTCAGAGAAATCTGCTGCTTTTATTGATTTCAGCTCTGGATATCGCATCGCTGATCCTGTCTGCCACAGTGGTCTATTACTACCGCTTTGACACGCTGGACATGCACGAGCGGTATCAATGGGCCGTGCAGGTCATCGCCATCATGGTTGTGCTGGTGAGTGTGCTTATTGACGCCTACGGCAACTGGCGAATAAAACGGTTAAGCCGCATCCTGGCGGATCAGATTATCATCTGGTCAGTTACGGCCATCGCTTCTGCCTCGATTATCTATTTTATTCATGCCGTAGAGCGCTATTCCCGACTCTGGCTTGCACTGACACTTTTAATGTCCTTTGTGCTGGCCGCCATCGGTCGAATTCTGCTTCGCATGATAATGGCGCGATTCAGAGTGAGAGGGCGTAATCGCTGTCGCGTATTTCTGATCGGGCCGGGCAACACGCTGCTCAACGTGACCCGTCACATGAGAAGGGAGCAGGGGGCAGGCTTTTCGGTCAGCGGGGTGCACCGTCTTAATGAAGAACCCGATGGACATCAGTTGATGTCCATTGAAAGGCGCGTACTGGCCGCCGGCGCCCGGGAGGTATGGATATGCATGCCGCTCAACATGGGCAACGCTGTCAAAAACATCATGCATACGCTGCGCCATCAGACCGTGGAAATTCGGTTCTTCCCCGAGTTTTCCGACTTGCCGATCCTTAATCACAAGGTCAGCGAAGTGGTCGGGCTCTATGCCATCGATCTTAGCGTCAGCCCTATGACCGGGCAGTCACGTTTTATCAAACGCCTTGAAGACATTATTCTGGGAAGCCTGATTGCCGTTTTTGTGCTGCCCTTTTGTCTCATGATCGCCGTGGCGATCAAGTGCTCGTCAAAGGGGCCGGTGCTTTTCAAGCAGTACCGTACCGGTATCAACGGCAAGCGCTTCAAGGTCTACAAGTTTCGTTCCATGAAATTTCAATATGGCAACAGCGGCTGCCGTCAGGCAACGCGTGGGGACCCGCGCTTTACGCGTATCGGTGCCTTTTTGCGCAGAACGTCACTGGATGAGCTGCCGCAGTTTTACAACGTGCTTCAGGGCAGGATGTCCATCGTTGGGCCAAGACCCCATGCGCTGTCTCACAATGAGTATTACAAGGAGCTGGTGGAATCCTACATGCAGCGCCACAAGGTTAAACCGGGTATTACCGGCTGGGCCCAGGTGAGTGGTTATAGAGGCGAAACGGATACCGTGGAAAAGATGCAAAAGCGGGTGCAGTATGATCTCTGGTATCTGGAAAACTGGTCATTGGGCCTTGATCTGAAGATCATTTTTCTGACCGCTATCAAGGGTTTTTTTGGCAAGAATGTTTATTGACCTCAAGCACCATATTGCATAATTTTTTCGGTTGTAGGCGTGACAACCGTCAGGGAATTACAGGATTTTAAAATCCTACTTTCGCGACTATTACAACGTTATCCGGACTCGATCATCGATACGACCATGGTTGGGCCGACAGGGGGCAAGTCCATGAAGACTCCTGTCGGCGTAAAAAGCGCTGCTTTTAACATGATTGATATCCGGTACGTGCTGTGCCGGGTCGCCGATGCAGGTGTAACTGGCTTCAGCGCCCGGTATAAGCAGGTTCAGCGTAGTATCCGTGAGCTGAGTGGTCGGGTACCAGCCCCTGAATATATTGGTGGCTTTGTCCGCGTAAAAGAATAGCGTCTTTTCTCTTGTGTCGTGACTGCCGTTCCGTCAAACGGCGGCTCTTCTGCCCTTACTGCAAAATGGCATTTCCTTTATCGTTTTTATACAGGTTGGTCATCGGATCAAAACCTGTGACGACCAGGCGAGGTCAACTCACTGTCTGTCGAGCAAGGATCAGTTCGGCCATCTTGGGAATAAGCGTGTCGCGATACTTGTATCCGCCGGTGAAGTGATGAATGAAAGCGTCATCAATATAAGGTTCGGGGTCCAGCATTTCCCGACGGTTTTCGCCCGAACTATTGGGCATGCGATTAAAGTTTTTCGAGACGGCCTTCATGGGGATCTCATGACGCATCAAAAGATAATAACTCAGCGTTTGATGAGGGTAGTCTGAATACAGTAAAGAGCTGCAACGAAAAATTTCATCAGGATTGAAAGCGTGCAGCATTGTTTGATCGTAAACCATGACACCTGAGTTCATGTACTTGCGATCATCATATTCGACGGGTGTTTCATCATTTTTTTCGATGAATTTTTCAATGTCTGCAAAAGAGCGATGAGCATGTTTGGAAGAGGTGGTTGTAAATCCGCACGTTCCGATCGGCACTCTTCCAAAAATCGAGGGTGCCTCGCCCATGACGCAACAACTGTCATCAACGATGAGAATCTGCTCGTATCCTAACTCGCCTAAATATTTCCAGATGAGAAACGATTTTAATGCAAAAATTTTCTTGTGTGATCTCCCCGGGCGATCAGGTAGATCAGGAAAGTCGAAATTATCGGGTATCGATCGTTCGATAAAAAAATCGGCGCCACATTTTTTTGCGTAAGGCAAAAAAGTCCGAGAACTATATTCTACCCATCCCCGATCACCGATCGAGGGCATAACAATAACTCTTTTTTTCATTTTAAAATTCCCCTTGTGTGTTTTGTTCAAGACGCGCTGGTAAAAAACATTACCTCAGGGAACTGATATTTGAATTTTTTTAGCGACTCCTGGTTTGAGTCTATATGTTCTTCCATGAAGCTTTTGCCTCTTCTCACAATTTGCTGATACTGGAGCCTGCTGTTTTCACTATGCCCTGTGAGATAAACCGCCATATGTTGAGTGAACGGTTCCAGTTCTCTTCCACGCAGCCTCGCCAATTCCGGGAAATCCGCATGAGATTTCAGGGTTACTAAATATGCTTCGTTATCACCACGAGATATCGGAAGGTCATCAACTGTCAAATAGAATACGGCGCAGGAGCCACAGCGTGTCCAGAAAGGAAAACTTTGTGGTTCGCAAAGTGCAACACTATCCTGACTCAGATCGTACATGAACCCGCTATCGATTAAGTAGCCACGTCGGTTATCATCAGTCAGCGTGTTTTCAACAAGTTCAGGATGCACAAGGTCGTCGGCATCGAGAGGCATATAGTAGCAATCGTTTTGCACACTTGCCGAAAGCGCTGCATTGATAAGCCGTTTCTTTTTGCCCTTGTCACCAATGTATTTGCCATCTTCGTTTGTGGAAGGTTCGTAATCGGCAATAAGAAACTCGATATCCAAACCATAGGTTTCGATATCAGGTATTTCGTGACAGGCAACAAGAACACGGAAATCAGAAAGGGTTTGACGCGCCAGGTTGTAAAGCGTTCTCTGTAGGTTACTGCATACCGTATCCCAGTTTTTGGTTGTTACACGTGGACGGACGGGAATGCCGAAGACAAATCTTTTGTTTGGTTCACTACTGACTGCTTTTCCTGAGCTCACTGATCTGGCGAACGCCAAAAAAGCATCGTTAAAACGCTGTTCGCTTCGATCGATCGATTCAGGTATATCAAGCCTGGCGATCCAGCCCGCTCGCTGAGTCTGCCCTTCATTCATGCTGGAAACAGTACTGTTCGCAACGAAATCGGAGTATCTGAACACTCCTTGTGGAGAATGACCGGGCCGCTGTGGCGCATAGCCGGATAATAATGCTTCCCTGTCATTGACTTCACTGACTGGAAGCGAAACAAATCCTGTATCTTCGTCAAGAGCGATCAGATCTTCGTTGAGCCGTCGCCAGGCGTGGGCTGTAATAAAATAGTCGCCATCCAGTACGGCAATCCACTGATGAGTTGTTGGCGCTTGCTCCTCAACCCACTCGACCAGCCCGTCATGACTGTAAAAATACGCCATGGCCGGTCGAAAAGCGTCCATGGCCAGATGCTGCCGAAATGTGGATGAACAATACTTGAGGCCTTTTCCTTTATTTTTCTTGAGAAAACGCATTTCAGCCTGTTCTACAAGGTTTTGAAAAACATCCTGTTGATAAGCAACGATCCTGTATGTTTGCTCGTGTTGTTCCAGTAGTTCCACAATGCTTGCTTGTTCATCCTGATGAACGAAACGATAAACAAACCAGACCACATCAAGATTTTGTTGTCTGGGCTCGTTTTCAAGCACGAAAGACAAATGGCGGTAAGCATCACCTTTTGACTTCAACGGGTGAACGCCTTCCCGGATAATTCTTAATGCCAAAACGGATGCCGCAGTCTCAACTTCGTCAAAGGGTCGGTTCGTTTGCGCCGAATAACCATTTTTTTGCATTGCTTCAGGCGAAACGTTGCATTCGTAGGCTCGGTCAAGCGTCACAAGCTCTTGTTCGATAGCTTCCAGTGCCGTGTCATTACCTGCTAAACCATCAAGCAGCTCGCTCGTTTGTTTTTGCCAGTCATGCAATATCTGAAGTCTGGCCCTGGAAGCGGGAGCGTTGGCACTTGCACCACGAGTGCGCTGCTCTTTTTCTTCAAGAAGCGCATTGAAAGTTTCCTGCTCTATTTTTGCCATTTCTTGATCATTCATGGTTTCGCTTCGCCACTTAAACATCAACGGTTTCTTCGGTTTCAATCACGAGTTCAGGGTAGTCCTGGAAAATAGCGGCTGCTTCCGCTTCGCTACGAATATGAAAGCGATCGGTAAATTCGTCTTTATTATTCCATCCGCCCCGATAAACCAGACGATTATTTTCACCGTGGTTGATGATATAGATGCCCATGTAGTCGGAGAACTTTTCCAGCGGCTTGCCATGCTGTTCGGCCAGTTCCGGGAACTCTGTGTGACGTTTGAGTGTGAAAATATAAGCGTCGCTGCTCATGCGACTCATGGGAAGATCGGAATGCTCCAGATGAAATACTGCGCAGGAGCCGCAATGCTTCCAATACTCGGTATTGCTCTCGTCACAGGGTGTCAGAGAGGAGGTTGCCTGGTTAAATATATAACCCCGTGCTATGAGGTAACCACGCTTATTATCGTCTTCCAGTACTTGATGCACGAGCGATGGGTGTACCAGATCGTCGGCGTCCAGCGGCATGTAGTAGAAAGGAGCCTGAGTCTGTTCAGAAAGCGCCATACTGATCATTCGCTTTTTGGGCCCTTTATCGTTTCCAAAGGTACCGTCTGAATTGATCGGTGGCGCAAAATCTGCGATAAGGAATTCGACATCGAGATCGAAGGTTCGGATCGAGGGAATTTCGTGAACGGCAATTAAAACCTTGAAGTTCTTGTTTTCCTGTCTTGACAGGTTCAGCAATGTCCTTTCCAGGTTGGTGCAGATGACTTCCCAGTTATTGGTGCAGGCTTTAGAGCGCACTGGAATACCAAAGTAGAAAGGGCGGTTTTGCTCACCCGGAAGCGCCTGTGATTTGGCAACCAGAGATCTGTCACTGTTGCTTTCGCGTTCGGCAACCTGACGATCAAGCTGTTGGAGGAAAGCAACTATCGCGTCCTGACGCCGCTGATTGCGATTGACCGCACCGTTTTCAACTTCCTGTTCCTTCATGCCCGAAAAAAGGCGTGCAACCCATCCCGCCACTCCCCATTGATAGGCTTCAGGGGCCAGTGGTCGGCGAGGCTGATCTTCCGATTCATCCACCCACATATCCCATTTTCCGGGCATGCCCAATCGCCAGAACATTTCTACCTTTGGACGACGACCATAAGAGTAAGCCTCATTGAACCGCTCTTGCGCGTCACGACGGAATACCAGCTGGGGTTCTTCGGCGGGATCGAGTTTTTCGTCCTCATTGAGGAGGGCGTCGTTATCGAGTACGCGAGCCATCGGCACAGCAAAATATTTAAAGTAGGACTGTTCCTGGATTTCGCGTTTGACTTGTTCCCAGGCAGATGGCGTTAAAAAGCAGTTTCCATCCCAGGGTAGAACCCACTTGTATTCTTTACGGCCCGCATCCAGCGCGACATTGCGTGCACCATTGTTGTTCATGGCGTAGTTGTTTTTTAAACGGTGTACGGCGGTATAGATTCGACGCTTTTCAAAGCGCTTCAGATCGTGAAACTCTTTGCTGGTGAGGTAGTTTTCATGTGGCAGAATCGATGTATCGAAATCGAGCCTTTCATAAGCAACAGGGTCAAAGGGAAGATGGATGTAATCCTGATGATGCGCTTCGAGCAGGGAAATAATCTGTGCTTCTTCAGAAGAGTCAAAAATGCGATTGACTATCCACTTTTTGACACATCCTTCCAACGGTTGTTCATTGTTAAGAATGAACTCGACATTGTTCCTCGACTGGCCTTTGGCATGGCGGGGATAGAGGTCATTGCCAATGATTCGATACAAAACGAATGTATCTTTTTGCTCATCGAGGCCGCTTTGGCGACTTTCTTCCTTTAGCCAGTCGACCGAATCGAGCATTGAGCCTTTTAGAACTTCCAGCGGATGCTTTTGAAAAGCAGAATTATCACTTTTTTGAGATGGAGCTGTGCCGGTCTTTCCCGGAGCAACAGCTTTTTTTGGGGCGTTTGCTGGCTCCGGCTCCGGGCTTGAAGATGTATCCTTGACCGCTGAAGTCTTCTTGTCGTTTGCCTTGTCTGAAGTGTTGGTTGCGCTTTTCTGCTTATTTGTGCTGTCGCTAATTTTGTTCAGGTTTTTTGGGCTGCCGGCATGTGAACCACCACGCTTGGATAGCGCGCGTAGCGATTGGGTCAGGCGCCAGGAGCGGCTATTGTGCAGCGCATCAATTTTAGCCTCGAGATTTTTGACTTTTCTTTCAAGGTTATTTGATTTGTTTTTGGCCTGGGCCAATTTTTTGTCTTTGAGATGATGCTCTTTTTCTCGGGCCTGCGCGCCCTGGCTAAGCGTTTCAAGTTCTTTGGTACGGTTCTTGTAATTTTTGAGCTCTTTTTCCAGAGTCGTTTCACGACTTTTTCTCTTGTTATTTAGTGCCTGTTCCTCTTTGAGACTTGCTTCGAGCGCTTGAATGTTTTCCAGATATTCTTTTCGACTGACGCTGTATTTTTCCTGTAGCTCGGTCAGTGCCGTTTGATTTGCTGTATTTTCTTTCGTCAGCAACTCCAGACGTTCATTTGCCTGATCCAGTTTTTCACGAGTTTCATTTTTTTGTTCGAGAAACTCTATTCTTTTTTTCTTGTGGTGTTGTGATTCTTCATTGATACGATTTTTTTCTTCTTCCAGTTTTTGAAGCTGGGCTTCCAGTTTCTGGATTTTTTCGTCTTTCTTCTCTGTGTCATGGGCGTACCGCGATTTGATATGCGCAAGCCCATCGGCAATTTTTTGAGTTCTTTGCGCCTGCTTTTTTATCTTGTCTTTTAATGCGGCTTCTCGTACGTAATCCTTGTGCGATGTTGCCTGTTCCGCAACGTTTTCTTCCAGCGCCTTGATACGAGCATCTTTATCGTTCAAAAGCTGTTTTCTAAGATTGATGACTTCCTGACGATGACTCAATGCCTCAGTATTCTGAGTTTGACGTTCTATGGTTTTTTCCAGGTTTTCTATTTTTTGATTATTTTCGGTAATAGTGCGATCTTTTTTGACAATCTCTTCAAGTCTAATCTGTCCGATTTTTCGGTACAGGGAAATACCTGCCAAAACCGTTTCCTGTTCAAAAAGGCTTTCATTTGTACCTTCCCGAACAGAGTTGACTCCGGCTTTTAAGTAGTTGCCTGCCACGGTGGCTTCTTTTAATTGAGCCTGATCCAACAGCCACCGATGGGCAAATTCAAACCCTTTGCCGTCAGCTTTAAGTTGATCCCAGAGGGGAAGACCGTAGTTGTCACCGAAGCGGCTCAGTTGTGACATGGCCACTAGCGTAAAAGCCACATAATCCTGTGGGCGCTCACGCTTGAGTTCTTCGATCAAGCCACCGTCATCAGCGACCTGTGCTTCAAACCGGGGTTTGACATCTTCTTCGATAAAAGTTTTGGCCCAGTGTTTTTCTTCTACGAAGTCGGCCAGCCCAATACAGGTGAGGTCGTACCAGAAACCAATATTGTTTTTAGCTATTTTGGCCTGCTGCCCGATCTCGCTGTGACGAAACCAGTCAAGCGCTTTTCGGCACCATGTTTGAAATGCCTGTTTCTTGTGTTCATCTATTGATGAAGTGAATTCAAGAATCCGCACTGACTCAATGATATAAATTAAATGGCGCGCTTCAATAACAGACGCTCCACGTGCCTTTTCCCTGCCCGGTATACGCTGTGACCATTCAAAATGTGGTGTCTGAGCCTTGTCCTGATCGAGGAACCAGACAGTCAGCTGCTCGACTGCCTTTTCAGCCATTTTTTTATTTTGAGAAATAAACCCTGCAAGCGCGAGAACCTGCACCCGCTCCGTCATTCGAACGAATCGAGAGGCGTCATAGGATTCTGAATAACAGTCGGGATTAACATGGCCGTCTTTTCGGATATAGGGCAATTCATCATCAGAGTCCGGGTTCGGCCACCAGTATTTAGCCAGACTCACATAATCGTTGATCGAAGCACCTGCTGGTGCGCTCCCTTTTTGAGTCACGCTGTAGCAGGGCATCTCCAACAGGGAATCCGCTTTTTCCAGCAACGCCTGCATGGATGCCATGCATTGCGCATCGCCTGCCTTGAAAAGCGCTTTCAGTCTAGCCAGCTGTACCCCGTCAAGGATAATCGTCCGGGGGCATTCTTCGTCAGAGATTTCAATGTCTTTATTTTCCAGATAGCTCTCATTGTATAACCCCTGCGTACACAGACTTAAATAAAGCGCTTTTTCCACTGAATACATGCGATTTCCCTTCGATAGATGCATAGCGTCTTGTAATTATTGTTTGTATAACGATTTTATGACGTATCAGAACAATGCTGCTTATGGCGTGATGTTACAGAAATTATCTCATTATGCCGGCATCGGGTCAGCCCCGAAAGTAAAGGTTACTAATCCTTTCTTCTGATTGATTCAGTGTTTCATAGGCGGCGGCAGTATCATGACCAGAGGTTCGTCCGTCCCGCTTCTATGCCCATCAGCTCGAAAGAGCCATCCGAAAAGCGATCCTGCCTTCATTGGGGTCGTCGTCGACCGTCCTGCGCCAGTACCGTTATGGTTATATTGGAAAAAATGAATTAATTCGGTTGTGAAACCCGTGGGGCGTAAACGGTTGCGATGCTGTCTCGCGCCCCAGGCCCGGCCGAGCCTGCTATTGCCTGATGCAGGTGTCACGGAGAGATCATCACAAGGTCAGAGCCGAGTACGGCCTGTCACCAGGTTTCGGTGACAGGCCACTGCACCGACGTCATGGATGCGTTTGCAGCACGCTCGGGGTGGTCACTGCTGACTCTCGTGGCCCAAGGGCTGCGGCATCTTTCATTCGCGGAAACTCTGACGACACATAACCAGGCACGCGTGCGTCGAAACTCATACGGCCCTGTGCCTGGTCTGCTTGCCGACAATGCTCAGGGAGAGGGCCATCGGTTTCGATAACCTGGATGGGTTTGTTATGCACAGCTCGACTGTCTGGTGTCGACAGGGCGATAAACATGGCGTGGCAGGCTTTTCCAGCGACCCGCCCCCCCTGTTGGCAGTATGGCTACCGGAGGCTTTTCAGAGGCGCCAACATCTCGTTGTAACCTTCGGGGCATACGATGGAGATCATATTCAATGACATGAGTACGCCATGATCGCTTTCGGCTTATAAATATCGGACGACACAATGATTCATGCAGTAAGCATCTGTTAGTATCAATGCGCTTTGACCTGGTCCTTTATAACCACGAGTAATTTCCATGGCGGCAAAAAAAGAACCAACCGATCTTCAGCTGGCGCTGAAGGCGTGTAAACGTTCCTTTGTATCAGCCGGTTTTTTCAGCATGTTTATCAACCTGTTGATGCTGGTGCCCCCTCTATACATGCTTCAGGTGTATGACCGGGTAATCACCACCCGCAGCGCTGATACCCTGCTCATGCTGACGATGATCGTCGTCTTTTTGTTCACGGTCATGGGCGCGCTGGAAATTGTGCGTTCAAGACTTCTTGTACGAGTGGGTAACCGTCTCGATACGCTCATCAGCGACCGACTTTATGGGGCCATGTTTCGAAAGAGTCTGTTATCACCGGGCAAGCAGTCGGCGCAGCCGCTCAACGATTTGACCAGCCTGCGTCAGTTCTTGACCGGCAACGGTTTGTTCGCTTTCTTCGATGCACCGTGGATTCCCATCTATATCGGCGTTTTGTTTTTGTTCAACGTCTGGTTCGGTGTTTTTGCCACCATCGCCGGTATCATTCTGCTCGGCCTGGCCATTGCCAATGAATATGCCACGCGTGGTCTGCTTGCCGAGGCCAACAACGAACACATCCAGGCCCAGGAGCTGGCCAACTCCAATCTGCGCAATGCCGAGGTCCTGCATGCCATGGGGATTCTGCCCGGGATCCGGGCGCGCTGGGCGAAAAAGCATCGCGAATTCCTGATTCACCAGTCCAGAGCCAGTGACCGCTCCGGAACGCTGTCCAATATCTCCAAGGTGCTGCGTATCCTGTTTCAGTCACTGATTCTGGGCCTTGGGGCATTGCTGGTGCTTGATGGCAGCGTCACGCCCGGCATGATGATTGCCGGCTCCATTCTCATGGGCCGCGCCCTGTCACCCATTGATCAGATGATCGGGGCATGGAAGGGCTTCGTGGGCGCACGCAGTGCCTACTCCCGGCTCCAGACGCTTTTGTCGGAAATTCCCGCCGAAAGCGAGCGCATGTCGCTGCCGGCGCCGGAAGGGCGGGTCAGCATCGAAAACATCGCGGCGGCGCCACCCGGCGCACGTGCCGCCACCATTCGCGGCGTCAACTTCGAGACAGCGAAAGGCGAGCACATCGGTATCATCGGGCCGAGTGCGTCGGGCAAATCCACACTCGCGCGTGTATTGCTTGGGATCTGGCCATCCCAGGTGGGCAAGGTGCGACTCGATGGCGCCGACATTACCCAGTGGAACCGTCACGAGCTGGGCCCGTATCTGGGCTATCTGCCCCAGGACATCGAACTTTTCGACGGCACCATCAGTGAAAACATTGCCCGCTTTGGCGAGGTCGATCCTGAAAAGGTAGTGGAAGCCGCTCAGCGTGCGGGCGTACACGAGATGATTCTGCAACAGCCCAACGGCTACGACACGCTTATCGGCTCCAGCAGCGGCGCCCTGTCCGGCGGTCAGCGCCAGCGCATCGGACTGGCACGGGCGCTCTACGGCAAACCGGTGATGGTCGTGCTCGACGAGCCCAACTCCAATCTTGATGACAGCGGTGAAAAGGCGCTGGCCCAGGCCCTGCACCAGCTCAAGCGTGAGGGAACGACCGTATTCATCATCTCCCATCGCACCAGCATTCTCTCGAGCGTCGACAAGCTCTTGGTATTGAAGGAAGGTCAGGTGAGTCTTTTCGGCTCGCGTGATGAAGTCATCTCCCGTCTCTCGGGCAAGGGTCAGAAACGCTCGGCTCCGCAGGCCGTGGCCGGTGACGGCGCCGGGGCAGCCAAAAAGCCTGCGGCACCTGCACCGACCGCCCCGTCTGATGCAGCGTCACCGCGTCAGCCGCGGGAGACGCCAAGCCCTTCCCAGAGCGAGACTCAATACAATGGCTGACCCGAACGGCACTGTTTTCACCGTATCCTTTCCGGGGGAACAACAATGAGCAGCACGGTTATTCCAGGCAGCGCCTCCGTTGCCGCCGAAGGGCATCACTCGTCCAGCGAATCGAACAGCGCCCGGGAACTCCCCACCTCCGACCGTCGGGTCAAACTGGTCGGCATCATCATTTTGCTGGTGGCCTTCGGCGGGTTCGGTGGTTGGGCACTGCTTGCCAATCTATCGGTCGCGGTCGTGGCCAGCGGCACGGTATCGGTGGAGTCCTTCAAGCGCACCGTTCAGCACCTGGAAGGGGGCATGGTCTCCTCCATCGACGTCGAGGACGGCGATCACGTCGAGCAGGGCGATACCCTGATGGTACTGGACAACACCCAGTCCAAATCCCAGCTCGATATTTCACAGTCCAACTGGTTTATCGCCAGTGCCCAGGAAGTGCGTTTGCTGGCCGAGCAGCGCGGCGCCGATACGCTTGTCTTCCCTGACGAGCTCAAATCGGTCGCCGATGAAAACGAGCGCTTCAGCCAGATTCTGGATGTCCAGCGCAGCCTCTTTTTCTCGCGTCGCAGCTCACTGGAAGGCGAAATCAGTGCGCTCAACGAGCAGATCGAGCAGTTCCAGCAGCAGATTGACGGTCTCAACCAGACCATCAGCATCAACCGCAATCGGATCGGTTCGCTGCGCGAAGAAACGGCGGATTACCAGTCGCTGTTCAAGGAAGGGCTGGGCAACAACCAGCGCATTCGTGAACTGCAGCGCCAGACCATGCAGCTTGAATCCGACACGGCCAACTCAAGGGCACAAATCGCCCAGCTCAAGTCGCAGATCAGCGAAAACCGGGTTCGTATCGAAACGCAGCGTCAGAACTATCAGCAGGAGATCGGCGAGCAGCTGCGCGAGGCGCAGTCCCAGATCTCCGATTCCCGGGAGCGGCTGGTCGCGCTGGGAGATCAGGTAAGGCGTACCGAAATTCTCGCCCCGGTCTCCGGCACCGTGGTCGGTCTTGAAGTCCACACCATCGGCGCCGTTATCGGGGCAGGGGACCCGATCATGAGCATCGTGCCCAGCAACAACGGCTTCATGGTGGAGGCCCGCGTGCCCGCTCAGGATATCGACAACATCTACCCCGGCCAGCACGGCGAGATTCGATTCAGCGCTTTCAATCAGCGTCGCGCACCGATCGTGGATGGGGTCGTTGAGCATGTCTCGGCAGACAGCTTCGAGGACGAAAACACCGGCTCACGCTACTATCGCGCAAGGCTCAGGGTCTCCGAGAAGGGGCGCGAGGAAATGACCGATCAGATGCAGCTGCTTTCCGGCATGCCGGCCGAAGTCATGATCCGTACCGGTGAGAAAACGCTTTTTGCCTATATGGCGCAGCCGGTCACCGACATGCTCAACCGCGCAATGCGACAGGACTAGGCCCGTATGTGTCAGCATGTTCATAAAAGGCGCCTATCGCGCAACGCCATGGCCATCCTGCTGCTGACTGCGGCCCCCTGGGCGGCCGGTATCAGCCAGGCAGCAGATTTTCTTGAACGCACCAACACCGTCAGCGGTGCGGCGCCCGCCAAGGCGCCGATTGCCAGAACCAGTGTGAGCAGCCACCTGTCCCGGCCCGAACCCGGTGCCCCGGTGGCGCTGCAGACGGCGCCCGGCGTGCCGGCACAGGGCATGGCACTCGATGGTACCGGCACCCCCCGTGCCGTCGTCCCCTCATTGCCGGGCCTTCTGGAAATGGCGCTGTCCCATGACGCCAATATCAATAGCCAGCGCCTGCAAAGCCGGGCGCGGGCCGAGGACGTGCCCAAGGCGCGTGCCGGCCTGCTGCCGCAGATCGATTTTACTTACGGCTACAGCTACACCGACAGTGACAATATCTACACCGATGGTGATGTCAGCAGCTGTGCCAACAATCCCGAAACCGGTGAGCTGCTGGGCGGAGAGGATTTTGAACGGCGCTGCCGGGGCTACAGCACCGATAATGTCCGCCAGATCCAGCTGAGTCAGCCACTGTTTTCCATGGAGCGCATTCGTCAGCTTCAACGGGCCGGCGAACAGCGTGAAGCCGCCGAGCTGCAGCTGGCGGTCGCCGAGCGTGATCTGGTGCTCAATACGGCAGAAGCCTACATGAACGCGTTTTACACCTCGCGTCAGGTCGATCTGCTCCAGGGCAAGCGGGAAGCGCTGGATCTGCAGCTCACACAGGCGCAGCGCGCCTTTGATCTGGGCATTGGCGATCGCATTGACCTGCTGGCGGCCCGCTCGCGTCATGATCAATCAGGCGCTGATATTGCCTCGGCCGAAAACGACTACAACGATGCCCTGTCGCGGCTTGAAAGGCTGACCGGCGTCTCACCGGACTTTGCGCAGTTTTCGCTCAACGAGCTGACCGATATCGATTTTGCCCGCCCCCCGGCGCTGCAGACCCTGGAGCCGGATATCGCACAGAATGTCGAAGTGCAGCTCGCCCTTCAGCAGCTGGAAGTGGCGCGTGCCGACCACGATGTGCGCCGATCAGCCTATTACCCCGAAGTCTCGCTCAATCTTTCCTGGATGAACCGCAACAGCGACGACCCCTACCGCGAAAGCGAGGACAAGCGCGCCGGCGTGCAGGCCAGCATGAACCTCTTCCGAGGCGGCTATACGTCCGCGGATGTCCGCCAGGGGGATCTGTTGCGCCAGGCCGGACAGGCCGATGTGGACAACGCCAGGCGTCAGGCCATCGAAGAGCTGCGCCAGCGCCATCGCGGTATCGACGGGGATATCACCCGGCTGGAGGCGCTGGCGCAATCGATTCGCTCCAGCGAGCTGTATCTCGAAGCCGCCGATCGGGGCGCGGCACTGGGGCTGCGCGATCTGGTCGACGTACTCGATGCGCGCGCCGATCTTTACGATCAGCGTATCGCCTATGTCGACGCCTTCCGGCGGCTGGTGCTTGATCGTCTCAGTCTGCTCAGTGCCACGGGGCGCCTTGGCAGCACCAGCCTGACCGACACCATGGGATTGATCGGGCAGCTGGTCGCGCCGCCACGCAGCGAAGCGGATCTGCCGGTGGCTACCCGCCAGGTCGATCACGCGCTTCAGGAAATGGCAGCGGGTGGCACGGGCTGAGCCGCTGGTGCCCCGGGCGCTGCGCGCTCGGCGTGTTTTCCGATATGGCATTATAAAAACGCCGCAGCCCGAAGGCTGCGGCGTTTTTAATGGCTCGATGCGGCATCACATCGCGTGCCGGCACTATTGAGGGCGCCCGGCACTCATGACAGCGGGGAGGCGCTGACAGCGTCGAGCATGAAACCGTCGAGCTCGGGAAACAGCGCCAACAGCCGTGCAATCTCGTGCTCGTCCGAGATGCCCCGCCGGCGTACAAACCTGCTTTTGCCGTCCCGGTCCCCCCGGTAGATCGAGACGTCGTTTTCGCCGTGATTGACCACATAGACGCCCATGTTGCCCGGCAGGGGCGTCAGTGGCCGGCCATGGGCAGCGGCGACATCACCATACAGCCTGTGTTTGGTAAAGCGGGTGAAGTAGGTACCTCGGCCGGTCAGGGCACGGGGCAGCTCATCGCCCTGAAAGTACACCACCGCGCAGGAGCCGCAGTGCTGATAGAAGGGTGACGTCAGCGGGTCACACTGGCCGAAAGTGCCCGTTATGCAGTCAAACATCACCCCCTGGTCGATCAGATAGCCCCTTTGATTGTCATCGGCAAGCACCCGGGCAACCAGTTCGGGATGGACCAGATCATCGGCATCCAGATGCATGAAATAAAAGGGCGCCTGCGTCTGCCGTGCCAGCGCCACTCCCAGCAGGCGCTTTTTGGCCGGCTTGTCACTGCCGGGCAGCCCCTGGTCGTTGCGTAGCGGGGGAAGCGGGATATCGGCCGGCACAAATTCGACATCAAGCCCATGAGTGTCGATATCGGGCGGCTCGTGACAGGCAATCAACACCCGAAAATCGCCGCACTGCTGACGCGCCAGGCAGGCCAGCGTGCGCTCGAGATTGCGACACAGCCGCGGCCAGTCACGACAGCGCGCCCGGGCGCGCAGCGGAATGCCGAAAAAAAAGCGACAGCCTGTACTGGCGTCTGATGCCCTGTCTGACATGCCTGCCTCATTACCTGGTGGATTAACCGTTTAATGCATGTTGCTTAATGTAAACGGATTTCCCTCGGGTTGATACATGCCGTCACCCCACGGTTGGCGGGGCGCGACTCAGCGCGATCGACACGGGACACACGCAGAGCGCGTCAGGCAGGTGCTTGCGCAAAAGAGGCCGTCAGATCACGGCACGTGCCCTGTCAGGCCCCGGGCTTCACAAGGCGCCGGTAAAAGGGGCGAATCAGCGGATGCGCCCAAAGCCCCGGTTTTCTGGCCTCAAGCTGCGGAAAAAGCGTCTGCAGCGTCTCGATCTGGTAGCGCTGGTGGATGGGGCGCGCCTCGATATAGCGTGTTTTGCCATCGGCCCGGCACCGATAGGCGGTCCAGTCGTTTTCGCCATGATTGACGACATACACCGCCATCGCTTCCTTGAAAGGCGTCAACGGACGCCCGGCATCGCGCGCCACCTCAACGTAGCGAATATGGTTTTGAAAGCGGCTGTAGTAGCGGGTCTTGTCCCTTCTGGACTGCGGCAGCTCGTCGGCGGTGAAGTAGACCACCGCGCAGGAGCCGCAGTTGCGCCAGAACGGACGGCTGTCTTCACCGCACGCTCGGTAGTGGCCGGTCGCGGCATTGAACATCAACCCGCGCTCGATGAGATACCCCCGCTGATTGTCATCCTCAAGCACTGTTTCCACCAGGGCCGGGTGGATCAGATCGTCAGCATCCAGCGCCATGTAATAAACGTCGTCTGTCACCTCCCTGCCCAGCGCCAGCCCCAGCTGGTGCTTTTTTTTATGCTTGTCGTTGCCGGGTCGGCCGCTGTCATCAAAAGGCGGGGGGAAGTCCACCGTTAAAAACTCGATATCAAGCCCCCGGGTATCCACATCGGGGATGTCATGACATGAGACAAGCACCCGAAAATCGCGCCGACTCTGGCGCGCCAGGCTGTCCAGCGTGCGCGCCAGATTGCTGCAGACCTGCGCCCAGTTCATCGCACAGGCGCGAGCGCGCAGCGGTATGCCGAAATAAAAACGAGGCGGTGAAGACGACATCGTGAAGGGCTGGTCGGCAGCAGACATGGCGAAATCCAGAACGGGTAAGCGAGTGTAGCCAACCATGATCATCAATCAGATCGGCGTAACAGTCACCACCCGGGCGGTAAGGGATTGTGCAAGCGAGGCAGGTTTTTCGACCGTCACGGATGTAAGCTTTACCGAAACTTAATTTAAAACCTTCTTGATTTTCAATGCAGATGTCGCTTTGGTTAAAACTACTTGAATAGTCCCTAAAGTATTGGGAAAAGCGACAAACGTTCGGGTAAAAGAGCCTAAGCTGTTAAACGCAACGGGTTAATGGTTTCTGACGGTAACAGGTGGTTTTGTTCGAGAAACATAATTAGGATGAGGGCTGAGAGAGGGCGTCAAAAAATAACACTAAAGTATTAGGAGTTATTTTTTGTAAAAATTATGGCGCCTTGCTCAACCTTCGAAGGTTTCTTGATCAAGGAGTGTTCTTGCAATGCCAAGACTAACGATTAACAACGAGCTGGCGAACAGCATCTACGGTTCTAACGGCAGCGCCTATTTCGATGACGACGGTGTTGCGCGCGAAACGAACCAGATTCAGATCGAAGATTTCGTCAACGAGCGCGTTGTCATCACCGACGAGCTGACCAGCGACATCAATGTGTCCACTGTCGGCCCGCTGCAAAGCCTGCGCCTGCAGGATGGCTGGTCTGACGATGCCGCCGTCACGCTGGCCGATGGCCAGGCCTTGTGGCTGGAAGGTTTTAACGACGACGACGACTCGCTGACGGTCAACCTGGCCGAGGGCAGCACCGGCGCCGCTCGCGTTGTTCTCAACGACAGCTTTTTCAACGGCACGCTGGAATCCACCGACGACGACGGCGTGGTTACTCCGCTGGCGCTTGAAATCGGTGATGACGGCGAGCTCGATACCAGCAGTGTTAATACCGGCAGCATCAGCTCCGCCTCGCTGGAATCCACTATCAACGTGGGTGACAGCATCGACACGCTGGAGATCGAATCCCAGGCCAACACCGGCAACTCTGATCTGTTCGCCGACGATGCCGCGCTCAGCACGCAGCTCAACCTCAGTGGCGACAACAACGACACGCTCGAGACGGTCAACATCACTGGCGTGCGTAACCTGACCTTTAACGCCACCAGCAACCTGGCCGCTCTGACCGCTATCGATGCCAGCGCCATGCAGGCCTCTGCCAGCATCAACACGACTGATCTGGGCCAGGGCGTTGCCATCACCGGCAGCGACAACGGCGACCGCTTTGAACTTAGCGGCGGCGACAGCCTCAGCGCCGGTGCCGGCAACGACCGCGTCTTCGTCGGCTATAACAGCCTGGATACGCTGGGCGACATCGACGGCGGTGACGGCTACAACACCCTTCGCGTGACCGACTTCGACGGCTCCGATGTCGACGACCTTGATGACGATGGCAATATTAATCTGTCTTCCATCAACAACGTGTCCAACGTTGATCGCATTACCTTCTACACTGAAGACAACGACGTCAGCGTTGATGCCTCCACCCTGGACAACCTGGCGCAGATCCGTTTTGCCGACGGCGATCCGGACAGCGACGGCGCAGAGCCTGTCACCAACACTGATGGCGTTGTTATCGGTAACCGCAACGACCTGAGCGCCACGCTGAACAACGCCGACGGCACCCAGCGCATTGACGCCATCGACGGCGGTGATCTGACCATCAACACCACGGAAGGCACCGAGTCACTCTCCATTCGTGCCAACTTCCGTAACGACCGCAGCGAAGAGGGCGAGACCCTGACGCTGCAAGTCAACAACGCCGATGACGACGACAGCCTCTCCACGCTGAACCTGGGTGGCAACGGCCGTATCGCCTACGACGCCTCTGATGACGCCGAGATCGCGACCATCAACGCTACTACCCTGACCGGCGGTCTGACGCTGACAGGTGGCGATGCCAACCTGGCCGAAACCATCGTTCTGGCGCAGATCGAGGAAGGCTACAACGGTACCGGTCATGACGACATCACCGTTGATTCGCGCATCGGTCTCGATGGCGACCTGGTGGGGACCCTTACCAACTTCGACGTGGCTGAAGACACCCTGCGCTTTGGTGCTATTGACGGCGACGATGACAATTCCAACATCATCACCGGCGACAACGTCGATGCAGTCGACATCGGTGACGTGTCCTCGCTGGCCAACGCCTTCCGCGCGGCAGCAAATTCCGGAGATCTGACAGAAGGCAATTACGCCTCCTTCTCCTATGAAGGCGACACCTATCTGTACCAGAACTCCAACACTGGCAATTCTGTTACAAACGGTGCCGACAGCCAGGACTTTGCGCTGCGCATGACCGGCGATGTGGATGTCCAGCAGCTGGCGGACAACACCGATCAGATCGTTGATATCGACGATTTCAACGGTGTTAACGATAACACTCCGGTAGAAGAGACTCCGGTAGAAGAGACTCCGGTAGAAGAGACTCCGGTAGAAGAGACTCCAGTAGAAGAGACTCCGGTAGAAGAGACTCCGACTGCACCGACTCAGGACGGTCCTGACAACGACATCGCAGTTAGTAGCGCAGACTCTCCGATCTCCGGTACTGCCAATACTCGCGATGACTTCGTAGTGGCCGATGATGGCACTTCTGGTGGTGCCAGCATTGCAGACTTTGAAGATGGTACCGACTTCATCGATTTCTCCAATGTCACTGCCAGTGGCGACGGTTCGCCGGTAGCATTTGAAGATATCGCTGTTGCTCCCTCCGGTGAAGATACGACTTTGACCTATACGCCGGGCGGAACCGGCAACGAGGAATCCATCACCTTGACAGGCGTTGATTCCGCCAACATCGACAGCCAAGATCTTATCTTTGCATAAAATGTTCTGAAGTCGTCTATATGGAAACCCCCGCTCAGGCGGGGGTTTTTTATGGCCTGCAGAAAGGGCGCCGCGGCCACATGGCGCGACGTTTCTTGGCCGACAGGGATTCGCCTGTCGTCACGGCCACCTACCCTGGAGGCACCGCTGAACGATGCCGGCATACGGCGTCGTCACATGGTCAACAGATTTTGCTTCATACGCCTCTAACGCCCTCGGGTTCTGGCCCGGCGATCTCCTCTGCAGCGCCCGGCTCGGGCCGTGGCGCTTTTTTGATGCTTTCCTCGTTTGATCCCTCCACGCGCGGCCTTTGACGTCTGCCTTTCCCGTTTGGTTTGGCGCCTGGCAGCGGCGTGACGCGCGCCGGCCCGAGCGCTGTATCAGGTTGGGGAATCTCTGTCCGCTCGCAACTAAAACGCCCCGCGGTGGCGGGGCGTGGGCAGGGTACAACCGGTGAGCATCGTTCGGCTCAGGTCTTGTCCGAGCCGAAAAGCCGGCGCAGTGAGAAGCGCTTTGGCGGCGTGCCGGTGTCGGTCGCGACCGCCGGCTCGGGCAGCAGCGCCAGACCCGTGGCCTCGGCAAGCGCTTCATCGGTGGTGGCAACGCGCGCGCCGTGCAGCCGGGCCAGCGTTTCGAGACAGCGCTGGTCGCCGGCGACGTGATGGCGCGGCGTGTCGCCCTCGATGTAGTCATGCCCGCCGGTCAGGGTAATGCCAGCGATAGTGACATGTTCGGCGCCGGCCCACAGGGCGACCAGCAGGGCAAACACCCCGTTGGAGACGCGCTCCTGCCAGTGGCCCAGCCCGGGTTCTCCCTCGCCGGTGGCCTCACCGGCAATGGCGGCGCGACCCAGCGGGTCAATGTCGAGCCACTCATCGAAGCCAAGGCCGCTGTCGCTCAGCACCCGGCGGGCGCTGTCACGGTCGTTGCCGGCGCTGACGAACAAGAGCCTGCCGGCGTGCAGCCCGCTCAGCTGCTCCAGGCTCTGTCGTGAAACGTCGCGCTCCACCAGGGTCGTGTAGCCCGCCATGATGGTCAAATCGGGCGTGAGCCCGTGCCCGGCCGCCACGCGGGGCGAGCCGTTGACGCACACGCAGCGCTCAAAAAGGTGCGGTTCGGGCAGCCGGGCGCCGGGGGCGGAGCCGAGCACCAGACAGCGCCGGCCACTCAAAAGGGGCGCAAGCGTTGCCCTGAGCGGGTCTAGAATATCCCTGCTCTGGCGCAGGTGCTGCACAAGCACCAGCGCTTCAGGGCTATCAAGCTTTGGAGGCTTTTTAACGGTGCTGTCCTGACTCGTTGAGGCGGCGCTACGAGGGGCGGTGTCGGCGGATGCCGGGGAGGCGGGCGGGGCCAGCTGCCAGGCCGGCTGCTGTTCCATCCAGTCAAACAGGGATTCACAGGTAGAGGAAGCATCCACGCCGTCGTCGATGGCCTGTTTGAGCGCTGAAAAGTCCTGAAAGACCGGCACCTGAATGCCGGCAGTGTCCATCAGGCCTTCGATCTTGTGGGTGTTGCCGGTCAACGCCACAAACGGGCAGCGCGCGCGGCAGGCGGCGTAGACGGCGTGGTGGCGCCCGGTCACCAGCAGCTTCGCGGTGCGCAGCGAGCGCACCAGCGACGACCATGACATTGCCTGCATGTCCACGGTGACAAACTTCTGCGCCCACTTGCTGTTGATCCAGGCAAAGGCATCGAACTCCTGTGCCCAGAAATCGGTCAAAACGATCCGGTCGCTGAAATCGATAAACGGCGCATCGGGGTCGATGTCATCATAAAAGGATTGATCGAAGGCGATTTCGGCGCTCACGCCCTGGGCGGCCAGCGCCTGCTGAGAGTGCACCTCGCGCACCACGACCCGCTCGCAGCGTTTCAACACATCGGCGTCGCGCTGCGGGTTGTCCTGCCAGACGGTGTTGACCAGCATCACGCGGCGGTTTTGCTCAAGGGCGCGCTCGATCTGATCCATCTTTTTGCGAAAGCCGCGGCTGTTGTGGTGCATCGAGCCTTCGCCGTTGACGACGAGCAGATCAAACTCGTCCTTTGCTGTCACCAGCCGCCCGTGGCGCGCCGCCTCGGCACTGATGACGTTCCAGGCGGCTTTCGAGCCGCAGTGATAGTTGGAATGATCGCCGGTGGCGTGAATCCGGAGCATGACGTCGGGTCCTGAAAATGTGTGAGGGCAGGTGGTTAAAATGCTGACCTGAAGGCGTCGAGGTTGAAGTTGTCTCCTGAGGCGGTGAGAATAAGCGCTTCATTAAAAAGTTGGAGAAAATATTACCATGTCTGAAGCCAATTCCATCAAGATCGACGGCAAGGATTACGACACGACATCTCTGACAGACGATGCCCGCTCTCAGATTCAGAACCTGCGCGCGACCGATCAGGAGATCGCCCGTCTGGAGCAGCAGCTGGCGATCGTACGTACGGCGCGTAATGCCTATGCCAGTGCCCTGCGCAAGGTGCTGCCCGAAAACGATTGAACGAATTTCGGCGTCAACGGCCGTTTTCGGAAAGCGTCTTTTATCGAGGCTCCTCGGCGCCGATAAAAGGCGCTATTTTATGAGCTCAACCTTCGCCGTTCATCGTTTTTTGCACAGGGAGCCGGGCCATGACGTCTGATGGAGATGAGTACGCCGACACTGCGGATACGCTCTATCCGGTCATCCTCTCCGGTGGTGTGGGCACCCGGCTCTGGCCGGCGTCCCGACAGGCCTATCCCAAACAGTTTCTGGCCCTGGTCGACGACGAGCGCTCCCTGCTGCAGCAGACCCTGTCACGGCTGGACGGGCTTGGCACCGCGGGCACCCCCATCGTGATCTGCAATCAGGCCCATCGCTTTTTGATCGCCGAGCAGCTTCGCCAGGTCGGTATCGAGCGTGCCGATATCATGCTGGAACCCGAGGGCCGCAATACGGCGCCGGCCATTGCGCTGGCGGCTTTGCAGGCGCTTGAACATGATGAAAAGGCGCAGCTTGTGATCATGCCGGCCGATCATGTCATCAAGGATCAGGGCGCCTTTGCCACCGCGGTGCACCAGGCGCGCGAGCTGGCACGCCAGGGCTATCTGGTCACGTTTGGCATCGAGCCCCACACCCCTCATACCGGCTATGGCTATATTCGCGCCGGGTCGGCGCTCGAATACGGGTTTACCGTTGAGCGCTTCGTTGAAAAACCCGACGCTGAAACCGCCCGGGCCCTGCTTGAACAGGGCGGCCATTTCTGGAACAGCGGCATGTTCGTGGCCGGGGCGCGGGTGCTTGTCGAGGCGCTGGCAGCGCATGCGCCGCAGGTGCTTGACACCGTCACCGCTGCCTTTGAGCATCGCCATCGCGACCTCGACTTTATTCGCCTCGAAGAAGCGGCTTTCGCCGAGACCCCCTCGATTTCCATCGATTACGCCGTCATGGAGCATACCCGGCGTGCGGCCATGCTGGTGCTTGCCGGCGGCTGGAGCGATATCGGCGCCTGGGATGCGGTATATGAGGCGCGCCACCACGAATGTGATGGCAATGGCAACGTAACACAGGGGGATGTGCTGTTATACGACACGCACGACAGCCTGGTCATGAGCCAGTCGCGGCTGGTAGCAACGCTGGGCCTGTCGAATGTGGTAGCCATCGAAACCGAGGATGCCATCCTGTTGGCCGACCGAAGTCGTATGCAGGAGCTGAAACACATCGTGGCGCGCCTTGACCGCGAGGGCCGTACGGAAAGCCGTACCCACCGCCGGGTCTATCGGCCGTGGGGCTGGTATCGCGCTATGGTTCAGGCGCCCGGCTTTCAGGTCAAGGAGATCATGGTCAATCCGGGCGCGGCCCTGTCGCTGCAGATGCATCACCACCGCGCCGAGCACTGGGTGGTGGTACAGGGCACGGCAAAGGTGACGCGAGGCGATCGCGATGACGAGTCGATGCAAACGCTGCGTACGCTGCTGGTTACCGAGGATGAATCGATCTATCTGCCGCTGGGTACCGTTCATCGACTGGAAAACCCGGGCCACATTCCCCTGAAGCTTATCGAGGTGCAGACCGGTCGCTATCTGGAGGAAGACGATATCGTGCGTTTCGAGGATCGCTACAGTCGCATCAATGATCACTGATTGCGATGCCGAGAGCATGTTGTAGAGCCGCAGCCTTTTCCCGAACGCGAAAAGAGAATAAAAGGCGAACAATCTCGATGTCTTCAGCCCGAGCCGCTTGCGGCTTTTGTATTCGATTGCCTGCCGAGACTGTCCAAGTGTGGTTGTAGATCAATGATTAAAAAAATATTACTAATATAGTTCATGGTTTGGGCTTTTTTTTCAACACGTCCTGTGTCTTTAATACGGCCAACGGTCAAACCTGTCATCTAAAAATTTACATTTTCGGGTCTTTGTAACATGTAGCGTCAACAGGGTACTGCGGTATTCGAAATGCAATAATCGGATACAGATTGCCCCCTGTTGAGCTCGGGATTGTTTCCTGCTGTCGCTGTAGATTGTGTTCCTTTCTGACTGGTTCACGAATCACCCGGGTGCTCTGGCAACGGGATTGATTCAAAAGCTCCCGGCATGAGCCGGGGGCGATTAGCGGCACAGGAGTAGCGCCGATGCTTTCCATAGAGAAGGCCATGTTTCTGGAGGTCTGTTCCGGGTTGTCTTCGGGTCTGAAGTATCGCTACCCGGATATTGACGTTGAGGGCATCCCCCGCCCTGACACCGTCGTGCTCGACGGCGACCACCTGGTCGAGCTGGCGGCGCTGTGTCGCTCCGACCACCCCGAGGGGGCGACTCTGATCGAGGCACTGAGCGCTCAAGCCGAGCCGCTTTTGACAGCAATCCAGGACAGTGTGGTTCAAAAGACCCACGTCGAGGCGCGCCGTTCACCCAACGACTACTCAAGCCTTGCGAAATACTGGTGGCCGGATGAGAAAAGCGATGATGGCCTGCCGTACGTACGACGCGACGGGGAGGTCAATCCGGACTGCTATAGCGAGCGTTATGACGCGTCACGGCTGGTCAGCATGGTGGAGAGCCTTCAGGTGCTGTCGCTGGCGGCCTGGCTGACCGGCGATCAACGCTACGCTGAATGCGCCGTTCGCCGGATCGAGGCCTGGTTTCTGGATGAGGCCACGCGTCAGACGCCCCATTTTGAATACGCTCAGCACATCCCCGGGCGTCACCAGACTCGCGCTGCGGCCGTTATCGAGGCGCGCCACCTGATTTATGTCACTGAAGCCGCGCTGCTGCTGGAAAGCATGAACGCCCTGACGGCCGAGCAGTCCGACGGTCTGCGTCAGTGGTTTCGATCGCTTCTGGACTGGCTGCAAAACAGCGAGACAGGACAGGAAGCCGCCAGGGCCGGCAACAACATCGGGTTCTGGTATGACCTTCAGCGCATGGCCTACGCCTCGTTTACGGGGGATTCGACGCTGGTTGAATATATCGCGCTCAACAGTGTCCGGGTGCGCGCTCTGGATCAGATCGAGCCTGACGGGACGCTGGCCATGGAGATGCAGCGTGCCCATCCGCAGGACTATGTGAGCTTCACCCTGGTCGCCATGGCGCAGCTGTCGCGTTATGGCGACCAGGCAGGGGTGCCGCTCTGGGACCAGCAGGAGGCCGACGGGCGAGGATTTCAGGTGGCGCATGACTGGCTTGGCCACCAGGTCGAAAGCCGACAGGCCCGACAGCAGGCGAAGGCGCTAAAGGCGCTGACCATGACGGCCGGCGGCCGCTCCCAGGACTTGGCAACCACCGCCTCGACGGTCTCTGATCTGATCCTGCGGCTGGGGCTGGTCAATCGACTGGCAGAGAGGCGCCAGCAAATGCTGACGCAAAAGGCGCGCCATAATCGCGTCCATCTTGAACACATCCAGACACTTGAGAATAAGCTCAGAGACGCCGAGAAAACCATCGAATCACTGCGAAAGGACGCCACGGCTCAACACGCAGGACAAATGCCTTCTCTTGCGCAGGAAGACGAGCTTTCCGAGGTGCTCTCGGAGCTGCAGGCGCAGCTGGGCAGGCGACAGCAGGAAAACGCCTGGCTTGCCGATCGAATGGCGACGCTTGAACAGCAAACACGGCAGATGCCCTCCGATCACGACGTCGAGACAGCGGGGCAGCCCCTGTCCATTGCCGAACCCGAAAAGACCTGCGATGACAAGTGTTCCGAACCAGCCCGGGAACCTGAAACCGCAAGGCAGACAGAGCCTGATTCCGACGACACGGCCCGCGAAGAGGCAAGTGTTCCGTTGACAGCGCCGATCCCCTTTGTGTTTGGTATTTCGCTTCGCGCCAAGAGCACAACGCACGATTGGCCGCTGATGTGTCAGAATCTGGAAAGAACCCTGCAAAACCTTGCCCGACAAAGCGATACGAACTTTCAGGTTTATATCGTCGTCCACGATATTCCCGAGATCGACACCCAGGGCCTTGATGTTCACTTCATTACCGTTGATTTTCCGGTGTCGTTTAATGAAGAGGGCCGCCCGGTCAACGACAAGAACCGCAAAAAGCGGGTTCTGGGTGCCTTTTTACAGGCACAGCAGATGCCTGCCTTTTATTTTATGGCCCTTGATGCAGATGACCTGCTGCATCCGGACCTTGTCAAAACGGCTCGGGATGGCAACAGTCAAGCCGGTTATCTCATCGAGCGTGGTTTCATGTATGACTGTGGCAGCCGGAATATCGGGCGCTGCGATGAGCGTACCAAACGCTTCTGGGAGCATTGCGGTTCCTGCGCCATCTTTTACTTCGAACCCGATGATCTGCCCACGAGCAACGGTGACAAACAGGCCTACTTTTCACGTCTGGCCGAGCACAGCAAATACTCTGCCGTGGCTCGTGAGCATGGGCGAGAGCTGATGCCTCTAGAGGAGTACATGGGGGTTTATCTCGTCAATCACGGGGAAAATGACTGGTCTGTTTATCGTGGCAGGGAAGGCAGCAAAGAACAGTATATCAAAAGAAATCGTATTGATGATGCTGAAGCGATTGCCTTTCATGAAACGTGGCCCGAGCTGACATAAAGCGTAGCATTGGCGTCTGCCGATACGGCGGATAGGGTATAAAAAATCGATAAGATCAGTGCTTTTTTGTGAAGATAAAAACGACACCCTGTGCGGTGTCGTTTTTTGGTATTGCTTGAAAAGTATTTGGACGCTATCGGAAATTATCTCTGCTTTATCGCGATTGTTTCTGGTGAGTAAATACGAAATGATATGGCTGGTCAGCCTTTTCGAAAGGCAGGATTATCGAGCCCCTGCAGCGTTATTGAAAGCGCGGTGTCATCAATGAAACATTCGCCGTTGATCGTTTTTGCATGGAACCGAGCCATGACGTCGGCAGTTTCTATCCGGTCATTTGCGGCGATGGTGTGGGCGCCGGCAGGGGCTGCTAAAGGAGCGGACGCCTGTTTTGCGTTTCGAGGGCCGCTACAGCGGCTGTTCTCACTCGTAATCAGTAGCCGGTTATAATGCGTAGGCCAAATATCGGAAATTATAGTGCAGACTCGAACGTTGATAAGCCTTTCGGGTACCGTAATGATCTGATGCGGTTGTTGACGAATCGGGTCGGGGGTTTAATTCCCTGGGTCAAAATATTTTGCAGGTACTGGTTTTTTGCGCGCTATGGGTGACATCATTTTTATGGCGTTGCGTGTCAAGTATCACCGAATGTCTAACTTGAACACATAAAAATTACATTATTGAAAACACTGTAACCATAAGTGCGAATAGGGTTGTCTGATATTCGAAAGGCAATAATCGGATACAGTTCAAAACCTGTTAAGTCCGGGATTGTTTCCTGCTGTCGTTGTAGGTTGTGTTTCTTTATTAAATTTTCGTGAATCGAGTTCATGTGTCATGACGGCAAGTCGATTCGTGAACCTTCGGCATGAGCCGGGGGCGATTAGCGGCACAGGAGTAGCGCCGATGCTTTCCATAGAGAAAGCCATGTTTCTGGAGGTCTGTTCCGGGTTGTCTTCGGGTCTGAAGTATCGCTACCCGGATATTGACGTTGAGGGCATCCCCCGCCCTGACACCGTCGTGCTCGACGGCGACCACCTGGTCGAGCTGGCGGCGCTGTGTCGCTCCGACCGCCCCGAGGGGGCGACCCTGGTCGAGGCACTGAGCGCTCAAGCCGAGCCGCTTTTGACAGCAACCCAGGACAGTGTGGTTCAAAAGACCCACGTCGAGGCGCGCCGTTCACCCAACGACTACTCAAGCCTTGCGAAATACTGGTGGCCGGATGAGAAAAGCGATGATGGCCTGCCGTACGTACGACGCGACGGGGAGGTCAATCCGGACTGCTATAGCGAGCGTTATGACGCGTCACGGCTGGTCAGCATGGTGGAGAGCCTTCAGGTGCTGTCGCTGGCGGCCTGGCTGACCGGTGACAGGCGCTACGCCGACTGCGCCGCGCGCCGGATCGAGGCCTGGTTTCTCGATGAGGCCACGCGTCAGACGCCCCATTTCGAATACGCCCAGCACATCCCCGGGCGTCACCAGACTCGCGCTGCGGCCGTTATCGAGGCGCGCCACCTGATTTACGTCACTGAAGCCGCGTTGCTGCTGGAAAGCATGAACGCCCTGACGGCCGAGCAGTCCGACGGTCTGCGTCAGTGGTTTCGATCGCTTCTGGACTGGCTGCAAAACAGCGAGACAGGACAGGAAGCCGCCAGGGCAGGCAACAACATCGGGTTCTGGTATGACCTTCAGCGCATGGCCTACGCCTCGTTTACGGGGGATTCGACGCTGGTTGAATATATCGCGCTCAACAGTGTCCAGGTGCGCGCTCTGGATCAGATCGAGCCTGACGGGACGCTGGCCATGGAGATGCAGCGTGCCCATCCGCAGGATTACGTGAGCTTTACGCTGGTCGCCATGGCGCAGCTGTCGCGTTATGGCGACCAGGCAGGGGTGCCGCTCTGGGACCAGCAGGAGGCCGACGGGCGAGGATTTCAGGTGGCGCATGACTGGCTTGGCCACCAGGTCGAAAGCCGGCAGGCCCGGCAGCAGGCGAAGCGCTTGCAGGGAGCGGCTACGGGGGCCGAAGAAGGCATCGACGATGCTCATTGGTGGTCGACAAAAACCGCCGCTGCAAATATCTCCGATCTGACCCTGCATCTGGGGCTGGTCAATCAACTGGCAGAGAAACGCCAGCTGATGCTGACGCAAACGGCACGCCATAACCACGTGCATCTTGAACATATTCAGATGCTTGAAGATAAGCTCATGAACGCCGAGAAAACCATCAAATCACTGCGCAAGCACTCAAAGGATCTTGAAGCCGACAAGGCGCGATCGGATCAAAAGGGAAGTGACCTTGTTGAAACGATCAACGGGGTGCGTGAGCAGATAAAAGCACAGCAGCAGGAGAGCGCCCGGCTTGCCGAGCGTATGGCAGCTTTTGAGCAGAAACAGGAAAATGCCCGGCTTGACGATCGCCTGACATCTTTCGAGCAGAAACAGGAAAATGCCCGGCTCGCCGATCGAATGTCGGCTTTCGAGCAGCAGCAGCAGGAAAGCGCCCGGCTTGCCGATCGGATGGCAGCCTTCGAGCAAAGACAGGAAAGCGTTCGTCTTGCCGATCGCATGGCGGACTTTGAGAAAAAGCATCAAAAGCAGTGGACGCTTTTAAACGACAACATCGAGAGTTTAAAAAAACGATTGCGTACGCTGCCGACAGCTGCTGAACCTTCGAAAAAGGCCCGCACTGGCGAGCGCTCAGAACCCTCCAGCACAAGGCAGACCGGGGGAGCAGGGAGCGGCAGGGAAACTTCGCAGCAGGCAGAAATCGATCGCCGCGATCACAAAATCGACGTTCTGGGTCGCCAGGTTGCCGAACTCGGTCGCCGTCTGGAAAAAGAGCAGCAAAAAAACGCTCGATTGCTGAGCAGCCATTCCTGGCGACTGATGACCCCGTTTCGTCGACTGCGCCACACCATTGGTCGTATCGCCGGCTCAAAAGAGGCCGATCCAGTATCAAAAGCGTCCGATGCGACTGAGCCATTCCAGGACTCGGTGACAATCGAGACCCCGGCTGCGTCCGGGAAAGCCGCGGCGCAGACACCCGTGAAGGCACCAGTCAAGGCGTTCGATCCGCTGACGGCGCTTCACGCCGTCACGCCCCGCAACGGTGACGCCCTGCAGCGCCAATACCGGGAAATGGGGCTGGATCAGGTGGCCGATACGTTTGTGCTGTATCGAATCATTGGCAATGATCTCTACCCTCGTCATCGCAAGGGGCAAACGCGCGACAATCTTCGATTCATTCTCGAAAATGAACAGCCGCTTCCCAACTGTGACAAGCGCTGGGTCGTCAATCGCATCGTGGATTCCAGCGAAGAGCGAGCCATCATCGATCTGCTCGAAGAGCACAATCAGACATGGCTGCATGTTCCCTTTGATGCAAAGGCCTATGGCGAGGTTCCGCTGGACTACCAGAGCCTGCCGAATCCGAACTTCTTGATCAGCGACGACTTTGATCGTCTACCTGCCAATCAGAAAAAAAGAATTCAAACGGCCACCTATCGCCTGAAAAACAACTACGTCATGAACAACAACGGCGCCCGTAACGTTGCGCTGCAAAAGGGTCGACAGGCGGGCAAGTGGGTGCTGCCCTGGGATGGCAACTGCTTTATTACACCGCAGGCCTGGCAGGCCATCACACAAGCGGTTACACAGCGGCCCTGGCTGACACATTTTGTGGTCCCCATGGCCCGTATCATGGATAACACGCATTTGCTGGAAAGCGGGTTCGAGCCCCGGCCGGTAGAAGAGCCTCAGCTGATTTTTCGCCATGACACGACAAGCGATTTCAACGAGGCCTTCTGCTACGGGCGTCGCCCCAAGATCGAGATGCTCTGGCACCTGGGTGTGCCGGGCAAGTGGGATGACTGGAACGACGAGCTGGGCGACCAGCCGCGTCGAGGCCTGTCCGAGGAGGCCTTTCAGTGGGGCGTGGCAGGCTGGGTAGCCCGGCTGTTTTCCGGCATGAGCCACATGGAGACCTCCGACGACGCCGGCGCCATCAGTCGTAACCAGCATCGCCAGGATGCCATCATGGGCTTTCTCGAGCGGGTCAATGAACTGACCGATCTACATGCAGGTGATCAGCGCGACATGCTGCTTGAGGAGACGGATAATCCGTCCGTGCCAACGCAGATGACGCCGGAGAACTCATCGCCAGGGGCGGTTCCCTTTGTATTTGGCATCTCGCTTCGGGCCAGAAGTACGACCAACGACTGGCCACTGGTATGCCGGAATCTGGAAAGAACCCTGCATAATCTGGCCCGACAAAGCGATAAGGATTTTCAGGTCTATATCGCGGTGCACGATATACCCGAGATCGATACGCAGGGACTTGATGTCCGCTTTATTACCGTCGATTTTCCGGTGTCGTTTGACGAGCAGGGGCGTCCGAGCAACGACAAATACCGCAAAAAACGGGTTCTCGGGACGCATTTGCATGAACAGCAGATGCCTGCCTTTTATTTCATGTCACTTGATGCAGATGATCTATTGCATCCGGATCTTGTTAAAACGGTCAGGGCCGGCAACAGCCGGACGGGCTATCTGATCGAGCGTGGCTATATGTATGACTGCAGCAGCCAAAGGATCGGACGCTGTAATGAGCATGCCAAACGCTTCTGGGAGCAGTGCGGTTCATGCGCCGTCTTTTACATCGAGACTGGTGATCTACCCGTTAACAAGGACGACACACAGGCTTACTTCTCACATCTGCGCGAGCACAAGAAATATCCTGCCGTGGCGCGTGAGCATGGAAAAGAGCTGGTTTCCCTGGAAGAATATATGGGGGTTTATCTCATCAATCACGGGGAAAATCACTGGTCCGTTTATCGTGGCAAAGAAGGCACCAAGGAGCGATATGTCGATCGAAACGGGGTTGATGATGCTGAAGGCATTGCCTTCCACGAAACATGGCCTGAGCTTGGAGCGAGCATACAGTCGTCATCCAGTGATATTGCCGACAGGGCGTGACATGAGGCGTTGAGTCAATATCCGCTGCCTTGTATTGAACGAAAAACGCCACCCCGCGGGGTGGCGTTTTTAATGACCAGCGTCAGAACCACTCAGACGTTGTCACTCGTCTCGACGGCGTCTGTTTCTTCGCCGCCATTACCGGGCTGCTCACTATCGCTTTCCTGACCGCGGGCGCGGGCCTTGAGGGCCTCGATACGCTCGGCATTTTCGGCAGTAGGCTGGGTGTCGCCCAGTTCCAGTACGCTGCTGGTATAGGAACGGATCTCGTTGGTGAGCTGCTCGTTGCCATCAAGCGTCAGGCCGTAGGAGGGGATCATGCGCTTGAGTTTGCCCTGCCACTGATCGGAGGCCAGCTGCTCGGGGAAGACCTTCTCCATCAGGCCCAGCATGATGGTCGGCGCGGTGGACGCCCCCGGAGATGCCCCCAGCAGGGCCGACATGGTGCCGTCCTGTGATGTCACGACTTCGGTGCCGAACTGCAAAACGGCGCCTTTTTCCGGGTCCTTTTTGATGATCTGTACGCGCTGGCCGGCGTTGATCAGCGTCCAGTCTTCGCGTTGGGCCTCGGGGTAGTACGCCTTGAGCGCTTCGAAGCGATCATCTTCGGACAGCATCACCTGACCCACCAGGTACTTGACCAGGCTGAAGTTATCCAGACCGACCTTCATCATCGGCAGGGTGTTGCTGGTGGTCATGGAGCCAAAAAGATCCGTCCACGAGCCGTCTTTTAGAAACTTCGTCGAGAAATTGGCAAACGGACCGAACAGGATACGCTGCTTCCCATCCAGCTTGCGGCTGTCCAGGTGCGGTACGGACATCGGGGGGGACCCGCTCGCGGCCAGGCCATAGGCCTTGGCATGATGGCGATGGGCAATCTCGGGGTTGCTGGTCACGAGGAACTGACCACCGACCGGGAAGCCGGCGTAGATTTTCCCTTCGGGGATGCCGGATTTTTGCAGCAGGGGCAGGGCGGCACCGCCGGCGCCGATGAAGACGTAACGGGCGTTGATGCTGTGCTCTTCGCCGCCATGATCGAGATCCGCCCAGGTGACTTTCCAGCTGCCATCATCGTTGCGCTTGAGATCGCGCACTTCGCTGCCGGTGCTCAGGCTGAAGTTGTCGTGCTGTTCTGACAGGGCGCTGATGAGCTGACGGGTAACTTCGCCCCATTCGGCGTCGGTACCGGCTTCCATGCGCGTCGCGGCAACCTTCTGGGAAGGATCGCGGCCTTCCATCATCAGCGGTGCCCATTCACGGATGACCTCGGGGTCTTCCGAGTACTCCATGGCCTTGTAGAGGCTGCTTTGCTGCATGGCGTCATAGCGTTTGCGCAGAAAGTCGATGTGATCATCGCCCCAGACAAAGCTCATGTGCGGTGTGTTGTTGAGAAACGAGCCCGGGTCATGCATGACGCCGTTGAGCACCTGATACGACAGAAACTGTCGGGTGATCTCAAAGGCTTCGGTAATTTTGGGTGGGCGGGAGACGTCTACACTGCCGTCGTCACGCTGAGGGGTATAGTTCATTTCTGCAAAGGCGGAGTGACCGGTGCCGGCATTGTTCCAGCCGTTGGAGCTTTCCTCGGCCACCTGGTCCAGACGCTCATACATGCTGACCTTCCAGTCGGGCTGAAGCGCTTCCAGGTAGGTGCCCAGGGTGGCGCTCATGATGCCGCCGCCGATCAGGGCGACATCGATGGTCTCGCTGTCATCGGCAGCCATCGCGTAGCCTGAAGCCATGCAGAGGTTCAGACACAGCGCCACTGTCAGTTGTTTTTTCATGAAGTGTTTTTCTCGACTTGCAAAGTAGGGCTCGCCATCGGCGGCGAGCCACCCATCACGACCTGAAAAAAGGCGATGGGCAGGGGAGTGCGCGAAATGAAGTGCGACACTTTAACGCAGACCTGCTTAACAAGGCGTTTATGGACTTATAAAAAACGCCTGGCCCTTTTGTTTAATTCAAAAAGGAAAGGCGGGTCGCAATAAGAAGGGAAGGTCAGGGCAGGTACCGATTCAGACAGGAAAAAATCCGCACAAGGCGGATTTAAAAAGCATTCGTTTCGATGCGCCATCGAGCGCTTTTTTCAGGAAATGAGGGTCTCGCCAGGCGAGTACCGAAAGCCGGCCCGCTGCCCGTTCAGGCTCAAAGGCTGCGCAGGGTCTGCGTGTCGTATTCATCGTCGTTGGCACTGTCGGCGTTCGGGCGCGGTTTGGCAGCGCCCGCAATGATCAGGGCGTGTTCATCGCCCACGGGGCCTGCATGGGAGCGAGCGGTGCGCACGAAGCTGCTGGCAAGCCACAGACTGACGCCGCACCACATCACCATCGCTACTGCCATCGTCATCAACAAGGAAGCCATGAGTGTTCTCCTGCGTGGGATATTGTCACGCAGGATGGCGCCACGACATGACGTCGCCGGGTCAGATCGATGACGCTTTGGTGAAAACCGCGAAAAAAATGCGATTTCCTGGGCGTCACGTGTGCAGTGCCTGCAAAGCCGGAAAAGTGAAGTACCACGCCCGGGACAGCCGAATAATGGGAAGACAGTGCGGTTGGGTAACCGTCATTTGAATCAAGGTGTTAGCTTCGGGACTGGTTTTATGGCAATGAGTGGATTCATTCTTTTTGGCATTAATGCAGTCTTTGGTGTGAATACGGCCGGTTGTTAATCATTATTTTGCCCGCCTGGAGGTATGAGTCGGTCGAATTTCTTTCGGCACAAAGCGGTTAAAGAATCTGATAAGCCCCTTGATACTGCTGTCTTATTTTGACGATTAGACCGCAAATCTGCACATCTTGTTACTTCATGTTGCGTCATCTTTCTCTCGTTCACATTTACCGCATCGACGGTGGAGACAGGGAAAATGAGTCAGGCAACCATTGCACTTCTAATTATCTTGTTCCTTGGCAGCGGCGTTGCCTGGTGGAACAGCAATCGGCACGACAGCAGCAATGGCGGTCATGCCGGCTACCACGACGGCAACCACGGTGGCCATGGTGGCGGCAGCGGCGGTGGCGAGATCCACTTCCCCGACCCGCAGCAGTGCTCCTGAGCACGTAGCAGCCAACAAAATTCGATCGTCGATGATGTTCGTGTAACAGCACTGACATCATCGATAGTAAAAGGCCCATCGCACTGCGATGGGCCTTTTGCGTATTGGGAGTTGCCCATCCCGGTGTTTCATTTTTGACGACAACCCTGGTTGACACGAGCAGGTCATCTTTACTGCCCGCGCCTTATATGATGTGTTTAAGTTCATACAGACTATTCTGATTTTTCTGTCGCCGATAACGGCCTTTTCTTATAGAGCTGACACCATGACATCAACGCCACAACCGCCGCTGCTGGTGTTTACGGATCTGGACGGATCTCTGCTGGATCATGCGAGCTATGATTACACTCCGGCTCTGGCCTGGCTTGCCCGTCTCAAAAAGGACGCCGTGCCGCTGATCATCAACACCAGCAAGACGGCGGCCGAGGTCATGGTGCTGCATCAGACGCTGGAACTGGTCTCGCCCTTTATCACCGAAAACGGTGCCTCCATTCATCTACCGGCCTCCTGGTGTCTTGACGAAACGCCCGATGATCGGGGCTGGGCGGATATCGTGCTGGGGGTGCCCTATCGGCGAATCCGTGACGTGCTGGAGGCCGTTCGGGCCACTGAGGGATTCGGGTTTCGAGGCTTTGGCGATTTCAGCATCAAGGAGGTGGCCGAGCATACCGGCTTGGATAGCCAGGGCGCCGAGCTTGCCCATCTTCGAGAGGCCTCCGAGCCGTTGATCTGGGAAGACACCGACGAGGCGCTCGAACGCTTTCGGCTGCTGCTGATCGGGGCCGGGCTGTCCCTGACCCGCGGCGGGCGCTTCTATCATGTACTGGGCGACAACAGCGGCAAGGGGCGTGCAATAGCCTGGCTGGTGGACCGCTATCATCTGCTCAAGGGGCGGCGGCCAATGACCATCGGGCTCGGGGATGGCCCCAACGATGTGACGATGCTGGAAAGCGTTGACCGGGCGGTGCTGATCCGCGGCGAGCATGACCTGACGATCAATATCGCCGAGACGGTCCAGCTTTATACAACAACACAAAAGGGCCCGGCGGGCTGGTCGGAAGGTCTTGATCACTGGCTGGGCTGACAGCGACAGGGGAAAGACGATGAGCGATTTTTATCAAAACGGCATCATTACCAACTTTCACAACCTGACGCGGCGCCCGCTGGAAGCGCTGGAAAGTGATCTGCTGGGATTTTCAAAGCGCCGTCCAATGGGCCTGATTCTGCCCTCGCTTTATTCCGAGCTGGAAGGCCCGGCGCTCACCCGCATTATCGATCAGCTCTCGCAGGTCGAGTATCTCGAAGAGATCATCATCGGGCTGGACCGGGCCGACCGGGACCAGTTTCTCCACGCCCGGGAATTCTTCTCCCGGCTGCCCCAGCGTCACCGCATTCTCTGGAACGATGGCCCGCGCCTGAAGGCACTCGATGCCGAGCTTGCCGCCGAATCCCTGTCGCCACAGGCGCCGGGCAAGGGGCGCAATGTCTGGTTCTGCTCGGGGTATGCCATCTCATCAGGCCGGACCGAGGCGATCGCGCTGCACGACTGTGATATCACCACCTACGATCGCTCGATGCTGGCACGCCTGCTCTATCCGGTCGCCAATCCGCATTTCAACTACGAGTTCTGCAAGGGCTATTACGCCCGCATCGCTGACGGCAAGCTCAATGGCCGGGTAGGGCGGCTGATGGTGACGCCGCTGTTGCGCGCGCTGAAAAAGATCCACGGCCCGCTGGACTATCTGAACTATCTCGACAGCTATCGCTATCCGCTGTCGGGGGAGTTTGCCATGCGCGCCGACGTGTTGAACGACATTCGTATTCCCAGCGACTGGGGCCTTGAGATTGGCGTGCTCTCGGAAGTCCACCGCAACTACTCCACCAAGCGGCTGTGCCAGGTCGATATCGCCGACAACTACGATCACAAGCATCAGCCGCTGTCGCCGGAAGACGCCTCCACCGGGCTTTACCGAATGAGCACCGACATCGCCAAGGCGCTCTATCGCAAGCTGGCAACGCTGGGTGTGACCATGAACGAGGCCCACTTTCGAACACTCAAGGCCACCTACTACCGCACCGCGCTCGATATCATCGAGAACTACTACCACGATGCGATGATGAACGGCCTCAAGGTCGATCGGCACAGCGAGGAGCAGGCCGTGGAGCTGTTTGCCCAGAGCATCATGGAAGCCGGCGTCGCCTTTCTCGAAAGCCCCCGCGACAAGCCCTTTATCCCCAGCTGGAGCCGGGTGCAGTCCGCCTTTCCGGATATGCTCGAGCGCATGTATGACGCCGTGGAAGCCGACAACGCCGGCGATGTGTAGGGGCGATTTAAAATGGCCGTGAAAAGCGCGTATGGCTTGCGTCCTGTCACCCCGGCCCGTGATGACACCTCGTTGCTAGGCGGCGTTGAGATGTCGTCGTAAAAAATACTTACATACTGTTGCCAATCATTGCGTCTTTAAACGCCGTGGTCATCTGGATGCAGGCAAACCGTCATGAGTGGCGGGCGAACATGACCGGGCGGGTGGATCAGCGCCCGGGCCTTGAACTCCAGACCCTGTTATCCGGACTGCGTCATTCTGAATACGTCATCCGGACCCTGTCATGGAGAAGGTCACTCTCATTAAATCGCGCATGGCCCGATGGCGGGCACATAACGACTCAGGAGAATGACGATGTTCGGCTACAGCAACGGCATGTACGGCAACACCGGTTCACTGTATGGCAGCAACGCGATGACCATGGATGGTGCGTCGTCCGCCATGTTCTCTCCCTTTCAGTCCCTGTCACCGCTTTCAGGCCTGTGGTCCGGCAACGACACGCCCTGGGCGTCCGAGCCGGCGCTGGTCCCGGCCTTTCTGGATGCCACGAAATCGATTCTGGATGGCTACAGCCAGGCGCTGGGCCAGCTGAGCGATGCCTTCCGTGATGTGCTGGCCGGTCAGGATGACCAGCCGGGCCAGTCGCCGGAAATGCCGGGCATGCCGTCGCCCGAGCCGGAAGTGCCGGCCAATGATGGTCTGGCGCAGAACGTCATCATGATGGTGCCGGACGGCTTTGGCACGGACTACTCCACGGCCTTTCGTACTTTCAAGGGCGGTGAAGAAGTGCCGGCCTGGGATGCCGAAAACATGCTGACCGGTGCGATCAAGACGGAATCCGCCAATTCGCTGATTACCGATTCGGCGGCGGCGGGCACGGCCTTTGCCACGGGTCAAAAAACCGACAATGGCCGGATCTCCACCGCACCGGACGGTCAGGATCTGGAATCGATCGTGGATCTGGCCCAGGCGGCCGGCAAGTCCACCGGCGTGGTTTCGACCTCCTCGGTCACGCACGCCACACCTGCCGTATTCGGCGCCAACGTGGCCGATCGCAACGATGCCACCACCATTGCCGAGCAGTTCATCGGCAACGATCAGCTGGATGTGATGCTGGGTGGCGGTCTGCAGTACTTCACCTCTGAAGAGGACGGTGGCATGGCCGCAAGCGACCTGCTGGCTCAGGCCGAGTCGCAGGGCTATACCTTCGCCGGCAATGCCACTGATCTGGAAAGCGTGGAAGGCGATCGCCTGCTGGGGCTTTTTGCCGATGACGCCATGGACACCAGCTATGGCGAAAGCGGTGATGACCAGCCCACGCTGGCTCAGATGACCCAGACCGCACTGGATACGCTGTCGCAGAATGAAGACGGCTTTTTCATGATGGTCGAGGGCAGCCAGATCGACTGGGCCGGTCATGCCAACGATGCCGGCTGGGCCATGAACGATTCGCTGGCTTTCGAAGATGCCGTGAAAACGGCCCAGCAGTTCTCCGAGGAGAACCCGGACACCCTGATCGTGATTGCGCCTGATCACGAAACCGGCGGTATGTCGGCACAGTCCACGCAGGACAACAACGCCTCGATCTATCAAAACTTCACCGCCACCTACGAGCAGATGTACGACGAGGCCGGCGAGCGCATTAACGCCGCCGGCGATGATGCCGGCGCAGCCGGGATCATGCAAAGCACCGTGGCCGAGATGACCGGCGGTAGCGTTGAGCTGACCGATGAGGAACTGGACACGATCCTGTCGGCTGATGATGCAGATGCCGGTCTTGCGGCTCTGACGCAGACGCTCAACGCCCAGGGCGGTATCAGCTTCAGCTCCGGCAACCACACGGCGGAAAACGTGCCGCTGTACGCCTCCGGCCCGGGTTCGGACATCTTTGCAGGGCTTCTGGACAACACCGAAGTGGGTCAGGGCCTGGCCACGGCCATGGGGCTTGAGTTCTCCGATCTGCCTGCCGCCGAGGTCATGGGCGTGGACACTCAGCTGCAGAACAGCGAGCTGGCGGTCGCCTGATCATCGACCGATGAGCCGGTGCCCCGCTCGGGGCATCGATTCACATCGATCAGAACGCCCACCCTTAAAACAACATTCCTCAGAACACCATCGATCAAAACAACAACAACGTCAGCCCTCCGATAACAAGAAAGGACAACAAGAAAGACAGCATCAGAAAGGGCGCCCCGAAGGGCGCCCTTTTTTACGTCTTCCTTTTGAGTCGTTTCAGAAGCCGACGGCCTGCTGGGTATCGGCACCGGGGTCAATGCCGATGAGGATCGGGTCGTGATCCGAGGCGCGGAAGGGGCTGTCATCGTAGAGCGATTCGACCTGTTCGGCGCTTTTGTACTCGGTGTTGTAGTCGAGCACCGTCGGCTCATCGGCATTGATGTGCCAGGTGGTGACGCCGGTGACCTGATCGCTCATTGAGGCGCTGGCCAGGGCGTGGTCCAGCGAGCCCCACTGGCCGTCATAGCTGTAGGAGTAGTCGTTATCCAGCAGCGTATAGCCTTCACCGGTCAGCGTGGTGATGGGGTCTTCCATGGCGTAGCTGTTGAGATCGCCAATGATCAGGACATCGCTGTTGCCGCTGTCGGTCGGGTCGGTCTCGATCCAGGCGGCCAGCTGTTCGGCGGCCTCGACCCGGGTCGGGTTGTTGTTGCCCTGGCCGTCGCCGATCGCCTCTTCGCCGTTGATCACGCTGCCCTTGGACTTGAAGTGGTTGACCGCGATCGAGAAGCTCTCAGCGCTGTCATTGTCCTGAAAGGTCTGCAGCATGGGCGCCCGGTTGCCGGTGGCAAAGGCGCCGCTGGTGTTGACCGCCGCATCGTTTTCCGGGGTCACGCTGTCGCCCTGATAGATCAGACCCACGGCGATGGCATCGCTGCCGGGGGAGACCACGTTGCCGCTGTCATCACGCGGGGTAATGTAGTCCCATCCGTCATCGCTGCGGGCGTTGAGTGCCTCGACCAGCCCGGCAATCGAGCTGTCGGCGCCGAAACCGTCGTTGGCGATCTCGTTGAGACCGACAATATCGGCATCGCTGTCCACAATGGCGTTGACCAGCTTGTCCTGCTGGCGCGCCAGCTCCTGGTCGCTGTTGGCACCGCGCGGGCTGTGTTCGGTGCCCTCGGGCGTGGTGATCTGATTGCCTGACTGATCCAGCGTTTCGAAGTAGTTCAGCACGTTAAAGGAGGCGACCTTGAGCGGCGCATCTCCCAGTGCCTGAGCATCGGGCTGCTCGGGGCGCGCATTGGCGGGCTGGAAGTCCAGGCCCTGGTCGCTTTGAATGCGCCACTGTTGGTAGGCGAAATCGAGCACGCCGGTGGCCTGATCCAGCGTATCGCCGCCGCGCAGGGTGTTGTCCGCCGAAAGCGGCTCGCCGCCGCGGCCAAACAGAATCGACTCCGGGTTTTGCGCGCTGCTGGCGTCATCGAGCAGGATCGAGCGGCTTTCAAGCTGGTCCAGCCACTGCTGGTTGCCGGCCTGGTCCGGGGCATTGACCTCGGTGAACTGCTGCAAACGCCCGTCGGCGGACAGCGTGACCGTGCCATAGCGCCCCAGCTCATAGGTGTCGGTGACCGTCAGCGGCGCGCCGTCCTCGCCCTGAAAGCTCACCCGCATGCTTTCGCGCGCGGCCAGAGACGACTTGTCGTCGATCGGCAGGTCCAGCTCGGTAATCGTGGGCAGTGGCTGGTCTCGGCCGGTGACTTCCAGCGCGGCGATATCACTCAGCTGCGTCTTGCCCTGATACTCCTCGACCGTGCCGGTCAGCCGGACCCGGTCCCCCACGGTGAAGTCGGCCACGTTACTGTCGTCGGGCAGGTAGACAAAGATCCCCTCGGAGGTGGTCTTGTCACCGTCGCGGTCGGCGTCCTCCTCCTGCAGGAAAAAGCCGTTCATGCCGTCGCGGGCATCGAGCGTCACGATCGCCTCGAGGCTGACCTCATCGCCGGCGCGTTCGCTGCTCATGGCGCTGCCCTGAATGGTGGAAATCAGTTCCACGGGGGGAAGGTCCATAGGGTCTCCGTTGCTGTCCGGGCGGTCATTGCCCGGCGCTTCGTTGTCGGGGGCATCGCCCGGGGCATCACTGTCGGGCGCATCGCCGGCACCGTCACCGCCCAGGCCGTCGAAGGTGTCCTGGGGATACTCCTGCCACTGGTCGGCGTCGAAGCGGTCGCTGCCCTCGGTGACGGCCTCGTCACGGCGCAGGGTGATATCGCGGCCAAAGTACGCGTCATCGCCGACGGTGCCGACAATGTCCTGAATTTCGCCCGCGCCGTTGGTCAACACGAGGGCGTCGTTGCCGTTGTAGCTGGTCACGCCACTGGTCGCATCGCTGCGATCGAGCAGCGCCTGCTCGGCCTGGCTGTTGGCCAGTACCAGCGTGCCACCGGGGGCCAGACTGCCATACTGATCCAGATCCTGCGATGCGTTGGCCTCGGTGTTGCCGTTGGAGTAGAGCGACAGCGTAAAGCCTGCCAGCGAGAGATCGCTGCCGCCGCGGTTGGTCAGCTCGATCGCCTTGTTGTAGCCACTGCCTTCGACGTATTCGCTGATCAAAAGGCTCGCCTGTGACATGTCCGTTTCGCCGTCGCTGCCCGGCTGGCGGCCGGGGGCGGCCACAGCCGGCATGTCACCGTCGTCACCACCGAAGGTGTCGCTGACCACGCCGCCGTTGTCGCGCGTGGTGAAGCGCTGATGAATGACATCCCAGGAGGCGCCGTCAAAGCCGGTCGTATCCGGGTAGGCTTCGCGGGCGGCCAGGGTCTCGCGGCCGGGCTCGCCCAGCCACAGCGTGACCTCATCGCCGCCCTGGCCCAGGCCTGCGGCGCTGCCGGTATGGCCGATCTCGACCGTGCTGTCCTCAAGGGTGCTCTGCCAGGCGTTGCGGAACTCGGCAACATCGGCCTCGTCACCGTTGGCCACCACCAGGGCCGTGGCGCCGGGGGCGAGTGTGGTGAGACCTTCAATCATGACGGCATCATCGGGGTCGGCGCTGTCATCATCGTAGTACAGGGGCGTGGTGGTGAAATCGATCGTGTCGCTGCCGGTATTGACGATTTCGAACCAGTCCTCGGAGAGGTTGCTGCCGTTCTGACCGGGCCAGATTTCGGTGACCGCGATGCCCAGATCCTGTGGTTCGGGCGGTGGCAGCGGAATGTGGCCGGTGTTGACGGTGAAGTTGCCCTCCTGACTCGCGCCGGTCTGCCAGGCATCGCTGTCGCCCAGCGCCTCGCGCAGGTCCTCAAGGCTGCCTTCCCGATCGCCGGCGTAGTGCCACTGGGTCTCGCCTGCGGGCAGGGAGAGATCGGCGCCGTCGTCGCTACCCAGACGATACAGGGGGGTGCCTTCGCCATCGCGCACCGTCAGGCCGGCATCAAGGGACAGCGGCAGGCGAGCGTCGAACTGCTCGCTGTCGATGATCGTACCGGCGGGCACGCCATCCTCGGGGACCGTCCAGGTGATCGGCTCGCTACCGCTTTCAAATGTCAGGGTAGCGCCGGGCGTTACGGGGGAGAGGGCAACCAGGCTGAAAGTATCGGCCTCTGTGTCGATCGCGGTCAGGGCAATATCGCCTCGCTCCAGCGCCAGGCTCGGCAGGGCGTCGAACGTCAGCGTGCTGGAGGTGAAGGTCTGCAGGTCATCGTCGAGATCCTTGGAGCGGGTGCCGTCGTCGGACCAGTCGCTGGTGCCATTGTCGTAGGCGACATCCAGGCTGACCGAACCGTCTTCATTGACGCGAATGTTGCTCAGGGTTTCGGCGGTGCCGCCGGTGGCCTCAACATTGGTGTTGAGATCGACCCCCTCGACCGGAACGGCCTTATGGGCACCATCCCAGCGGTAGAGCTGAAAGTCGTTGTTGGTGTCGTCGCCGTCGTCCTCCTCGGCGGGGCCAGCGCTGATCAGGTGGGTGCCGTCACCGATGGGGGTGATGTCGCGAATCGTGCGGCCGTCCAGATCAAGGCGCAGGGGCGCGCCGAATTCAGCACCGTCGGCGCTGCCGGCGGCCATCAGCGCGTCCACGTTGGTCACGGTGACCACGCTGGCCCGGCCATCATCGCCGATGGGCTCTCGCATGCCGAGATGGAGTGTGCCGTCGCGATAGAGGGCGCCTTCGACCTGAAAGCCGTCGGCCAGGTTAAGTCCGGGGGCCTCGCTGGCCGACCAGCGCATGACGGCCTCATGGAGCCCGCTGAACTGCCCGGTAACGGTCACCTCGAGATCCTCGACGCTGTCACCGGTCACACGGGTTTCAAAAATCATCGAACGCTCGCTGTTTTCCAGCGACCCCAGCCAGTAGTAGTGCCCGTTGCCGACATCGGCCACCGACTCGATGTCGACCTCGTCGCCGTCTTCCAGGCCCAGGGCGTCATTGAGATCAAACGATTTCAGCGCCGCGCCGGACTGGTCCCGATCGTAAAGGCGCAGGGTCTGATCCTCGTCGTCGCCGGCCAGAAAGAAGCTCTCGCCGATGGCAATGGCAGCCGAGGTGTCCGAGGCACCGGTGTGAAAGCGCGCCTGCTGGTTGGTATCGCGACCGTCGGCGGCGGCGTAGTCGATGGTGTACTGGCTGTCGCGCTCGCCATCGCTGACCGTCACGGTGATGGTGGCGTTGCCGGCATTGACCGGGGCGATGCGCAGCACATCCTGATCGTCGAGCGCAGCGCGGGCCACGCCCGGGTCGCTGCTGTCGATGGTGACCGTGAGCTGCTCGCGCGGGGTGTCGTCATCGGTAAAGGCGAACGCGATGCCGCGTGTCGAGGCCGGGTCGGTCGGGTCGCCCATCACGCCCCGGATGCTGGCCCCGGCGTCATCGAGGGTCAGACCTTCCGAGCGTTCGGTGTCCACCGTGATCACGGGGGTGGCCGGTGTCTCCGGGTCAACCGGCACGTCCTGTGGCGGCTCGGGCCGGGCCGGTGCTTCGGGGAACAGGCTGTCGCCGATGCGCTCGAGCAGGCCGTCCAGGCGTGTGATCAGTGATTCGAGCGGCGAGAGCCACTGTTGGGTCCAGCCCGTGAGAGCGCCGAGACCGTGCGCGAGCTGCTGGGCTTCCTGGTGAAAGCTCCAGGGGGCGGGAGTCCGGGAGAAAAATGACATGGGGCGTCCTTGCAGGCGGTTGTTGATTGTCGTGGCCCGGCACTGTCACGGACAGTACCGGGCACCCTGCATCCTGAAAGCGTGTTGTTGCAGCATCGTGAAGCGGAGGTTGCAGTCCCCACTTTCGAACTAGTCCTCGCTGATCAGCCAGCAGCTGCGATAGGGCTTGAGTATCGGCTTGTCGTCGCTCGGGTCGATGCGCCCGAGCAGGTCGTGCCAGCGGTGCCCGGCCCAGGCCTCGGGCAGGTTCAGGGGATGAGACCGGTCTGTGACGTTGTGCACGGCGAGAAGGCGGCGGCCATCGGCAAGGGGCCCGCGCAGGAAGGCAAAAAAATGCGGACCCAGATCGATAATCTTCTGGGATGCCTCGGGATGAAAGCAGGGCTCCTGGCGGCGGGTCTTCAAGCGCTTCGTCAGCGCCTCGAACACGATATGCGTCGGCGTGCTGTAGGCCTCCAGCAGCGGCTCGAGCGCCTCGCGCTGCCAGTGCTTGCGGTTGATCGCGCGCAGCCGGCCGGTGCGGGTGACACCCTCGTGGTCGTTGAGCGTGGCCAGCAGGCTGTGAACATAGACCGCCGGGATGCCCTGTAGGCCCAGCATGATGGTCTGGGAACAGATAAAGCGGGCAATCTGCCAGGGGTCGGCACCGCGTCGCGTGCCCTTGAGGGCGTCAAAGTAGGTGATGTTGATCTCGTAGGGCGAGTCCTGCCCGTCGGGGTCGGTCTTCATGCTGATAAAGCCGCCAAAGCGCTGCATCAGCTCCAGCAGGGCATCGACGTCGTGGCGCGGCAACAGGCCTTCGAGCGCGCGAACGCCGACGCCGTCATGGCTGGCGGTAAAGTTGAGATAGGTGCAGCCGCCGGGCAGCGGCGGCAGCGTGGCGGCCCATTCGGTCAGGGCCCGGGCATCTCCATTGGTCAGGGTGTGCAGCAACAGCGGCGGCAGGGTGAACTGATAAATGATGTGGGCTTCATCGCCGTTGCCGAAATAGCTCAGATTTTCCTGATGCGGCACGTTGGTCTCGGTCAGAAGCAGTGCGCCGGGGGCGACACGCTCCATGACGGCGCGCAACAGCCGCACAATGGCGTGGGTCTGGGGCAGATGGATGCAGCTTGTTCCCAGCGTCTTCCATAGATAGGCGATGGCATCGAGTCGAATCAGGCGCGCGCCCTGGTCCAGGTAATACAGCAGTACGCCGACCATCTCGATGAGAACGTCGGGGTTGGCAAAGTCGAGATCGATCTGGTCCTCGGAGAAGGTGGCCCAGACATGGCGCATGCCGCGCCGGGTCGAGACCGGCGTCAAAAGTTTGGTGTTGCGCGGGCGGGTGACGCTTTTGACGTCGGTGTCCTCGGGCCGCTCGATAAAGTAATCACGTCCGGGCGGCGTGTCGGAGAGGTAGTCGATAAACCACAGTGATTCCCGCGAGACGTGGTTGATGACCAGATCAAACATCAGATTGAAGCGCCCGGCCAGATGGCGAACCTGCGGCCAGTCCCCCACGGTGGGACTGACCCTGCGGTAATGAATGACCGAAAAGCCGTCATCACTGCTCCAGGTGAAAAAGGGCAGGATATGAACGGCGCTGAAGGTCTCTTCAAGGTGATCGTGCAAAAAGCGCTCCAGCACGTCCAGCGCGGCGCTGTCGCTCTCGTCAACAATACTGTCGCCGTAGGTGATCATCATCTGGGTCTGCTCGCTCCACAGCGGCTGCGGCTCGCAGACACGCCCTTTTTGATGCTGGGCGATCAGCGACTCCAGGCGCTGCAGGATGTCGGGGGCGTGCTCGCCATAGACGAAGGCAAGTTCGGCACGGGCGCGCGTGTGAAAATCATCGCGGGAGAGGGTGGCAACCAGGGGGGCGGCGGACATGACAGGACTCCGGCTTCTATTATTGTCGTCTTCTTATCAAAGCCGGTGATGCGCTGGAATTCAAACTGTATCGGGCCTGAAACAACCTTAAGACTTAATTATCAGCTTGCGCTGATGTAAAACCTGACTGACACTTGCCGCTGTTGAAGGAGGGGAGTATTCCCTGCAGAGCGCGGTGCCTTTGATCAGGCGCGCGTTTTTCTACAGCGGTGTCGTCATCACGGTGAACTGTTGCCATCAGGCAGTCGCCCGGTGCCGCTGGTCCGATGTCTCGCCATGAAGGTCAATGGCGTGTATCGGGCGGAAGAGACCTCCGGTAAATCTTCTTTGCCGGAGAACTGTGCATGAACGTTCCAGCCTGGGTCTGGGGAGCTACCGTTGCGAGCTTCGCGGCCATCTTTGTTTTTGACTTCTTCTCGCACGTGCGCAAGCCGCACGCGCCGACCCTGCGCGAATCCGCACTCTGGTCGATCTTCTACATCAGCCTGGCCGCCGTCTTTGGCGTCGGGCTCTGGATGGTGTGGGGCCATGATCACGGGGTGGAGTATTTCGCCGGTTTTATCACCGAAAAGAGCCTGTCGGTCGACAATCTGTTTGTCTTTGCCATCATCATGGCGAAATTTGCCGTGCCCCGGATCTATCAGCAAAAGGCGCTTTTGATCGGCATCATCATGGCGCTGGTCATGCGCGGTATCTTCATTGCCGTGGGCGCGGCGGCCATTAACCGCTTCAGCTGGGTCTTTTATCTTTTTGGCGCGTTTCTCCTCTATACCGCCTTCAAGCTGGCAATCGAGAGTGCGCAGCACAAAAAGAAGGATGCCGATGACTTTGAGCCCAATGCCCTGGTGAAGTTTGCCCAGCGCCACCTGCCGGTGACCGACCAGTTCCACGAGCAGCGTCTGCTGGCACGTGAAAACGGCAAGCGGGTGCTGACCCCACTGTTTCTGGTGGTGCTGACCCTGGGCGTGACCGATCTTTTGTTTGCCCTGGACTCCATTCCGGCCATTTACGGCCTGACGCAGGAGCCCTATATCGTTTTCACCGCCAACGCCTTTGCGCTGCTGGGGCTTTTACAGCTCTATTTCCTGCTGGGGGGCCTGCTGGACCGGCTGGTGTATCTGGGCTTCGGGCTGTCGCTGATTCTGGGATTTATCGGGGTGAAGCTGGTCATGCACGCCATGGTCGAAAACACGCTGCCCTTTATCAACGATGGTCAGCCGCTTGAATGGGTGCCACACATTTCAACGGTCCTGTCTCTTTCCGTCATTATCGGCATTCTGGTGGTGACGACCGTGGCCAGCCTGATCAAGAGCCGCGCCGCCGGCAAAACCGCCTCTGACACCGCTTCCGACCCCGCCCACTGAGGCCGTGATGGTGCCGGCCTGACGCCCTGATGTCGCACTGCGTCATCAGGGCGTCACCTGACGTCAAATTTTTGTTCTTCGAGCACCGGATACTGGAGATCCTCTCCATCCACCGAAGGACACATCATGAACCAGGATGTCATTTTGACCTGCGCCGTGACGGGGGCAGGCGACACGCCCTCACGCAATCCCGCTGTCCCCGTGACCCCCAAAGAGATCGCCGATGCGGCCATCGAGGCGGCAAGAGCCGGCGCCAGCATCGCGCATATCCATGTGCGCGACCCGGCCACCGGCGGTGTGAGTCACGACAGCGACCATTTTCGTGAAGTCGTGGAACGCGTACGCGCCGCCGATACCGATATCGTCCTCAATCTGACCGCCGGTGGCGGCGGCGACCTTTCCCCCGAGCTCGACAAGGGCGTACTGCGCGCCGGGCCGGGCAGCGACCTGCAAACGCCTGCCGAACGCCATGCGCCGATCGACGCACTGCTGCCCGAAATCTGCACGCTGGACTGCGGCAGCATCAACTTTGGCGATATGGTCTATCTCAACAGTGCCGGGTGGCTGCGCGAACAGGCAGCCCTGGTTCGCTCGGCCGGCGTCAAGCCCGAGCTTGAGTGCTTTGATACCGGTCACATCCGTTTTGCCCGCCAGCTGATCGACGAGGGTCTGATCGAGGGTGCGCCGCTGTTTCAGCTGTGTCTGGGCATTCCCTGGGGCGCCGAGGCGCAGGCGCAGACCATGCTGACCATGCGCGATCTGCTGCCGCATAACGCTCACTGGGCGGCCTTTGGCATTGGCCGAATGCAGATGCCGATGGTGGCGCAGGCCATGTTGCTGGGCGGTCACGTGCGCGTCGGGCTTGAAGACAATCTGTATCTCTCCAGAGGCGTCAAGGCCGACAATGCCGGCCTGGTAGAGAAGGCCGACGGCATTATCGAAGCCCTCGGCGGGCGGGTCATGAGTCCGAGCGATACGCGCCGGCATCTGGGGCTGCGCTCGCCGGGAGGTGAGGCATGAGCCAGGCACAGACCAGGCAAGACACCATGGCGGTGATCGGCTGCGGCGTGATCGGCAGCGGCTGGGCTGCGCGGGCGCTGGCGGCCGGCATGACGGTGCAGGCGTGGGACCCGAATCCCGAGGCGGTCACGACACTTCAAAACCAGATCGACACCGCCTGGCCGGCGCTGAGCCGCCGCGGGCTGGCAGAAGGGGCTTGTCGCGACAATCTTTACTTCACCACCGATCTTGACCAGGCGCTGGCAGGGGCGGATCTGGTCCAGGAAAACGCGCCCGAGCGGCTGTCGCTCAAGCAGTCCCTGCTGGCGGATATCGATGCCCGCGTGCCGGAACAGGTGTTGATCGGGTCATCGACTTCGGGCATCAAGCCCAGCGAGCTTCAGGCGCAGTGTTGCCACGCCCCCGGGCGGGTCATCGTGGCGCATCCGTTCAATCCGGTCTATCTGCTGCCGCTGGTCGAGCTGGTGGGCGGCGAGCATACAGGGCAGACGCAGCTGGCAGCGGCCGGTACGCACTACGAGCGGCTGGGCATGCGGCCTCTGATCGTTCGCCGCGAGATTGAAGGCCACATTGCCGATCGGCTGATGGAAGCGCTATGGCGTGAGGCGCTGCACCTGGTCAACGACGGTGTGGCCACGACCGAGGAGGTCGATGCCGCCATCGTCTACGGTGCCGGCCTGCGCTGGTCGCTGATGGGCACCTTTTTGACCTTTCATCTGGCCGGCGGCGAGGGCGGCATGCGCCATATGCTCGAGCAGTTCGGCCCGGCGCTGAAGCAGCCCTGGACGCGGCTGGAAGCCCCCGAGCTGACGCCAGAGCTGGTCGACCGGGTGGCCGATGGCAGCGAGTTCCAGGCCGGCGGCCGGTCGGTTGCCGAGCTCGAAGCCCGGCGCGACCGCTTTCTTGGCGAGCTTCTCGAGGTGGTAGAGCGATACTGGCCCGAGCAGGAAGGCCTGGGAGGGCGAATCTGATGGCGCTGTCGCTTTTGACACGGCCCGTGCTGCCGGCATGGGTCGATTACAATGGCCACATGAACGATGCCGCCTACGCGTTGGTCTTTTCGCACGGGGTTGAGGCGCTGATGGCCCATCTCGGGCTGGACGAGCATGGCCGCCATGCCCACGAATACACGATCTTTACCCTCGAAACCCATCTTTGCTACCTACAGCAGGTTGAGGAAGGCGCCCGAGTGCACTGCAACGTGCTGCTGCTGGTAAGTGATGCCAAACGACTGCATGTCTTTTTTACCCTGACAGATGACAAGGGCGAGCGGCTGGCCACCAGTGAGCAGATGCTGATGGGGATCGATACCCGTAGCGGGCGGGCTGCTGCCTTGCCGGGCGAGATTGCGGCCCGGGTCGCACGACTGCCGGGTGTTGAGTCGGGTCACTGGCCGGATCAGGCCGGGCGGCGTATCGGGATTCGTCGCCGGTCCTGACCTAGGGCGCCTTCGAGCGGCGATACCGGCCGGGTGCGACGGCGTAGTGGCGCTGAAAGGTATGGCTCAGACCGGAAGCCGAGGTGAAGCCGCAGGCCAGTGCGATAGCCGTGATGCTCATTTCGCTTTCTTCAAGCAGCGTGCGCGCCCGGGCCAGACGCAGGGAGAGATACCAGGCCGCCGGCGTACTGCCGAGCGCTTCGGCAAAAAGGCGCTGCAGCTGCCGACGCGAGACGCTGGCCCGTTGTGCCAGTGTCTCGATCGGGATGGGGCTTTCGAGATGCTGCTCCATCAGGTGAAGGGTTTCGATCAGCGGGCGCTGGTGAAGGTTCAGGCGCCTTGCGATCGACAGGCGCTGCTGGTCCTCACGGCTGCGCACCCGATCATGAATCAGCTGTTCGGCCACGGCGTGAGTCAGGTCCTGGCCATGATGTCGGGCGATGGCGGCCAGGCTCATGTCCATGGCTGCGGCGCCGCCGGCACAGAAAAAGCGCTTTCGGCCCAGCTCGAACAGGGCTTCACTGGTCTGCAGATGCGGCCATCGCTCTCTGAAGTCCGGCAGGCTTTCCCAGTGCAGGGTGATCCGATCCTCGGGATCAACAAGCCCCGCCATGGCGAGCACGAAAGCGCCCGTATCGATACCGCCCAGCCGACAGCCCTGCTGATCAAGATAGTGCAGCCGTCGGTGCAGGGCGCGGCTCAACCGTTTCAGTGGGGTAAAGCCTGCACAGATCGCCAGCGCATGGGGGGATTCGATGTCTTCAAGAGCGGCGTCGGCCATCAGACGCATCTCGTTGGAGGCAGTGACGGGTTTACCGTCAACGCTGAGTACCGTCCAGCGATAAAGTGTTTGTTCGGCAATACGGTTGGCGATTCGAAGCGGCTCGACGGCAGAAAAAAACGCCATCATCGAAAAGTGTTCGATCAGCAAAAAGGCGATGTGTCGCTCGGGTGGTGAGCGGTCCTGCGAGGGTGGGGTCGAACGGGGCAGGGTCATGACGGGTGATGGACTCAAAGCGGCTGCCCGGAGGCAGCCGCCGGTGGGCAGACGTTACTTCTTGACCACACGATAAAGAAACAGCAGCACCACAGCACCGATAACGGCCACGACAAAACTGCCGAAATTGAAGCCATCGACGCTGCCAAAGCCCAGCGCGGTACCGATCCAGCCGCCGACCACGGCGCCCAGAATACCGATGATGATGGTCACGATAATGCCACCGGGATCCTTGCCGGGCATCAGAAATTTGGCGATGGCGCCGGCAATCAGGCCAAAGATGATCCACGCGATAATACCCATACTCAGCTGCTCCTTGCTGTTGTCTTGTCCTGCCTTACCGGACGTTAAAGGGCCACAGAACGACGATGCTTTAAACGCCGTTTCGGGCTGGCTCAAAGCCTAGATGCGTCGTGACGAACTGGCAAGCCGGTTGCATTGCAGTATGTCACTGATTGCAAAGTAATATCGCGATGTGCTGTTGCAGTTCAGTGTTTGTTGTATCGCATCATCCATAGCGTCATGACGGCGATGGCGCCCAGGGCACCGGCCACGGCGGCGGCCAGGCTTCGAACATCGAATTCGAGTTCGGCGGCAAACCCGAAAATCGTGACGGTAAAGGCCACGACCACCCCGCCCAGCACGGCCATGCCGGCCGTGCCGAGAAAACCGACACTCAGGCGCGCGGGGATGATCAGGTTGACCAGCATGCCCACGGCAATGCTTGCGAAAATCCAGGAGATAATGTTCATGAGCGCTCTTTGTCGGTAGACATCGTTGGCTTCAAAATAGCGTCGTGGCCTGTTCCGCTCAACTCTATTGGCTCGTCAGGGCGTCGGTGCAGGCCCCGCGGGGAGAGGGCAGCATCTGGTCCTGATCGAGCGCAATCATGCCCGTTCGCGCCCGCAGCGCGGGGATGCGTTTCCGAACACAGGGTAAAACGTTACAATATACGGACCCGGGTATGCGTCGACATGTCGCAACACGCCGACCGCGCCGGGCACATGGCGACGCCGCTTCGATCGTGACCCATGGCGCCCCTGTGAACCCGGGTGGCCGGCAGGGTTCGAGGCACCGATCACCGGGTCTTTCATCGACGGGACAGAGAACATTCATGCATTGCCCCTTTTGCGGTGCGCAGGATACGCGAGTCACCGACTCCCGACTGGTGGCCGATGGCGATCAGGTACGTCGCCGTCGCCAGTGCCTGGCCTGCGGTGAGCGTTTTACCACGCATGAAGCCGCCGAACTGGTCATGCCCCGGGTCGTCAAGGCGGACGGCTCGCGCGAAAGCTTTGATCCTGCCAAATTGCGTGCCGGCATGCTGCGGGCGCTCGAAAAGCGGCCGGTCTCCAGCGAGCATATCGAGGCGGCCATCGAGCGCATCCGACAGCGACTTCGGGCCCGCGGCGAGCGCGAAATCAATGCCCTCGCCATTGGCGAGGAAGTCATGAATCAGCTCAGGGCGCTGGACCAGATCGCCTATATCCGCTTTGCTTCAGTCTATCGTCGCTTTCAGGACATCGACGAGTTTCGTGCCGAAATCGAACGCCTTTCCAGTGAGCCAGCACCTTCATCGGGGGCCGGCACCACGGGCAGGGATCAGGAGTCTCATGAGCATTGAGGATACCGCAGACGGTGCGGTAGTACCCTTTTGCCGCATGGAAGGAAGGTCGGACGTGACACGCCAACCCGAGGATTACATGGCTCGCGCGTTGCATCTGGCGCGCCGCGGCCTGTATACGACCGACCCCAACCCGCGGGTGGGCTGTGTGCTGGTGCGCGGTAATCAGATCGTGGGGGAAGGGTGGCACGAGCTGACCGGCGAGCCACACGCCGAGATTCATGCCCTGCGCGCGGCCGGCGAGGCAGCGCGCGGGGCCACGGCCTATGTCACGCTGGAACCGTGCTCGCACTATGGCCGCACCGGGCCCTGCGCCAAGGCGCTGGCCGAGGCAGGAGTGGATGTGGTCGTGGCCGCCATGCTGGATCCCAATCCTCAGGTCTCGGGTCGCGGTATCGCCATGCTGGAAGCCGCCGGTGTTGGTACCCGTGTCGGCATGCTGGAGGCGGACGCGCGCGAGCTCAACGTGGGGTTTATCTCGCGCATGTCGCGCTCGCTGCCGCATGTTCGGCTCAAGATGGCGATGAGTCTGGACGGTCGCACGGCCATGGCCAGCGGCGAATCCAAATGGATTACCGGAGAGCGCGCGCGTCGTGACGTGCAGCATCTGCGTGCGCGCTCCAGCGCGATTTTAAGCGGTGTGGCTTCGGTGATGCGCGATGACAGCCGGCTAACCGTGCGTGTTGAACAGCTCAGTCATCCGGAGTCACACGCCGTTCAGGTCTCGCATGAGCGGGGCGTGCGCCAGCCGCTGCGCGTCATTGTCGATTCGACCCTGTCATTGCCGGCCACGGCACGCTGTCTCACGGAGCCGGGGCGTACGCTGGTCGCCACGGTCTCGCCCACCGGCCCCGGGGCACTGGACAATCGCGATCATTTTCGACGCCGTGAAGCGCTGGTGGCCGCCGGGGCCGAAGTGGTGACGCTGGCGGCCAGCCCGGCCGGGCAGGTCGATCTTGAGGCGCTGATGCAGTATCTGGCCGATGTCGAGCAGTGCAACGAGGTGCTGCTTGAAAGCGGGTCACGCTTGAGCGGTGCCATGCTGGATGCAGGGCTGGTCAATGAGCTGGTCATCTATATGGCGCCGATACTGATGGGCGATGAGGCGCGCGGGCTTTTGACCCTGCCGGGCCTTCAGAAACTGTCCCAGCGGCGAGAGCTTTCCATTGTCGATGTTCGCGCCTTTGGCCCTGACTGGCGTATCATCGCGCGCCCCGTCAACGATCACGACACATCCTGACCGGTGCATGGTCGCCGTCCCGGTCGCCAATGTTGATTTCACCCCAGCTACCCTGCATCGATCGAAAGGAGCGGCTTAGCCGGCAAGCGTTATGAGTCAGTCAACGGACAACTTCGCTTCCGTGGAAGCGCTGATTGAAGATATCCGCCAGGGCAGAATGGTTATCCTCATGGATGACGAGGACCGTGAAAATGAAGGCGATCTGATCATGGCCGCCGAGTGTGTGGAGGCCTCGCACATCAATTTCATGGCCCGCTATGCCTGTGGCCTGATCTGTCAGCCCATGCTGCGCGCGCGCTGCGAACAGCTCGGCCTGTCGCTGATGGTCAACGACAACGGTTCCGGCTTTGGTACCCGTTTTACCGTCTCCATCGAGGCGGCCACCGGCGTCAGTACCGGTATTTCAGCCGGTGACCGGGCACGCACGGTACAGGCCGCCGCGGCTCGGAATGCCGGTCCCGGCGATGTCGTTCAGCCCGGGCATATCTTTCCGCTGATGGCAGAGGCCGGTGGCGTACTGCGTCGCGCAGGTCATACCGAGGCGGCCTGTGATCTGGCCGCCATGGCCGGTTTCGAGCCGACCGGGGTGATCTGCGAGATCATGAACGAGGATGGCACCATGGCGCGGCGCCCCGAGCTTGAGCGCTTCGCCGCCACGCACGGTATCAAAATCGGCACCATTTCCGATCTGATCCATTACCGCATTCACAACGAACAGACCGTTGAACACGTCGAGTCCCATCCGGTAGAAACGGACGCTGGCGCCTTTCAGCTGCACTGCTTTCGCGACCGGATTCAGGGCTCGCATCATCTGGCCCTGGTCAAGGGCTCGCCCGAAAGCGATCAACCCACGACCGTGCGCGTTCACGTCGCCGATGCCCTGCGCGATCTGCTGGGGATGCGCCGCGACGGCTATCAGAGCTGGTCCTCGCGCGATGCGCTCGAAGAGATTGCGGCCAGCGATACCGGCGTGCTGGTGCTGCTTGCTGACCAGCGGGGCATGACGAACTTTCGCGATCAGCTGGATCTTTTTCTGGAGCGGCGCCCCCGGGCGCAGGACCCGCAGACCGATGGGGCCGGCAACTATTTGAGTATCGGCACCGGGGCGCAGATTCTGCGAAGCCTGGGGGTCGGACGAATGCGACTTTTAAGCTCGCCCTGGCGCTTCTCGGCGCTGGCGGGATTTGGTCTTGAAGTCATCGAGCAGATCAGCAGTATCGATGACAGCCGCACGGCGCGGCAGTGACAATAGCAATGAACGGCAACAATCGCTTTCCTGAAGGACCCGAAAAACGACGGGTCTGATGGCTTAACATTACACGCAGATGCGTTTTATCAGAGACAACAGGATTTCATGACATGCAACCGATTGCACAACTGGAAGGGCGCTTCAACGAGATCGATGGCCGCTACGTCATCGTGGTCGGGCGTTTCAACCATCACGTGGTCGACTCTCTGGTAGAGGGCGCCGTGGACGCGCTGGTTCGTCACGGCGTGGACGATGCCAATATCGATATTCTTCACGTCCCGGGTGCCTGGGAGCTGCCGCTGGCCGTCAAGCGGGCGCTGGAGCGTATTCAACCGGATGCCATCATCGCTCTGGGCGCGGTCATTCGCGGTGGCACCCCGCATTTCGAGCATGTGGCAGGGCAGTGCAACGCCGCACTCAATCGGCTGCAGCTTGATTTTGACACGCCCGTTGCCAACGGCGTCCTGACGGTCAACTCGATCGAGCAGGCCATCGAGCGTGCCGGCACCAAGGCGGGCAACAAGGGGTTTGAGGCGGCCATGGCAGCCATGGAAATGGTGTCTTTGCTGCGTCAGCTGGGCGGCAATGACGTCTCCGATGATGCCGATCACGGGGGTGTGGCGTGACCCAGCAGAAACGGGCCCCTTCAAAGCAGCAGCAGGCCCGAAGGGCAGCACGTGAGCTGACGGTACAGGCACTGTATCAGTGGGAAATCACGGGCACCTCGATTACCCAGCTTGAAACCGAGTTTCGCGCCCAGACCGCCGATGACGATCTGGAGCCGCACGAAGACTGGGTTCAGGTCATGAAAATCGCGGATCTGGGGCTGTTTCACCAGCTTCTTCACGGTGTGGCCAGACACTGTGGCGAGATGGACAACCTGATTGCGCCGGCGCTGGATCGCAAGCTGGATGAGCTCGATCGCATCGAGCTCTCCATTCTGCGCCTTGGGGCCTATGAGCTGGCCCATCGCCCGGAAGTGCCCTACATCTCGGTGATCAACGAAGGCATTGAGCTGGCGCGGTCGTTTGGCGCCACCGAAGGGCACCGATATATTAATTCCATCCTTGATCGGCTGGCCAGGCAACTGCGTGAGGTTGAGGTTCAGGCGCGCAGGCGCCGTGACTGACCATGGCTCATTCAGAGCATGGTCTGTACACGCCTATCATGACTGATCAGCGCTTTCCTTCACCTGTCAGGGAGATGTCCGGGCGATGAGCGATGCAGCCACTCCTGGCGAGTTTGATCTCATCAGGCGTTATTTCATGCAGGACGTCGAACACGCCTGCCGCTCGGATCACGTGTCACCACACCAGGCCCGTGCCGGTGTGGTGCTGGGGCAGGGGGATGACTGTGCGCTGCTGGCGCCGTCTCCCGGCCACCGTCTGGCGGTCAGTGTGGACACGTCGCTGGCCGATGTGCACTTCCCGCGCGACGCCTCGCCGGAGGCGATCGGCCATCGGGCGCTGGCGGTCAACCTGAGCGATCTGGCGGCCATGGGCGCCAGACCGCGCTGGTTCGTGCTGGCACTGACGCTGCCCGATGTCGACGAGCAGTGGCTGGAAGGCTTCGCGCGCGGTCTCTATGGTCTGGCGCGCGAGCATGACATCGCGCTGGTGGGTGGAGACATCACGCGCGGTCAGGAGCTCTCCATTACCATCACCGTGCATGGCGAGCTGGGTGATGACGATGCCATTACCCGTCACGGGGCCCGCCCTGATGATCTGCTGGCGGTCACCGGCGTGCTTGGCAGCGCGCATGGCGGTCTGCGCGCCTGGTTTGACGGCCAGCGCGACGAGCGCCATCCGCTGGTGGCGGCCTATCTGCGACCCGCCCCGCGTGTCGCCGAGGCGATGAGTATTCGTCACAGCGTCTCGGCCGGTCTTGATATCTCCGATGGGTTGCTGGCGGATCTGGGCCATCTCTGCGCGCGATCAGGGGTGGGCGCCTGTCTTGACGGTGCAAGCATTCCGCTGGATCCGGCACTGGTGGCCTCGCTGGGCGAGCATGAGGCGCTGGAGGCGGCGCTCAACGGTGGGGACGACTACGAACTCCTGCTGGCGCTGCCTGTGGCGCAGGAAACCGCGACCCGACAAGCGCTCGAAAGGCTGGGCGCCCACCTGCATGTCATCGGTCGGGTCACCCGCGAGCCCGGCATCACCGGTGTGACCTCTACGGGACAGGGCTGGCAACACTTTCATGGCGCAGATCACACCGCGGGAGGCTCATCATGAACCGTGCACCCGCAAGCGTCTGGCGCCGCCCGGTCCACTTTCTGGCCTTTGGGCTGGGCAGCGGGGCCGCGCCCTTTGCCCCGGGCACGTTCGGTACCCTGGCAGCGATTCCCTTCTACTGGCTGATGTCGACGCTGCCGCTGGGCATCTATCTCGCCATTCTGGGCGTGGCGACCGTGATCGGCATCTATCTTTGCGATCGCACCTCGAAGGACCTGGGCGTTCACGATCACTCGGGGATCGTCTGGGACGAGTTCGTCGGCTACTGGTTGACCATGGCCGCCGTGCCGTTTTCCTGGCAGTCCGCGCTGTGGGGCTTTGTTATCTTTCGGGTCTTTGACGTCATCAAGCCCTGGCCGGTGCGCACGGTGGATCGCCGCGTGGCGGGCGGGTTTGGCATCATGGCCGATGACGTGCTGGCCGGTATCTACGCCTGGAGCGTGATGCACGTATGGCTCTGGCTGCATTAGGATTGTTTGATAAAATAATCCTGTCGCCGCATAAATGGTCTGCACCAGTACGCCTTGTGCCGGCCCGCACTGGCGCATCGATTCCCGGGGAGTACCGATGAAAAAAAAAGTGGCAATGTCACTGTTGGGGCTGATCGTACTGGCGCTGGTGCTCTGGCTGGCAGGGCTTGCCTGGAGTCGTTACGAGGTGCGCGCCCGGATGGCCGAGCAGGTCGCCGACATCAATGCACTGTCAGGCATTCGCGCCATCAATACCGTCGAAAGCGACGGTTTTTTCTCCTCCAATGGCACGCTCAGGGTCATCACGACCGAAACGGATGCGAACACACCTGCCGCCATCATTGACTGGCGGGTCGCCTATGGTCTCTGGAGCACCCGATTCTCGGGACGTGGTGACATCGAGACCCGTGGCGGCACAGCGTTGCTGGCCGAAACACTCTCCGACGGCGAAAACATCGATTTTGATGGTCGTATCAGGCATCTCGGCCATGAACTCACACTCAATGCCGGATTCCCCGACACACTGCACCATCAGGGCCATGACATGACCTTTCGTCTGGCCGGGGCCAGTGTCAGGGTGGTCGATGACGACCGGGGTCTGCGTCTTGATGGCCGGTGGGATGCGCTGGAGCACGAAAGCCCCCAGCGTCATGTGACCCTTGGCGACACGCACTGGTCGATGCTGTTTCCGACAGCCGACAGCGATGAAGACACGCCAGCACTTGAAGGTGGCCAGGCCGGTCGACTGGACAGCCTGGATGTCGGCAGTGCCCGGCTGCAGCGTCAGGGCGGGCTTCCCCTGACATTCAGCGACCTGCATGTCGAGGGCAGCACGCATCATGAACGCCAGGAGCTCAGCTATGTGCTGACGGCGCATCTGGGCAATGCCGCGCTCTCCGAGCAACAGCTGGGCAGCGCCTCGCTGGATGCCGTCATCGAACGCATCGATGAGCAGGCCGCTCGGGCACTGCTGCAGACCATCGGCCGGGATGTCGAGCAGCGCTGGCAGGGCGACCGGCAACCTGCCGACCCGAAAGATGGCGTCGTTGATCGGACGGTCGATGCCGATGTGCATGATATCGGCTCGCTGATCGCGCCGTGGCAAAAAGACTTTTTTGCCGTATTGAGCGACTCGCCCCGGCTGGTGGTGAAAAGCCTGCAGCTGGAAAGCCCGATGCTGGAGCAGCAGATGCATCTGGACGGCGATCTGACGCTGGATGGCACCGACATTGCGGCAACCCGCGTCGAGCGTTTGAGAACGTCCTGGGGGCGGGCGGCCTTCAAACGCCGCCTTGATGGCCAGTTCACGTTGCACAATACGCCGCCGCTTCTGGCACTGATCGCCGGACAGCCGCCGGAGCAGGGGACGCTGGAGCTGGCCATTCGCAAGGGGGTGTTTTTGATCAATGATGAGCCCTGGTTTTTGTTGAACTAGGCTTTCAGGAACGATACGAGTCTGTCAGGAATGTATTGCGCGGCTGCCAGGGGCAGCCGCTGTCGTTTTGATCGGTCAGTGGTTTTAACATGCGCCGGACTTGATAACGCTGTCCGGTGCCCGCATTGCCAGAAACAACAGGTAACGCCGGGAATCCGGTGCCATCAGGGCATCGCCCTCGGTGAACGGTTTTGATACGGGAGAGCAGGGTGGCCCATGAGTGAAGAAGATCAGTCCGACTACACCATCGAGACCGGTGACGACAACGGCAGTGCCATGACACAGGCTGTGGTACCGGCCAGTGAATACCTGCCCGAACGGCTCTATCTGCTGCCGGTACACAATCGCCCCTTTTTTCCGGCTCAGGTCCAGCCGCTGGTGCTCAATAAAAAGCGCTGGAGCGATACGCTCGAACAGGTTGGCAATACATCGCACCATATCGTGGGGCTGACCTTTATCGGCGATACCGGGTCCGACCCGTCGCCGGACGAGTTCCCGGTCTATGGCACTGCCGTACGGGTGCATCGCGCCGAAAACAACGAAGAGCAGCTGCAGTTCATCGCTCAGGGGCTGCGTCGTTTCAAGATCACGCGCTGGCTCTCCCAGGAGCCGCCCTATCTTGTCGAGGTCCACTACCCCAGAGAACCGGTCGAGAAGGAAAGCGACGAGACGCGTGCCTATGCAATGGCCATCATCAATGGCATCAAGGAGCTTTTGCCCATCAACCCGCTCTACGGGGAGGAGCTCAAGCACTATCTCAATCGCTTCAGCCCCAACGAGCCCGGGCCGCTGACCGACTTTGCCGCCGCCATCACCTCGGCGCGAGGGCCGGAGCTTCAGTCGGTGCTGGAGACCCTGCCGGTACTGGATCGCATGCAGGTCGTGCTGCCCCTGCTGCGCAAGGAGATCGAGGTCGCGCAGCTGCAAAGCGAGATCTCCGAGCAGGTCAACGCGCAGATGCAGGAGCGCCAGCGCGAGTTCTTTTTGCGCGAGCAGCTCAAGGTCATTCAGAAAGAGCTGGGCATCTCCAAGGATGACCGGGAAAACGACGTCGATACCTTCCGCGAGCGTCTGGAGGGCAAGGTCGTACCCGAGCGCGTTCAGGCCCGCATCGATGACGAGCTGGGCAAGCTGTCCGTGCTGGAGACCGGCTCGCCCGAGTACGGGACCACGCGCAACTATCTTGACTGGCTGACGGCGCTGCCCTGGGGGATCACCTCTGAGGATCAGCTCGACCTGCCCCATGCGCGTCACGTGCTCGACCGCGACCACGACGGGCTGCAGGACGTTAAAAACCGCATCATCGAGTTTCTCGCCGAAGGCGCCTTCAAGGGCGACGTCGGCGGCTCGATTCTGCTGCTGGTGGGCCCGCCCGGGGTAGGCAAGACCTCCGTGGGCCGCTCGATTGCCGAAGCGCTGGGCCGCAAGTTCTACCGCTTTTCGGTGGGCGGCATGCGGGATGAGGCCGAGATCAAGGGCCATCGTCGCACCTATATTGGCGCCATGCCCGGCAAGCTGGTGCAGGCGATGAAGGAGGTCGATGTCGAGAACCCGGTCATCATGCTCGATGAGATCGACAAGCTGGGCCAGTCCTTCCAGGGCGATCCGGCCTCGGCGCTGCTGGAAGTGCTTGATCCCGAGCAGAACGTTGACTTCCTTGATCACTATCTCGATGTGCGCATGGACCTCTCCAAGGTGCTGTTTGTGTGTACAGCCAACCAGCTCGATACGATCCCCGCGGCACTTCTGGACCGCATGGAACAGATTCGACTGGCCGGCTACATTGCCGAAGAGAAGGTGGCGATTGCCAAACACCACCTCTGGCCCAGGCTTCTGGAGCGTGATCGCATCCCCAAAAAGCGCATCAATCTCACCGATGCCGCGCTCAAGCACGTCATCGAGGGCTACGCGCGGGAATCCGGTGTGCGCCAGTTGGAAAAGCAGCTACACCGGATCGTGCGCAAGGCCGCGGTCAAACTGCTGGAAGAGGATCTCGAAACGGTCAAGGTGTCAGTCAATAACCTGGAAGAGTTCCTGGGCGCACCGATTTTCCGCAAGGAGAAGGTGCTCAAGGGCGTGGGTGTGGTCACGGGTCTTGCCTGGACGGCCATGGGCGGGGCGACCCTGCCCATCGAGGCGACCCGGGTGCACGGTCTTCAGCGCGGCATCAAGTTGACCGGCAAGCTGGGCGACGTCATGCAGGAGTCTGCCAATCTGGCCTATAGCTTCGTGCTCGGTCATCTGCAGGAGTTCGGCGCCCAGCCGGGCTACTTCGATCAGGCCTTTATCCACCTGCACGTACCGGAGGGCGCCACGCCCAAGGACGGTCCGTCAGCCGGGGTAACCATGACCACCGCACTGCTGTCACTGGCGCGCGGTCAGGACATCAATCGTCCGCTGGCCATGACAGGCGAGATTACGCTGACCGGTCAGGTGCTGCCGGTGGGCGGCATTCGCGAGAAGGTCATTGCCGCCCGGCGCAGCGCCATCTTCGAGCTGATTCTGCCGCAGGCCAACCAGCGCGACTTCGATGAGCTGCCGGACTATCTCAAGGAGGGCATGACCGTGAACTTTGCCCGCACCTATCAGGACGTGGCCAAGGTCGTGTTTGACTGAGCCTGCACCTGAAAGCAAAAGCCGCCCGGTTGGGCGGCTTTTTTTATGTCGCTTGCGCGGATCAGCGTCGGCTATCGCTGCCGGCCAGCGCTTCAAACAGGCGCGCCACGGCCTCGGCGCCCGGGTCGACCACGCCGTCAAGCGCCTGCTCCGGCACCAGCGAGGAGCGCCCGGCCCCGGCCCGGCGCATGCCGGCGGTCTCATCAGCGCCTGAACGGGCAGAGCGCGCCGCTGCCTCAAGGTTCTGGCCGGCGGCCAGCGCCTCGATGGCCGGGATCAACGCATCCAGCATGGTGCGATCCCCCTGACTGGCGCCGCCGTAATGCTGCATGCGCTCAACGCCAGACTGCAGGGCGCCGGGCCAGTCGGTCCGGTCCTGGCTTTCCAACCGCTGGGCGGCGCTGGTCATCAGAATCGAGAGCAGCACGCCGCTGGAGCCGCCCATGGCGGTGGCAAATAGATGCCCCAGCTCGCTGGCAAGGCGGGCGTCTTCGCCGGTTGAGAGCTGGCCCTCATCCAGCGCTTTCGCTACGGCACGAGCGCCGGCGGCAAAGGTCGCACCGGCGTCGCCATCGCCGACTTTTGAATCCAGCTCGTCCAGTGCCTTTTCGCTGCCTTCAATAGTTATCGCAAGGCGCTTGATCAGTTGCGCCCGGGTGTCATCATGGCGGCCTTCACCGGCCGGGGGCTGCTGGCTGAAGCGCGGCGAGAAGGTCTCGATATCGTGCACCTTCTGTGGGGCAGGCCAGGCAGGTGCTTCAACAGGTGCTGACAGGGCATCGATGGTGGTCTCATCGGCCGGCGCGAGCGTAACGGAAAAGCCGTGCATGTCCAGTGAGGTCATCAGCGGTGCCGGCCCCAGCATCAGCGATACGTTTTTAACGCCGAGCTGCTCAAGGCAGGCGCGCTTGAGCACCTGCATCTCCTGCGGTGAACAGCCCCCCAGATTGTTGAGCATCAGTACCCACGGCCCGTTATCGGAGCGGCCCAGCGCCTCGAGCACCTGCGTAACGGCGTCATCGGCGCTGTCGGGCGTGACCTGGCGCACGCCCGGCTCGTTGTGGATGCCCAGCCCCAGCTCGGGCGTTTTGCGGGTGGCGGCTTCCTGGCCGGGAAGAGTGGCGCTTGAAAGCGCCATGCCCATGGAGCGCACACTTGCGGCCATGTCACCGGCCGCCTTGCTGACTGCCTGGAGATCATCGCCTCGCTCGGCGCAGTAGCCGGCCATCTTGTGGACCAGCAGGGTGCCGGCCAGCCCGCGTGGCTGGGGTGCCTCCGGCAGGGCCACGTCATCGGCCACAATCACCGTTTCAACCTGAAAGCCCTCTTCCCGGGCGCGTTCGGCGGCCAGACCGAAATTGAGTCGGTCACCGGTATAGTTCTTGATGATCAAAAGACACCCTGCTTCCCCGCAGCAGGCGCGGATACCGGCCAGGATGGCCTCCACGCCCGGCGAGGCGAAGATGTCTCCGGCCACGGCCGCCGTCAGCATGCCTGGGCCCACAAAGCCTGCGTGCGCTGGCTCATGCCCGGAGCCGCCGCCTGAAATCAGGGCGACCTGCTGGCGGCCGTCACGGTCCGGGCGCCAGTCCGAGCGCATGACGATGCGCGCATCCCGATGATCGGAAAGGGTGACTTTGGTCGACAGGGCCAGCCCTTCAAGCAGTTCGCTGACCAGATTGTCCGGCTGATTATAAAAGTGATGCATAAAAGGCTCCTTTGAGAGGGCGCTTTCAGCGTAGAGCGTCAGGGGGGAGAACAGGAAGGCTTTATGTTACCTGTGAGTCAGTGCGCCTTCGTTGCGTGCGACCCACGCGGTGCCGGCCATTCGATCGGCCCCTGATCGGCTCTGGGGTCGAGCCGGCCGGGGCGCGTTTCGGGAGTGCATCCTTCAAGCGCCTGCGCGAGACGGTCCAGAGCGTTTTGTCCGGTGGTGTCGGCCGTGACGCTGTCCCACCACCGGCGATGGACCGCTCGTACGGTCACCGGGATGGTGGGCAGGCCCACACGCTGTGCCATGGCCAGACGATGCAGCCCGCGATTGATCTTGAGCAGGCGCCCTTCGCGCGTGACCACCACGCCCAGGGCATCCTTGCCGCGGTCGGCGTCAAAGCCCAGGCGCGCCATGTCATCGAGAAACCCCAGGTAGATGCCGAGATAGGCCTGAATCTTTTCTTCACTGTCGAGCAGAATGCCTTCATGTGCCGAGGCCCAGGGTGTACCCGCCCTGATGCCGGCAGCATGCGTCTGAAAGCGTCGTGTCAGGGTGAGGTCGTCGCGATGCACGTCCAGATCGGTAATGAACTCATAGCGCGAACCGTGGCGTAGATCGCCGCGACTGTCATCCCAGTCGCCATCCCAGATAAAGGCCGAAGTTGATGGTCGAACGCCGCCAACGCCCTTGAAATTGACGTCGCGAATCATGTTTCGCGGGTTGATATAAAGGGTCAGGCGATCGCCCAGACGCTTTTCGATGGAACGTCGCGGCAGGCCGGCCTTTTCAAGGCGGGCAGCGCCGGGCTGCTCTTTCATCCACCGCTGAAACCAGAACTCCTCAAGCGGAATGCCGACGCGCTGTTGAAACGAGGATTTCAGCCACTCCTGAAGGCGAACGCGGCGCATCGACCAGCGAAGGCGGTGGCTGCCCAGACGGGCAAAGGCATCTTCATCCCGGGAAGGGGCAGCGGTGTGAAAAAACCTTGGAGACATGAATTAAACCGATCAATCCAGACAGGGTGCGCAGGGGGGAGTCTACCATGCCCACTGCGGCGTGAGGCGGGCACGGCGCATCTGTGCGCTACGTCGTGGGTAACTCAAGAAATTGCTGCATGATACGGGTATCACGATAGCGCTCGATCAGCTCCGGGTCCTTTTCCAGTGCCGGGGGCTTTTTGAGTCCTTCTCGAATGCCTTCGGCCAGCCCGTCGATCGTGTTTTCGACAATCAGACGACGCTGATCGTTGATCAGGACGTTGCGGATGCCGCCCGGGGCATCCACTGCGACGCAGGGCGTGCCGCAGATCATGCTCTCTGCCAGCACGATGCCAAAGGCCTCGCTCATGGAACTCAAAACGAAAAGGCGGGCGTGCTTCATCCAGGGGTAGGGGTTGGTGCGACTGCCGATGAGATGCACACGATCGCGCACGCCCAGCTCATCGATAAGTTGCTCAACGCTTTCGCGCAGGGGGCCATCGCCCACGATGACGAGGTCTTCCTCGATACCTGACTTCAGATAGGCGCGGATCAGAAAATCCTGACGCTTGACCCGTGACAGGCGGCAGACATGAACCACGTAGGGTCTGGTGGGTAGATCGTCAGGGGTATCCTCCGCCATGGCCCGGATGGCTTCTATATCGCAGGGATTACCGATCGTGGCCCAGTGAGAAGGCGAAACGTGATGGTGTTCAAGCTGTTTTTCGAGCTGTTCGCGCACGTTGGGGGTATTGCAGACCACACGCTTGCCGTCATAAAGGCGCCGTAGATAAAAGCCCTTGAGCCTGCCGCCATACTCTCCCGGCCAGGACACGGTGACCTGCCAAAAGCGTGGGTCCCGCCAGGACCATATCGTTTCAAAGGCGCCCTGGCCGCGCGCGATGATGCGATCGACCGGGCCGTGGGTGCGCTCGAGTTGCTCAACGAAGCGCGCCAGATAGCGCCCTCCGTAATGGCCGCGCCAGACAAACCCGGAGCCGGGCAACACCGGTTTGAGCAGCCCGCGCGTCACCAGATCATAGGCCAGTCCCGCCCCGGTACGACGAAAGGCCTTGTCGAAATCTTCATAATGAAGCGTGACACCGGGCTGCGGCAGCAGCTCATCTCCCCCCTTGAGGACAAGGACATGGACGTCGTGGCCGGCCCGATGAAGTACATTGGCAAGATTGATGGTGACGCGCTGGATGCCACCAATATTGAGTTTACGAACAATCAGTAAAACGCGTTGTGTCATGGTTTCAGGCCAGCGGGTCCGGAAATGTATTCAGTTCCTGATGGCGCAATATTACCTGCTTACGAGGCAAGAAGCTTTGGCATGAGCTCGGGGTAGCTTTTAAGACAGTTATCAAATTTCTGGTTGTTGCCGTCACCCTTGACGTTTTCCTTGTGAAGTGGCTGATGGTTGGCGGCCCGAGTAGGCAGAAAGTTGACATTGTAGGGATTGACACGAAAACAGCGCGTTCCACGTTTGAGAGAGGCCATCTTGAACCAGATATCGTCGGCATTGGGCGCCAGTGATTCGAAAGCATCGTGATCAAGCGCCATGGGATCAAGCGAGCCCGGCGGATAAAGCACGCCGCCGTTACCGGTGGGCATGAGATTGAAAAGGGGTCGGCTGATCGGCTCTTGTACACTGGACCGGGAGGTCTGATAGCAGATATGTCCTGACCCCGGTGTGGATTCCCTGAGCAGATGACCACGGTGACAGACAATACAGTCAGGGTATTGTCTGGCGCCATCCAGCAGGCGGCCAAGCCAGTCGCGTGGGTAGATGACATCGTCATCAGCGGTCACGATGGTGGCCTCGGGGCGCGCCTTGAGAGCGTGAACGAGCTTGTCGTAAGAGCGATGATCCCTGACGGTGGTAACAACCTTGACACCTCGATCCACCTGCCGCTGCAGCGTGGCAGGCAGTTGCCCGAGAGCCCCCATATCCTGATCAGAAATGTAGAGATGAATCTCAAATCCTTGGACCTGCTGCAACAGGATGGACTCAATGGTTAGATAGACATCACGTATTCGGGGCAGATGCGTCGTCAGTGACACGATCAGGTGGCCGTCGCCACTGTCATGTTGCTGCCGACGAGTGAGATTCAGGCCATGTAGATAGCTGGAGAGTACTGATGAGCTTATCTTGCGCTTTTGCCTGTAGTAGGAAGACATTCCTGTCCCGTCCGCTGTGATAGAGATACTCCAGACGTTCACGATATCAAGCCTTGCCCTGCACTGTTGTTAAAAAAAGCTGAGGCTTTCGCACAAACGACATGGAGTTTCAGGTAGCGAGCCCGTTTCATGACTGTGAGCAAGACAAGCAGCCTGAAACCCGGCTGGTATGTTACTGCCTGAGCAATATCGAAAGGGCAGTAAAATCCTTTACTCAGGCTTTACATCAGTTTGTACAACACTTTGACAAAGCGTTGTTTGTATCCTAGTGTTATCTCTACTTACCCGGTGGCGCACCTCTGTGCGCCACGGTGACTGCCTCCCTTGGTTTGGCAGGCAGACTGCAATGTTGTCTGATATCCGTTGCAGGAAGTATCTGTTTACCCGGTAGTGCGACATGACAATGTCTGCTGTGCCGGAACAAAAATCAGATCCCTGGAGGGAGTACTCATGAAAAAAGTAATCGCTACCGTTTTTTGTGCCGCTTTCATGCTGCCGGCCATGTCTGCCATGGCGTCAACACAGGCCACACAAAACGGTGCATCCAGTGAAGGTCAGGAAATGACCGGTGCGGCAGCCAATGAAACTTCCAGCACCATGGACAACAGTGCAACCAGTTCTGAAACCACAACGACCGATCAGGGTGGTAACGGTGGTTCGGCACAGATGAATGACATGGACGGCATGAGCGAGTCCAGCAGTAGTTCCATGGACAGCCCTGGAACCCAGAGTGCTGACGAAACCATGACCGGACGTCAGGGACACTCTGCCCAGATGCAGTCTACCGAGCCAATGGAAACCGGTGACCAGACCGAGCACGGTGCCAGCCCGTCCAGCAACTGATCGCTGTCTGTATTGCAGTTGATTTATAGAGGGGCCCGGCAGCGTCAGCTGCCGGGCCCCTTGCTTTGTTAATGGTTCCTGTGACCGGTTGCGAAATCATAGACAGTAACGAGCAGAGTACGGATCTACCAGAACATGGGGTCGGGCGTTTCCTGTCGTTCGCGAAGCCGTTCTCTGGCGATAAAAAGCGCTGCGATGGCCCGCCCTTCATGAAAATCGCCGCGGGCCAGCAGCGCCGCGATGTCTTCGATGGGGTATTTTTCGACGACCAGCGGCTCGGGCTCATCACCCGGCAGGCGTTCCTCGTAGAGCTGCGTGGCCATGACCACATGGATACGATGGGTCATATAGTTGGGAGCCAGCGTCAGCTCGATCAGCGGTTCGATCACATGCGCTCCATAGCCACACTCTTCGCGAAGCTCGCGATTGGCTGCCGTGATGATGTCCTCGCCCGGGTCAACGACGCCCTTGGGCAGCGTCAGGGCATAGTCCTCGATGCCGACCGCATACTCCTGAATCAACAGGACATGATCCGGGTCGGGCATCGCCACGATCATGACGGCACCGGCGCCCTGGCCATTGCTGACCAGACGCTCAAAGGTGCGCTGTTCACCGTTGGAAAACTCAAGCTCCAGCGCTTCAATGGCAAAAAGCCGACTCTGGGCGATCGCCTGCCGCCGCCCGATTTCGGGTTTTTTTGATGGGGACATGTGTTTACCTCCAGGGCTTCGAAAACGGGGACGGCGGGCAGGGCGCCGTCTCGACGCATGCTGCACGGGTTACGCACTGTATTGTCGACCGCTCTGTCCGGCCCTGCAATGACAGGGGCTTGAGAGCATGACATTTGCCCCCATATTGACACCCAGAAACGGTGTGGAGACATGGCATGAGCGACAGCGAACAGGTTCGACTCGACAAGTGGCTCTGGGCCGCCCGATTTTTCAAGACACGCGGGCTGGCACAGAAGGCCATCGATGGCGGCAAGGTTCATTACAACGGCGCGCGCACCAAGGTCAGCAAGATTGTTGAGACCGGCGCACTGCTGACGCTACCTCAGGGGTGGGATCGGATCGAAGTCGAGATCATTGATGTCAGTGACAAGCGTCGCGGCACGTCCGAGGCTCAGGCGCTCTATCGTGAAACGCAGGCCAGCGTCGAACGTCGCACCAGAGAGGCCGAAATTCGCCGCATGGACAAGAGCATGCAGCCACCGAAGGGGCGTCCGGATCGTCGCGACCGTCGCGATATTCAAAACTTTCAGCGCCACAGGCACGACGATTCATAGTCGTTGTGTGCCACCTGGATGACCGGATCTCTCCATGCCTGCCGCGCCGATCACCTCTTTTCCCTATCGAGCGACCCATGGATCATATTCAACGCTTTATCTTTGACGACACCAATGTCCGCGGTGAGCTGGTCAAGGCCGACGACACCTGCCGGGACATCATCAACCGCCACGGCTATCCTGATGTGGTCAATCGCCAGCTCAGCGAAATGCTGGCAGCCGTTGCACTCCTGACTGCCACCATCAAGCTCGATGGCGTGCTGACCCTTGAGGTCAAGGGCAATGGCCCGGTCAGCCTTTTGATGGCGGAGTCCAACCCCGGCCATGATGAGAACGGTCAGCGCCTGAGGGCGATCGCGCGTCTTGCCGAGGACCAGCCCCTGCCCGAAGAGGGTGCAACGCTTCAGGCACTGATGGGCGAAGGCCACATTGTCATGACGCTGGACCCGCATGAGGGGCAGCGCTATCAGGGCATCGTCGCACTGGAGGCGGCCACGCTGGCGCAGTGTCTTGAAAGCTACTTCGAACGCTCCGAGCAGCTGCCCAGCCGTCTGTGGCTGTCTGCTTCGAAGGAGCATGCGGCAGGACTGATGCTGCAGACCCTGCCCGAAGACGACAGCCTCGAGGATGTGGATGCCTGGCCACGACTCAACATGCTGGCCGATACGCTCAAGTCCGAGGAGCTTCTGGAACTGCCGGCGCGCGATATTCTGGTGCGCTTGTTCCATGAAGAGCAGATTCGGGTGTTCGAACCGGACCCCATTGCTTTTGGCTGCACCTGCTCACGCGAGCGATTTGTCAGTGCCCTGCATCAGCTCGGCGCGCAGGAATTGCGTTCGGTGATCGAGGAGCAGGGCGAGCTGAGCACCACCTGCCATTTCTGTAACACCGATTACACCTTCAGCGCCGCCGATATCGAAGCGCTGATCGAATCACCCGATGCGCCTTCGCCAACGCTTCATTGATCGATGTCTTTCCCGGACAGGGGCGCTTTCCTGCGTACTGTGCCTTTTCGTTTAAAACCGGCGTGATACATTCTCCGTCTGAAGCGATCTGTTCATAATACGCTTGCCCAGCCGACAGGCGCCGCGTTATGCAGCGCCTGTCGATGCGGGAATATAACGCCAGAGGCAGATAACAACTGCCCGTGCGCCCAACGAGAGAGAACGGCTTATGCCCGGGATAGACATGACAACGAATGTGAGCACTCCCCGTATCAATGCAAGTGCCGCCGAGCTGGTAGAGCATGCCATCTCCCGCGGTGAGGCAAGACTTGCCGCCAACGGCGCGCTGGTCGCGGAAACAGGACGTCGTACCGGGCGCTCTCCTGTCGACCGATATATCGTCGATGAGCCCTCCACCAGCCACGAGATCGATTGGGGCAGCGTTAACCGTCCCTTTGCCGTTGAGCATTTTGATGCGCTGTGGGAGCGGGTCGAGGAGTTTCTGGCCGACAAGGGCGCTTTCGAGACCGAGCTGCATGTGGGCGCCGACCCAGAGCACTATCTCCCCATTCGTGTCATGGCCCAGTACGCCTGGCACAGCCTTTTTGCACGCAATCTCTTTGTGCGGGCGCAGCCGTTCAATCCCCGTGACAAGCGCGAGTGGCAGATCATGAGCGCCCCGGAGTTTGTCTGTCAGCCCGAGCGCGATCACACCCACTCCGACGGCACGGTCATTATCAACTTTGCTCGCCGCCGGGTACTGATCGCCGGCATGCATTACGCCGGCGAGATGAAAAAGGCGATGTTCACGGTGCAGAACTTTCTGCTGCCGGAAAAGGACGTGCTGCCCATGCACTGCAGCGCCAACGTGGGAGACAACGGTGAAACCACGCTCTTTTTCGGTCTTTCCGGCACCGGCAAGACCACGCTGTCCGCCGACCCGGCGCGCTATCTGATCGGTGACGACGAGCATGGCTGGGGCGAGGGCACCGTTTTCAATCTCGAGGGCGGCTGCTACGCCAAGACCGTCGATCTCAGCGAAAAAAACGAGCCCATCATCTATCGGGCCATTCGCTTTCCGGCCGTGCTTGAAAACGTGGTGCTCGATGCGTCTCGTCAGCCCGTCTACGACGATGCCTCGCTGACCCAGAACGCCCGGGCGGCCTATCCGCTGGAGCATGTCGACAAGCGAACGGCGGACAATCGGGCCGGCGAGCCGAGCGCCATTGTCTTTTTGACCTGCGACATGAGCGGTGTCCTGCCGCCGGTGTCGATTCTCTCGCGTGAAGCGGCGGCCTATCATTTCCTGTCCGGCTATACCGCGCGGGTCGGGTCCACCGAGATCGGTGCCGGCAGTGCGCTGGAGGCGACCTTTTCGACCTGCTTTGGGGCGCCGTTTTTCCCCCGTCCGGCGCATGAATACGCCGAGCTTTTGATCAAGCGCATCGAAGCCTTCGATTCCCGGGTCTATCTGGTCAATACGGGCTGGACCGGTGGCGCCTACGGGCAGGGTGGCAAGCGTTTCAGTATTCCCACCACCCGCGCCATCATCAGCGCCATCCAGAGCGGCGAGCTCAAGGACACCGAGACGGTGACACTGCCCGGCCTCAATCTGTCGGTACCCGTTGCCGTCAAGGGCGTGGATTCAACGCTGCTGGATCCGCGAAGCGCCTGGCAGGACGAGACGGCCTTTGAAGAGCAGGCCCGCGCTCTGATCCAGAAATTCATCGACAACTTCAGCCGCTTTGACGGGGTGGATGATGCCATCACCCGTGCCGGGCCGAGCCTGGCTCAGAAGTAGAGCCAGCCGGTTTCGGTAGCGCCTGCGTCATGACGCCGGCCATCATGGCGACCGCCTTCGGGCTGTCGCCATTTTTACGGGTGTTGCCTGGTGGCGGCGTTGTCCCGTCTGCGCATGGTTTGTGATACCCTGGCGCCCTGTTTGAAAGGGAAGGCGTTTTCATGACACAGATTTCTTCGATGGCAGCGCGTCTGGCGACAGAGCTTTCCGACGTCGCCGGTGGGGGCGCCGTTCGTCCCGGTCAGATCGAGGCCACCATTGCCCTGCTGGACGAAGGCGCCACGGTGCCGTTCATTTCACGCTATCGCAAGGAAGTCACCGGCGGGCTGGATGACAGCCAGCTGCGTCTTCTGGAGAGCCGTCTGCGCTATCTGCGCGAGCTCGACGAGCGCCGCACGACCGTGCTGGCCTCGATCGAGGAGCAGGGCAAGCTCGACGATGATTTGCGCGCCAGCATTCTTGCCGCCGATACCAAGCAGCGTCTGGAAGACCTTTATCTGCCCTATCGCAAAAAGCGCCGCACCAAGGCGCAGATTGCGCGCGAGGCAGGGCTTGAACCGCTGGCTGATGCCCTTTTGAACGACCCGTCTCTGGTGCCCGAGGCGCTGGCGGTCGATTATCTTGATGACGCACACGGCATTACCGATGCCCGCACCGCACTCGATGGCGCCAGGCAGATTCTGATGGAGCGTTTTGCCGAAGCGCCGGCGCTGGTCGGGCGACTGCGCGAGCGCCTGTGGCAGGAGGCCGAGCTGGTCTCCGCGATGCTTGCCGGTCAGGAGAGCAGCGGTGCCAAGTTCTCGGATTACTTTGACCATCGTGAAAAACTTGTCAAAACGCCCTCTCATCGGGCGCTGGCCATGTTTCGCGGCCGTCAGGAGGGCGTGCTGGGGCTGACGCTCAAGCTGCCCGGCGAGGAGGAGGCCAGCGTTCACCCCTGTGAGGTCGAGATTGCTCGCGAATTTGGCATCAGGGACCAGGCCCGCCCCGCCGATCGCTGGCTGAAGGAAGTGGTGCGCTGGACCTGGCGGGTCAAGCTCTACACGCATCTGGAAACCGAGCTGCTGGGTCAGCTGCGTGAACAGGCCGAAGCTACAGCCATCAGTGTCTTTGCCGATAACCTGAAGGACCTGCTGCTGGCAGCCCCTGCCGGGGCCCGTGCCACGCTCGGGCTCGACCCCGGGCTGCGTACCGGCGTCAAGGTGGCGGTCGTGGATGCCACGGGTAAAGTGCTGGATCACACCGCCATTTATCCCCATGCGCCGCGAAACCAGTGGGACGCCTCGCTTGTCACGCTGACCGAGCTGTGCAAGAAACACGATGTCGGACTGGTCGCCATCGGCAACGGTACCGCCAGCCGCGAAACCGACCGGCTGACCGCCGATCTGCTGGAACGACTCAAGGGGCGCGACATTGCCCGGGTCATGGTGAGCGAGGCGGGTGCCTCGGTCTATTCGGCCTCGGAGTTTGCCTCGCGCGAGCTGCCGGAGCTGGATGTCACCATTCGTGGTGCCGTGTCGATTGCGCGACGGTTGCAGGACCCGCTGGCCGAGCTGGTCAAGATTGATCCCAAATCCATCGGGGTGGGTCAGTATCAGCACGACGTGTCGCAGCTGATGCTGGCGCGCTCGCTGGACGCCGTGGTGGAGGATTGCGTCAACGCTGTGGGGGTGGACCTCAATACAGCCTCGTCGGCGCTTCTGGCGCGCGTATCCGGGCTGAATACGACGCTTGCCGACAATATCGTGGCCTGGCGCGACAGTCATGGGGCCTTTGATAATCGTCGCCAGATTCTCGAGGTGACGCGTCTGGGGCCCAAAACCTTTGAACAGTGCGCCGGCTTTTTGCGCATCAGTGGCGGCAGCAATCCACTGGATGCCTCGGCGGTACACCCCGAAGCGTATCCGCTGGCCGAGCGGATCGCGCGTGCCAGTCGTCGCAATCTGCAAACCCTGATTGGCGACAGCGATTTTCTGCGCAGCGTCCGGCCCGATGAGTATGTCGATGAACGCTTCGGACTGCCGACGGTGAGCGATCTTTTGAAGGAGCTGCAAAAGCCCGGGCGTGATCCGCGTCCCGAGTTTCGTGCCGCGAAGTTTCAGGACGGTGTGGAAAAGGTCAGCGACCTTGTACCCAACATGGTGCTGGAAGGGGTGATTACCAACGTCACCCACTTCGGTGCGTTTGTGGATGTTGGGGTTCATCAGGACGGTCTGGTGCACATTTCGGCGCTGTCGCATCAGTTCGTGCAGGACCCGCGGTCGGTGGTCAAGGCCGGCGATGTGGTCAGGGTCAAGGTCATGAGCGTGGATCAGGCGCGCCAGCGCATTGCGCTGTCCATGCGCCTGGATGACACGCCTGATACCGGACAGGACAAAAGTGCCGCAGGGGCAGGGCGCCGCGATGGCGGCAGGTCTCAGGGGCGCGGCAAGGAGAAGGCTACTTCACAGGAGCCGGTCGGCGCCCTGGGCGCGGCGCTACTCAAGGCAGGTGCCGGCAAGTCAGGCGATGGCCGGCGTTGACATGATAGACTCGTTAGCATGCACACTTTGGCGCTTGAAAGGCCCGGGTGGCGCTTCATAATGAGCGCACTATTGGCAGATGCCGGTGTCTGACTGATGCAGTGTCAGCAGTCGCTGGACGACGAAAACAGTTCCGGAGCCCCGCGTCGGCAATACGCCGACATGCGCACGATCAGATCGTCTGTGCGCGGGCTCCCGCAAGAGAAGGTGTTCAACCTTGTCCGAGCAATTCACTCGCCGCATCGATGGATTGAGCGCACCGGCGCAGCAGGGCCTTTTTGGCCGCATTCGCCGGGGCATTGAAAAGGAAGGTCTGCGCGTGGATTCTCGAGGGCGTATCGTTTCGACGCCTCATCCGCATGCTCTGGGCTCAAAGCTGACCCACCCCTATATCACGACCGACTATTCAGAATCGCTTCTGGAGTACATTACGCCGGTGTTCTCCCGGCCGTCGGATGCGCTGGCCTTTCTGGGGGATCTTCATCGCTACAGCTACCGCTATCTGGGACAGGAGCTGATCTGGCCTTCCAGTATGCCCGCCGAGCTCGATGGCAACGACAGCGTGCCGATCGCCGATTATGGCAACTCCAATGTGGGTACCATGAAGCGGGTCTATCGCAACGGCCTGGATATGCGCTATGGGCGCATCATGCAGTCGATTGCCGGTATCCATTACAACTTTTCGCTGCCCGACGAGCTCTGGACGCATCTCCAGGAGATCGACGGTCAGCAGGCCGTTTCGGCACAGTCGTTTCGTTCGCGGGCCTATTTCGATCTGATTCGAAACTTTCGCCGCAACAGCTGGGTTTTGATGTATCTGTTCGGCGCCTCGCCTGCCGTGGATCGCAGCTTTCTTGAAGGCCGCGATGCCGGGCTGTATGCCCATGGTCAACAAACGCTGGCTTCGGATACCGCTTCCACGCTTCGCATGAGCGATCTGGGCTATCAAAACAAGGTGCAGTCGCAGCTGCGCATCTGTTTCAACTCGCTTGAAAACTATATCGGTACTCTGCGCCATGCCATCGTCACGCCATGGCCGGACTATGAGCGTGAAGGCGTCGAGAAAGAGGGCGAGTGGCGTCAGCTTAATGCCAATATGCTGCAGATCGAAAACGAGTATTACAGCGATATTCGTCCCAAACGAGTGGCGCGCCATGACGAAACGCCGACCCAGGCGATGGAGTCACGTGGCGTTGAATACATCGAAGTGCGCTGTCTGGATCTCAATCCCTTCACGCCGCTGGGTATCGATGAGCAGCAGATCCACTTTATCGATACGTTTTTGGTCTGGTGTCTGCTCTCGCCAAGCCCATGGATCAGCGATGAGGAGTGTGACCGCCTCGACGATAACCGGGCGCATGTGGTGCGCAGCGGTCGCGATGCCTCGCTGATGCTCTCCTTCGCCAGCGGTGATCGCCCTTTGCATGAGTGTCTGGAAGAGATATTCGACGCCATGGCGCCGATCGCCGAACTGATGGACAGCGCCGATGAAGCAGCGCCTCATCAGGCGGCACTGACCGAGCTGCGTGCGCGCATTCATCATCCCGAGAGGACACCTGCCGGGCGTATGCATCAGCAGATGCGCGACAGCGGCAGTGACTTCGTGACCTGGTCACTGGAACGGGCGCGCGAGCACGCGCAGTGGTTTGCAAATACGCCGATGGACACGGCGCGTGACGCGCTGCTGGATCAGCTGGTGGAGACCTCTCACCAGCAACAGCGTGAGACCGAAGACAGTGACGATGTTGATTTTCCGACCTTTTTGCAGCGTTATTTCGAACATGCGCGCCGATTGAAGGTCAACAATGGCGCCTCATAACGAAACGACAACGTAAACTGGTGGAGCAACGCATGTCGAACCTGTTGAACCGGTCAGCACGTCAGTGGTGTCTTGCTGGCAGCGCCTTTTGTATTTTCATGCTGGCCTTCGCGCTGGTGCTGCAGTACGGCTTCGGGCTGGAACCCTGCCCGCTGTGTACCTTCCAGCGCGTTGCCGTGCTGGCGGCGCTGGTGCCTCTTGTCATCGGTGCGCTGCACAATCCCAGAGGATGGGGTGGCAGCGTGTATGGCGTGCTGGCGCTGATCGGTGCCGGTGCCGGCATGTTTCTGGCCGGTCGACATGTCTGGCTGCAGAGCCTTCCCGCCGATCAGGTTCCCAGCTGTGGGCCGGGGCTGGATTACATGATGGAAGTGCTGCCGCTTAAAAGCGTGATTGCCACCGTGCTGAGCGCCTCGGGTGAGTGCGCCGACATTGAAGGCAGCTTTCTGGGCGTGTCACTGCCCGGGTGGACACTGGTTGGGTTCATCGTACTGACACTCATAGCGCTTGCTCTGATAGTCGCTTCGATACAGCGTCAGCGTCTCAAAAGCGCTGCCTGAAAGAGCGCGGCCAATGGCCGCCTTCTGCTGACGTAAAAAAGGCACCCCGATGGGTGCCTTTTTTGTGTCGGTCGTCGGGCGGTTCAGGCCTCGGGGCCGACGCTTTTACCTGCTTTTTCCTTTTCCCGCTCGTGGTCGAGATCCTCGCCATGAGAAGACTTCTCGGGCGACATTTGCGGGGCCTCATCAAGGCCTCGAAGCTCGACTTCTCCCATAAGGAGATCGCGCTCGAAAGCGTCCTTGTCGATGTTGAAGCCCAGAAACTGCTGCGCCAGATACAGATCCTTTTCGGCATTGCCCAGACAACTGGTGCCGCCGGGGGAGGGCGTCATGTTGAACACGATGCCGGTGCCGGGATCGATCTTGGCTTCACCCATGACCAGCTTTTTGGCCGTCTTGTCGATCAGCTGCGGCCGTACGCCGCCAAAACCCTTGGCAAATTCAACGTCCTCGGGACGAAGGCCTGGCACGATGCTCTTGATGCTTTGATAGAAAAGCTTCTCACGCAATACCGGCACTTCATACATGAAGTTCTTGAAGACGTAGTTGCGGATGTCGCGCACCTTGAGCAGGTCCCAGAAGACTTTCGCCACGCTGCTGTCAAAGCGGAAAACGCGCAGAAATTCCGTAAAGGTCTTGTTGTTGTAGCGCTCGAGCAGCGGCAGCATCAGTGCCGTTGGCCCGAAGCGGGTCTTGCCATCGACCAGAACGTCCGGGTCGCCGTGAACGGCGGCAAAGGGCAGGTTCTCGTTCTGGATGGTATAGACCTTGCCGTTGAGCACCTTCGGTGTGAAATAAAACGACCCGGCCATCGGCAGGCAGGACTTGTCGAGGCCATAGCCCATCTGATGGGCGAACAGCAGCGAATGGCCGCCGGCGGCCACCACCACATAGCGCGCCTGCAGGGTGCCCTTGTTGGGCGTGGTGACCTTGAAGAGATCGCCTTCCTTTTCGATCTTGTGCACCGGCGTCGACAGGTGCATGTCACAGGTCATGCCCTTTTTCGCGGCATCCTGCTCGGCATATTTAACAAACGCTTCTGACAGCGTGGTGTAGTTGACGGCCGTATACTCGTTGGGCGAGCCCAGTGCCAGAATCTTCTCGGCCGGATCACGTCCCTCCACCACCCTGGGTTCCTGAGCGGCGATGTCTTCGCGCTCAAGAAGGCGCATTTCAGGAAAGAGTTCGCTGAAGGTGTCAAAGCGCTTGCGCAGGAAATCACACTGCTTGTCGCCAATACCGAGCACCATCTTCGGGTAGCGATAGATAATGTTATCGCGTTCTTCGTCGGCAAGCTTGGTGCCGAAGTTGACCACCATGCCGGCGGTGCGCTTGGTGGTGCGCGCCTTTTCCAGCGTGTAGTTGGTCTCGATATCGCCACAGTGGATGGTCTGACTGTTGTTGCGACCATGCGAATTGACGATGGCAACCTTGTCATACTTCTCGACCAGACCGATGGCGTTCAGATCCGTATATCGGGCCAGTTCATACAAAAGGGCAGTGCCTGATACGCCGCCACCCACGATAAGGACATCATACGTCGTTGCTGCCATGGCTTCTCACGCTCGGTTTGATGCGAGATTTGCGTCCTGATCCATCAGCCCGACATGACACGGGGTCTTTACACACCGCAGCGTCAACGTCGCAAAAGGATGAGTGACAAACAGGACACGCTGGGTCAAACGGCACTTCCACTGGCCGATCCGCAACCGGTAGTGCGGTCGAAACGGATCGTATCGGGGTGTCTGCCGATTCAGCCAGTGGTGTCAAAGTGACACACTCCGCGATGGATATGTCGATTATAGGGAATCACGCCGTTCGTCGCGATCCCGCAGGGTAATGATTTGCCAGCCGCGCTTGCCGGCGATATCGGCAAGAATCGGGTCGGGGTCGACCGCGACCGGGTTATCGACCCGTTCAAGCAGCGGCAGGTCGTTTTGAGAGTCACTGTAGAAAAAGGCCCCCTCAAGCGAGACGTCATGTTCGCCAAGCCACTGCTGCAGCCGGGTAATCTTGCCTTCGCGAAAGCTGGGGGTTCCCGTGATGCGTCCGGTGTAGCGACCTTCCTGCATCTCGGGCTCCACGGCAATCAGATGCTCGATGCCGAGTCTTTTTGCGATAGGGCCGGTAACAAAGCGATTGGTGGCTGTAATGATCAAAAGGCGGTCGCCGCGAGCGCGGTGTTTTTCCACGAGCGCCTCGCCCCGAGACAGGATAATGGGCTCGATACGCTCCGCCATGAAGCGCTGATGCAATTCATCAAGCGCCTCTCTGGTGTGGCGAGTCAACGGGTCGAGCGCAAAGGCCAGATAGTCGTGAATATTCAGCGTGCCTTCATCGTAGGCGCGATGAAAGCGGTCGTTTTCACGACGAAAATGGTCGCGATCGACAATGCCCTGTTCCACCAGAAAATCGTTCCAGGCGTGATCGCTGTCGCCGCCAAGCAGCGTGTTGTCGAGATCAAATATGGCCAGCGTCAAGGGGGGAGCTCCCATCAAAGGCAAGATGTCGATTGTTGCGGTTTCATTATTACAAAGATGACAGCGCTTTAATATGTGCCACAACACGCCTTTGGCGTTGCGCCGCGTATTGATGCGCTTTCGCGCTTTGTGGAAGAATGCCTGTAATCTATTTTCAAAAGGTGACAAGTCGTGATCGATCCCGACGGTTTCCGGCCCAACGTTGGCATCATTATTGCCAACTGCGGCGGCCAGGTACTGTGGGCACGACGGGTAGGACAGAATGCATGGCAATTTCCACAGGGTGGGATCAAGGAAGATGAGACACCTCATGACGCCTTGTATCGAGAACTGAAAGAGGAGATCGGCCTGCATCCCGATGACGTCGATATACTGGCCTGCACGCGTGGCTGGCTCAGATATCGACTGCCAAAGGGACTGATTCGCACCCATTCGCGCCCGCTTTGCATCGGCCAGAAGCAGAAATGGTTTTTGCTGCGCATGCGATGTCAGGAATCAAGCATCTGTGTGGATACCACGCCCAAGCCCGAGTTTGACGGCTGGAAGTGGGTCAGTTACTGGTATCCTCTGGGTCAGGTAGTGTCTTTCAAGCGTGACGTCTATCGGCGCGCCCTGCGAGAGCTGGCGCCGCGTTTGCCGGGAGAGAATTCGGTGGATGCGGCCGGCCAATAGCGGCCATTGACATGGTCGGGTGCCTGCTTTCGCTCGGGGGCCCGGACATGGCAGATATACAGGGATGAAAATATAACGCCATGCTCGAAATTCTTCGCCGCATCGTTCAGGAGGTCAACGGCGCTCGCAGCCTGGATGCGGCGCTGTCGATCATCGTGCGGCGCATACGCAAGGCAATGCAGACCGATGTCTGCTCGGTGTATCTGCGCGATGACGAGCGTGACTGCTTCATCCTGATGGACACCATCGGGCTGAATGCCTCCGCCATCGGACAGGTCACCCTGAAGCCGGGTGAGGGCCTGGTGGGGCTTGTCGGTCAGCGCGAAGAGCCTCTCAATATCGAGGAGGCGCCGTCACATTCGCATTTTCGCTACTTCGCTGAAACCGGCGAGGAGCGCTACTCCAGCTTTCTCGGTGTCCCCATCATTCACCAGCGTCGCGTGCTGGGCGTACTGGTCGTCCAGCAGCGCGAGAAGCGCCAGTTCGGCGAGGGTGAAGAAGCCTTTTTGATCACCATGGCCGCCCAGCTGGCCGGCGTGCTGGTGCATGCCCTGTCGACCGGGGCGCTGGCACGATTGAGTGACCCCGGTACCCAGGCCCTTCTCAATGGCATTGCCGCTGCACCGGGCATGGCTATTGGCGAGGCCTTTGTGGTGGTGCCCTCGGCCAATCTCGAGGCAGTCCCCGAGCGCGTGCCCGAGGATATCGAGGCCGAGGTGCTGCGCCTGCGCGAGGCCATCGACTGCGTGCGCCATGATATTCGCCAGGCGGCCGAGCGACTGGCCAGCCGCATCTCGGCGCAGGAGCAGGCGCTTTTCGATGTCTATCAGCAGATGCTGGGGGATGCGGCGCTGGGCAACGAGGTCGAAAAACGCATTCGTGAAGGGCAGTGGGCCCCCTATGCGCTGTCACGGGTGGTGCAGCGCCACGTCAACTATCTCGAACGCGTGGACGACAACTACCTGCGCGAGCGCGCGGCAGATATTCGCGACCTGGGGCGTCGGGTACTGGCGCATCTGCAAAAGGACAGCAGCGCCCGCAAGCCGGTCTATCCCGATCGCACCATTCTGGTCGGTGACGAAATCAGCGCCGCGCAGCTTGGTGAAATTCCGCGTGAAAAGCTGGCCGGTCTGGTGGCGCTGCGGGGCTCGAGCACCTCACACGTGGCGATTCTGGCACGCGCCATGGGCATTCCGGCCGTCATGGGCATGAACGATCTGCCCATTTCCCGACTGGCCGGCACGCCCATGATCGTGGATGGCTATCGTGGCCGGCTGATCCTGCGGCCGCAGCCGGATCTGCTGGTGCGCTACGAGAGCATGATCGAGGAGGAGGAAGCGCTTACCTCGATGCTTGAAAGCGAGCAGTCCCTGCCCAGTGAAACCAGCGATGGGTTTCGCATCCGGCTGATGATCAATACGGGGCTTGCCGTGGAAATGAGCGGCTCGCCCGCCGCGCGCATTGATGGGGTGGGGCTTTATCGCACCGAAGTGCCCTTCATGATGCATCAGCGCTTTCCCAGCGAGAAAGAGCAGACGCGGATCTATCGCGAGCAGCTTCAGGGCTTTGCGCCACTGCCGGTGGTCATGCGCACGCTTGATATCGGCGGCGACAAATCGCTGCCCTATTTTCCCATCGAGGAAGACAATCCCTTTCTGGGCTGGCGCGGCATTCGGGTGACGCTGGACCATCCCGAGGTGCTGATGGTGCAGCTTCGCGCCATGCTCAGGGCCGCCGAAGGGCTGGACAACCTGCGTATCCTGCTGCCGATGGTCACCAGCGTCGAGGAGGTCGATACAGTCTGTCGACTGTTGGATCGTGCCATCCAGGAACTGCGCGACGACGGTGTTCAGGTAGAGCGCCCGCTGCTGGGCGTCATGCTGGAAGTGCCGGCCGTGATCTATCAGCTGGAGGCGCTGGCAGAGCGCGTTGATTTCTTCTCGGTAGGCAGCAACGATCTGATTCAGTATCTGCTGGCCGTGGATCGCAATAACGCGCGCGTCTCAAGCCTTTATGATGCCTGTCAGCCGGCGGTGCTCAGGGCGCTGGATCATATCGCCCGCGAAAGCCGACGGCTGAACATGTCCGCCTCGGTGTGTGGCGAGCTGGCCGGCGACCCGATCGGTGCACTGCTGCTGATGGGCATGGGCTATCGAGTGCTGTCGATGAACGCGCCCAATCTTTCACGCGTGCGGGCCGCAATACGCCGTGTTTCCATGGAAGGGGCGCAGAATCTGGTCAGCGATGTGCTGGCGCTGCATTCATTGACCGAGACGCGTGAGCTGGTCTATCAGCGCATGAAAGAGTGGGAGCTGGCCCATCTGCTGCCACCCCGGGATTGATGATGGCCGTGATGTGTGTCGTTTTGACCCGTTGATGATGTGTGTCGTGGCAACCCATGTGTCGCCGTGACACATGGTGCAGAAATGTCTTCAGTAACACCATTATCACAATGTTGACGAAAAGAATTTATAAAACAACGGTTTAGGGTTTTATTGTCGCGGCGCGCCATGTTGGCATGAACGTTGCTCCTGTCTGGAGCAATGACGTCAACGAACAGTGGCTGCCCATGGTTAAAAAACTTGAATGGATCAACATCCTGAAAGGGCTCGGCATCATGATGGTGGTCTATGCCCACATGACGTCCGGGTTCTGGCGCAATTTCCTCTTTGTGTTCCACATGCCGCTTTTTTTCATCATTGCCGGCTATCTCTTCAGACCCAGTGCCGACCTCAGAGCCTATCTCGGCCGTAAAAGCCTGCACCTGCTGGTGCCCTACGGCTTTTTCATGCTGCTTTTGTACGCGCCGACGCTTCATCAGGCGCTGGGGGATTATCGAACGCTTTCCAGTGCGCTGTTTGACATGGTGCTGGGCGGGCGGGCGCTCATCTCGGGGCTGGCACCGTTCTGGTTTGTCACCTGTTTCTGGGCGACACAGCAGCTGGTCAACGTGCTGCTGACCCGCCTGTCGGTGCGAGCCACGGGGGGCATCATGCTGGCCATGCTCGGGCTTGCCACGATGAATCAATGGTTTTTCAGAGAGCTCTGGCTGATCGGCAATCTCAACGTGGTCCTGATGGCCGCGCCCTGTTTTTATCTGGGCTATCTGGTGGCGCATTATCAACTCGAGATCGAAAAGCCGCGTGTCCTGTTGCCGGCCATTCTGGCCGGGCTGCTCTCCCTGTGGCTGGTGCAGGCCAATCCGCACTTCAAGATGGACATGAAGTATGCCGACTACGGCATGCCGGTAGTGAGCCTGCTGGCAGCTCTTGCCATCACACTGGTGCTGATGGTGCTGTCACGTCAGCTCGCGCGCGTGCCGGTCGTTTCAAGGGCCGTGGCGGTGGTCGGCGAAGCCTCCATGGTGATCATGTTTTTGCATCTGAGCATTCAGGTTACCCTTGATCAATATGGCGTGGTGGAAGCGCTGGGCCCGCGCTGGCTTTTGATGATGGGACTGCCGATGACGCTTTATCTGCTGGTGCGGCGTAACGCCTGGACGCGGCTACTGTGTCTGGGAGACCCCGCCGTGCTCTCCGAGCGACGCCAGCGTCGCCGTGAACGTCGCCAGCGCAAGTATACGCTGGCCTCCGGCTAGCGCCTGGCATGTGCCCCGGCGCCCGGCCGGGGTGACAGGTCAGGGCGCGTCCCGCTCCTCGAGACGGCGATACAGCGTCTTGCGCCCGATACCCAGTATTTCGGCTGCACGGCGCTTGTTGCCGTCAACGGCATCCAAAACCCGCTGAATATAGCGCTGCTCCATCTGTTCAAGACTGAGCCACTCCTGCGTCCGGGCATCTGGCGTGTCGCTGGCGGTGACCGCACATCGAAAGCGCTCGGGAAAGTCATCGGGTTCCAGTACGTCAGTCCGGGCAAGCGTGACGGCCCGCAGCATGGCGTTGTCCAGCTCCCTGACATTGCCGGGAAAGGAGTAGGCCCACAGCAGTGACAGCGCTGAAGGGGACAGGGTCATGTTGCTGCGTCCCTGTTCCCGGCTGTAACGCTCGATGAAATGCGCCGCCAGCAGGGGAATGTCGGCGGGGCGGTCGCGCAGAGGGGGCAGGGTCAGGCTGAAGGTTTCCAGTCGATAAAACAGGTCTTCGCGAAAACGGCCTGCCTCGATGAGCTCTGCGAGAGGGCGGTTGGTCGCCGCTATGATGCGAATATCAACCTGGTGTTCCTCCTCACTGCCCACGGGCCTGATGCAGTGCGTTTGCAGCACACGCAGCAGCTTGGCCTGCAGGGCGAGCGGCATGTCACCGACTTCATCGAGAAAAAGCGTCCCGCCATGGGCCTGCTGAAACAGGCCGCGACGGTGGGCAATGGCGCCCGTAAAGGCCCCCCTGACGTGGCCAAAACACTCGCTTTCCAGCACATCCGGCGCGATGCTGGCGCAGTTGACGGCGACAAACGGACCCTCCCGGCGAGGGCCTTCACGATGCAGGGCATGGGCCAGAAGCTCCTTGCCGGTGCCGCTTTCCCCCTGGATCAGCACGGCGGCCTGCTGCGCTGCCAGTGTTCTTGCCTGATCAAACAGCCGGGCCATGGCGGGGGTGCAGCTCGAGAGCGCGTCCAGGTGAACGGTGTCGCGTGTTTCGCGGGTCTGCTGATGCGTCGTCAGGGCACGTCGCTGTGTCAGTCGGGCGACACTGGCGCGGACCTGATCAAGGTCCAGCGGCTTGGTCAGGAAATCGTCTGCGCCGCGCTGCAGGGCGTCCACCGCCTGCTCGATGCTGCCAAAGGCTGTAATGATGATCATGGCGGGGCGGTCGGGCTGCTGCGCCAGCGATTCCAGCAGGGTCAGGCCATCCATGCCCGGCAGGCGGATATCGCTGATGATGACATCAAAGCCGGTATCAACCAGCGCCATTGCCTGCTCGGCGCTGTCGACACCGGTGACGCCATGGCCGGCTTCCTCGAGCTCTTCGGTCAGAAGCTCAAGAATGGCCGGGTCGTCTTCGACAATCAAAATGCGATCAGTCATGGCCGTGATGTCCCGGCATGGCCTCTTCTCCTTCATCCGAATGGGGCGGCGCGTGGCCGTCGCTGGTTGGGTCAACACCGGCGCCGACATCGGGAGGGCGCAGCGTTTCGGCGGGCAGGGTGATGATAAAGGCGGCGCCGCCGAGCGGGCTTTCTTCCAGTGCGATTCGTCCGCCGTGATCCTCGACCACCCGATAAACGATGGTCAGCCCCAGCCCGCTGCCCTTGCCGGCCCCCCGAGTGGTGTAGAAGGGGTCAAAGATCCGGCTGCGGTGGTCCGCCTCGATACCGGGGCCGTCATCCTCGATGCGAAGCACCACGCCCTGTGCGGAGTAGTCCGCCGAGATGGCCACCCGTTGGCTGCCGGCCTGAAAGGCGTTTCTGACCAGGTTATCGAGCAGCTGTTGAAAGCGCTGTCGATCCACGGTCAGGGCATCCCTTGTCGGCAGATGAGTCACAAGCTGCGGGTGCGTTCGTTCAAGGTGCAGCGCATCACGTGCGAGCTGCTCTGCCTCGCCGATCATCCGGCCCAGCGAGTGCTGCGCCGGGCACAGCGTATGCCGGCGACCCATGTCCAGCAGTTGGCGTACGGTATCCTCCATGCGTCGGGTTTCGTGTCTGATGCGTGTCAGGCGCTGGCGAGCGTCATCGCAGAGGTCCTCGCGGCGCTGTAGACGCTGCACCTGTCCATCAATGACCGTCAGCGGCGAGCCGAGTTCATGAGCGACCCCTGCCGCCAGTACGCCGATTTCGGCCAGGCGGCGGGATTTTTTCAGGTTGCGCTCCAGCTCAAGCTGCTGCTGTTGCTGCTCGCGAACCTCGCGCTCCTTGTGGGCCACGGCGTCGAGCATGGCGTTGAACGCCTCACCGAGTTCACGAAATTCCCGCGCGCCGCCCGGGGTTATTCGATGCAGGCGATTGCCGCCCTGGACGGCCTTCATGCTGCGATAGAGGCGGTTGACCGGGCGGTCCACATAGCGGCGAAATCCCCACCAGACCATCAGCACGACCAGAATGCCCACAAGGGCGGCCAGCAACAGCGCCACGGTGGTCATCAGGCTCATATAGCGCTCGATGCCGGTGGCCAGCCGGTTGATCTGCAAAATGCCCAGCACCTCGCCATGGGCGTTCGTCAGGGGCAGCAGGTAGGTGTAAAAGTTTTGCCCACCCTGCTGCGAGTAGCCGCCCGCATCCCGGGCGGTATCGATGGCCTTTTGCAGCAGGGTGTCATCCTGCAGACCGCCGGCCAGGCCGACACCGGCCATCTGTTGTCCCGACGGCGACAGGATAAAGGCGCCATAAAGCCTTGAGAGTGAAAAGGTGGTGCTCAGGCCCTCCTGCAGGGCGCGGGCATCCTTTTGGGCCAGTGCCTGGGTCAGGGGCAGACGTATGCCATGGGCAATAAGTCGCACCTCTTCCTGCTGACGCTGCTGCATGTTGTCTTCCAGCACCCATAGCGCTACGGCGCTGAAGGTGATCAGCGTCAGCAGCAGCGGGCAGATAATGGTCAGCAGTATGGTCGTGCGCAGTCTCATGGCGGCCTTGTCCCGTGATTCAGGGGCTACCTTAACGCGACGCGCGAAAGCACACGAGGACTGCTGCAAAGGCGCGAGGTCTGACGGCTTCATGCTAGACTCGCCGCTGTCATTGGCATCGCCCGGCAAGGGGAGATGTGATCGGGTCTGATAGGGCTCTTCTGCAGGGAAGGTTGCATGTTTCATCATCCGCAGTTCGATCCGGTAGCGGTCTCGCTTGGGCCGCTGGCCATCCACTGGTATGGCCTGATGTATGTCGTGGGGTTTATCGGCGCCTGGTGGCTGTCCCGCGTGCGCGCTGACCGCCTTGGGCTGACGAAGGATCAGGTCGGCGACATCATCTTTTACGGTGCGCTTGGCGTCGTGTTGGGCGGGCGTATCGGCTACGCGCTTTTTTACGGCTGGGAGCAGGTGCTGGCCAACCCGCTTTGGATTTTCAAGGTCTGGGAAGGCGGCATGAGCTTTCACGGTGGCCTGATCGGCGTGCTTATCGCCTCACTGCTCTATGCGCGGCGCCACCAGCTGACCTTTTTTCAGCTTACCGACTTTATCGCCCCCATGGTGCCCATCGGGCTCGGGGCCGGTCGGCTGGGCAACTTCATCAACCAGGAACTGCCCGGGCGTGTCACGGATGTGGCCTGGGGCATGGTTTACCCGCTTTACGGGCCCGAGCCGCGCCATCCTTCCGAGCTTTACGAGTTCGCCCTTGAGGGCGTGGTGCTCTTTTGCATTCTCTGGACGGTCTCGCTCAAGCCGCGTCAACGCGGTCTGATTTCAGGGCTGTTTCTGATGCTTTACGGCGCCTTTCGCTTTTTCATCGAATTCTTTCGTCGCCCGGACCCACAGCTTGGCTTTATCGCCTTCGACTGGCTGACCATGGGACAGCTTCTGTGCATTCCCATGCTGCTTTTAGGGGCGGTGCTGGTGGTCTGGTCGCGTCGCCAAAACGTTGACGACGCACGTTTTTCTTCACAGGTATAAACGGTTCAAGTACATGCAGCCCTATCTCGAACTCATGCAGCAGGTGCTCGATCATGGCGTGGAAAAGCATGATCGTACGGGCGTGGGGACGCGCGCCATCTTTGGCCATCAGATGCGTTTTGATCTTTCTCAGGGCTTTCCGCTGCTGACCACCAAAAAGCTGCATCTACGCTCGATCATTCACGAGCTTCTCTGGTTTTTGAGCGGCGATACCAACATCGGCTATCTCAGGGACAACGGTGTGTCCATCTGGGATTCGTGGGCCGATGACGACGGCGAACTGGGGCCCGTTTATGGCTATCAGTGGCGCAGCTGGCCGGCACCAAACGGCGGCCATGTCGATCAGATCAGCCAAGTGATTGAGCAGATCAAAACCAACCCCGATTCCCGGCGCCTGATTGTCTCGGCCTGGAATCCGGCGCTGGTCGATGATATGGCGCTGCCGCCGTGTCACGCGCTCTTTCAGTTTTTTGTCGCCAACGGGCGCCTCTCCTGTCAGCTCTATCAGCGCAGTGGCGATATCTTTCTGGGCGTGCCGTTCAATATCGCAAGCTATGCGCTGTTGACCCATATGGTGGCGCAGGTCTGTGATCTGGCCCCGGGCGAGTTCATCCATACGCTGGGCGATGCGCATCTTTACAGCAATCATCTGGAGCAGGCGCGGCTTCAGCTGACGCGTGCCCCGAGGCCGCGGCCCACCCTCAGGCTCAATTCTGACGTGAAGGATATTTTTGCCTTTCGTTTTGAAGACATCGCCATTGACGACTATGACCCCCACCCGCATATCCGCGCCAAAGTGGCCGTCTAATGCGACCGGAGAGCGATACAATGCAGGAAACACTGGTCCCCGTTGCCATGATCGCGGCCATGTCACGCAATCGTGTCATCGGCGTTGACGGCAAGCTGCCCTGGTATCTGCCCGAAGATTTGAAGTTTTTCAAGGCAGTCACATTGCACAAGCCCCTGATCATGGGACGCGCTACCTTTGCCTCCATCGGCAAGGCGCTGCCCAACCGGCTCAATATCGTGGTCACCCGCGATACGAGCTTCGAGCCTTCCGGCGTGCGGGTCTGCCATGATCTGGAAAGTGCCCTTGCCCTGGCAGACGATCAGGCCATGATTGAAGGCGTGGAAGAGATCATGGTCATCGGTGGCGGCGAGATTTATCAGCAGATGCTGTCTTGCGCTTCAAGGCTTTATCTGACAGAAATTGATGTCGAGGTCGAAGGGGATACCCTGTTCCCCGAGCTGGATGAGACGTGGCAGGAGATGGAGCGGGTGGCCGGTTCGCCCGCCGAGGGGCAGCCCGGCTACGATTTTGTACGCTACGAGCGGGCCGATACGGCAAAAAGCTGAACGTTTCTTGCCCGGTGATAGCGGCAGGCCCCATAAAACAATGTATGGTTCGATGGTGTTGAAGGCAGGCGCCGTCACGGAAAAGCCTTGGGAGATGGGCGTGAGCGACCGTTTTGATGAAGTGTTCAGAGCGCTGGAGCAGCAGGCGAGCGATCTGACGGCACGTCTGGAAAGCGCAAGAGCCCGCATTCGGGAGCTTGAAAACACCAACCGGCAGCTGACGGCGCGTCTGACACGCATCCAGCAGATGTCGGGGGCCGAGGAGGCACACTCGCCCGCACCGGCTTTAACAGACGACACTGTATCCAGTGTCCCCATGGCCCTTGAGGGGGGCGAAACCGGCAATATCGAACCGGTAGACAGTCACACCCCTGACCTGTCTTCTCCCGAGGTAACCGATTCGGCAACGCAAGAGCACGCACCCTTGTCATCAGTGCCCGACGATACACCCATGCCTACAGAGCAGAATATGTCCGAAGTTGTTGAAGCCGCACCGCTTGAAGCCGCCCAAGAGGATATTTCCCCCCAGGCGCTTCTCAAGCAGTGGTATCGTCGCTATCCCAAAACCTTTTTCGAGCGCCATACACGCCCACTGGCCATCGGTATCCACGAGGCGCTGGCAGCGCGTGAGCCCTACAGCGAAAAGCTGATTCGCCGAGCGCTGGCGGGTTACGTTAACCTGCCACGCTATCTCAAGTCGGTACGCCCGAATGCAGCGCGTATCGATCTTGAAGGCCAGGAGGCCGGCAGGGTTGAAGAAGAGGATGCCAAACACGCCCAGGAACAGCTCAAGCGCCTTCAGGATCGCCAGCAACAGCGAGAGGCCGAAAAGCAAAAGCGTAGATTGGCACAAAAGATGTCGGACCTTGCCCACCGTCATCAGCGATAGGATCGCGGAAGATTCAAGGGTTAATCGTTACTCTGCAAATTAAATGGTGCGTGTCTTGCCAGGCAATATTTGTATGATGTAACGCCTTGATGGTTTTTATTTTTACGAAAAAGAGCGCCCTAAAAGGGCGCTCTTTTTTTGATTTTGATAGAAGCCCTGTCACATAAAAGTAACGAGTTTGTACCAGAATATCGGGCTGACAGCGGCTTTCTAGTCCAATAGTAAAAAGATCGAAAACGCTGTTTTTTTCTTGTTGCGTTAGTGAAAACGCCGTTATAAGGTAGCCCGGCGAGCAACAAACAATAAAAGCTCGAACGCCACCGGCGTCGGGCATCTGCCACGGCAGACAATCGAACAGTTAGCCAGTTAAGGAACAATCACGATGAAAAAGACGCTCTTAGCGACTGCGATTGCCGGTGCGCTCGGCACGATGGCGGCTGGTGCCCAGGCGGCCACGGTATTTAATCAGGACGGCTCCAAACTCGACGTTTACGGTAACGTTCAGCTGGGCTGGAAAAACGTAAAGGACACGGATGGCAAGTTCCGTGATGAACTTTTCGACAACGGTTCTACTGTCGGGTTCCGCGGCGAGCACATCATTAATCCGGATCTGACCGGCTATTTCCGCGCCGAATTCGAGTTCAATGCCGATCAGCAAAAGGGTTTTTATAACGACGGTACAGGCTCCAACTCAAGCGCTTCCGGTCTCTCCAAGGGTGACCAGGCGTATCTGGGTCTGACCGGCGATTTTGGTGACGTTCGCATCGGTTCCTGGGATTCTCTGATGAATGACTGGATCGACGATCCGGTCTCCAACAACGAATACTTCGATCTGACGCGAGCGGAACAGGACATCTCCAGCCGTGATCTCGAGGTCAACAAGGTTACCTATACTTCGCCGATCCTTTCCGGCTTCCAGTTCGCGCTGGGTACACAGTATATCGGCGATGACGATGGCCTGGCCGATCGCGTCAACCGTCCGGGCGCAGCGAACGAGTATCAGTTCAAGGATTCCAGCAGCGCTTCCCTGTTTACCGGTCTGCGCTACATGGTCAACGACTGGACCTTTGCGGCCGTCTACGACAACCTGAAAAACTTCGAGTACACCAACAGCTCCGGTGATGACAAGGATTACGGCGAGCTGTACGGTCTGAACGCCACCTGGCAGATGAGCGATGATCTGCGCGTTTCTGCCAAGGCCGAGCGTATGGAAGGCAGCTGGGCCAGCAATGCCGATGTCGACCGCTATGGCGTGGGCGCTCGCTACAGCTATGGTACCGGTGACGTTTATGGCGCCTACCAGCACGTTCGCGCTGAAGAAAACGGCGTTCTGACGGTCGACCCGACCCTTTGGAACAACCGTGGCGGGATTGATGGTGACCAGAACAAGGAAACCTACAATGAGTTCATCCTGGGCGCGACCTACAACCTGAGCAGCCAGATGTACGTATGGCTGGAAGGTGGCATCCAGAATCGTGAAGCGGATGCGGGCAACGGCTTCGGCACCGGTATCGCCTACAGCTTCTAAGCGTCTGTCCTGACAGTCCTTGTGACGTTCATGACGCCAAAGGAACCGGCCTCCCCAGGGAGGCCGGTTTTTTTATGCAGGATGCGCATCGAGGCGACGAGGGCCATGATCGAAATGCATGGCAGGAAAACGCCTTTTTCCACGATGCCTTCCCATGATCTGGCGCGTACAATGCAGCGATTGATGCACAGGGCTCGGGCTGCGCTGAAACGAGGGCGCTGCACTATGCTTTGGGCACTTCATTTCCGGTGCATTCGCCATCATGAGCCATCCCGTCATGACAAAAGCGTTTGACGGGATAGAAACAGGAGAAGGGCGTGTTACTGCGTGAACTTTCCATTGGCGGTGTCTTCATCAGTCCGATGCTGCTGTTTGCGCTGGTGTCCCTGGTGATTTCGGCGTTGCTGCGAACCATGATGCACAAGGCAGGTCTGACACGCTGGGTGTGGCAGGAGGCGTGGTTCGATGTAAGCCTGTTCGTGATTGTGCTGGCCGTGGTGACCTACCTTTCAAGTCATGTGTTGTAGAAGCGAAACCTGAATGCGCACGATTATTAGAGTTTTCATTACGCTGGTGCTGGCCGCCGTTGCCATCGCGCTCGGTGTCTGGCTGTGGCAGTACTACATGTATACGCCATGGACGCGCGATGCCCGCGTACGGGCCGACATCGTTACCATCGCCCCGGATGTCTCGGGCTGGGTCATGGACCTTGATGCCCATGACAATCAGCAGGTCAAGGCCGGTGACGTGCTCTTTACCGTCAATCACGAGCGCTACGAGGCAGCCGTGCGTCAGGCCGAGGCAACCCTTGCCAACCGGGAGTACTCCTTCCAGCTCAGCGAGCATGAGTACGAGCGTCGCCGCAACCTGGGCAGCAACGCCATCAGTACCGAGGACCGCGAGACGGCAAGGCTCAACGCACAGATTGCAAAGGCGCAGCGCGACCTGGCTCAGGCACAGCTCGACAGCGCGCAGATCGATCTTGAGCGCAGCGTAGTGACCTCACCGGTCGATGGCTCGGTGATCAACCTGCAGCTGCGTCAGGGCAACTATGTCAGCCAAGGCAATTCACAGATGTCGATCGTGCGCGACGGCTCCTTTTATATTACGGCCTATTTCGAGGAGACCAAGATTCCCTCGATCGATATCGGGGACAGCGCCAGCCTCTGGTTGATGGGCGGCGACCGGAAGATGCAGGGGCATGTGGTCAGCATCGGTCGCGGGATCGCCAACACCAATACCACGCCCGACGGTCAGCTGCTGCCTCAGGTGCAGCAGACCTTCACCTGGGTGCGCCTGTCCCAGCGAATCCCTGTGGATATCGCCATTGACCATATTCCCGACGGTGTTTATCTCAGTTCGGGCATGACGGCCAGCGTGCGTATCGACGACCCGCATCGAAAGGACGAGGGGGTGGACGGCGTACGTCCCAATGGCATGGGCAATGCCGGCGGGCAGGCCCGTGATCCCGACATCCCGCCGGCGGCCACCGATGGCGCCGAGCTGCAGGCCCACTGATCATGGCGCTGGGGACCTGGGCGCGTGTTTATCTGACGCCCGATATCAACACCCTCAAATTTGCGACCAAGGGTCTGGTCGCCATGACCCTGTCGCTTTACCTGGCCATGGAGATGCAGCTGGATCGGCCCTACTGGGCGCTGATTTCGGCTGTGTTTCTCCAGATTCGTCCCCAGAGCGGTCTGGTCATCGAGAAGGGCTTTTGTCAGATCGGCGGTACCGTGATCGGGGGCGGCATCGGCATCCTGATCATGGCATTGAGCATGCAGATGCCCGCCATGGCGATGATGCTCTTGATGGTCTGGATATTTATCTGTGCCACCTCGTCGGCGATGACCCGCAACTTCAATCTGACCTACGGTTTTGTGATGGGCGCCGCCACGGCCATTCTGGTGGTGGTGCTGACCATTGTGAACGACAACTCGAGCCAGGGCGTTTTTGATATTGCCGTAGCGCGCGTCAGCGAGATCGTGCTGGGCGCAACCTGCGCCACGCTTGTGAGCATGCTGCTCTGGCCCGACCGGGTCCGAAACATCATCCACAACCATGCCAATACGGTGATCGACCAGACGTTCAAGGCGCTTGCCATGCACCTTGATGCCAGCGTATCGATGCACGACGCCCGCCAGCAGATCATGTCCGCGCTGGAGCAGGCATTGACGCTTAACAATGACAGCAGTGCCGTGATCTATGAAGGCCCGCACGGCCCGGGCCGTGCCCGGGCGGCCTATCTTTTGTCCCAGCGTGCGCTGTCCATGATGGCCGAGATGCAGACCTATGGCCGTCTGGTGCGAGAGCGTCCGACGCTGGCCAGTGAAGCGTTCGATGAAGCGCTCAAGGATATTCGCGACACCATGGAGCGGGTGCGTTCCCGTCAGACCTACAGCGAGCGCAAGCGAGAAATCAACCGCCTTCGACAGCGCATTCAAAAGGCCGAACTGCAGCGCCACGGCACGCCTCTGGCCCGGCGCATGGCGCAGGGGCTGATGATGCTGCTGGGCTATGCCAGCGTCATGGTCGAGGCCCATCACGCCATCAACGATGCCGAAAACACCCGACTCAAGGCGCCGCGGCTGTCGCGCCATCGCGATTATATGCCGGCATTGACCATCGGCATTCGCTCCAGTCTTTTGTTTGCCATCGGCGCGGTCATCTATGTGTCGACCCAGTGGGGGTCGGGCGTGCTGATGATGGTAATGCCCGTTATTTTCGGCACCATGTTTGCCTCCTTTCCCTCACCCACGGCCATGTTGAAAAACGTCATGAAGGGCGGGGCTGTCGGTGCCGTGGCCGCCTTCGTGTTTGGCAACATCCTGCTGGCGCAAGCGCCTCATGAATATCTCATGCTGGTGTTGGTGTTCGGGGCGCCGCTTTTTCTGGGGCTGATGGCGCTCAACAACCGGGCGGTGCTTGCCAACGGGCTGGGCTTTTGTATCATCTACACCATTTTGACCATGCCCAGTAACAACATGGCCTTTGATATCAGTAGCTTCATGGATCGCACCCTGGCCATCGCGCTGGGTCTGACCATTCTCTATACCGTCTTTCGTGTCGTGCCATCTCCCAATGCGCTGGTGCTGCGCCGTCGCGTCATCCGTGCCATTACCGATGACATGAATCAGCTATGGGAGCGGTCATGCAACAACTCGCGGGAAAGGGCTGCCGACTGGTTCAACGGCCGCATGGTCGAGCGCGTCCAGCGTCTGGCCAACTTTGACAGCCAGCTGCCCGAAGATGAGCGCTATCTACTGGATCTGGGCATGACCGGCCTGAATCTGGGGCATTTGATTCTGGCCAACTATCGTCGCGTGACCAGTCTGGATGACACGCCGGCCACCCGCGACGCTCTGAAACAGTGGCAAACGGCGCTGGCCCATGCCTATCAGGCCAGCGCCTGGGGTGATTTTGACGAGCGTTTCACCGATGCCAGCCAGGCGCTTTTGACACGGCTACGCCAGGCCGGTGAGATGGAAGAAGAGCAGATCGAACTGGTGGAAGGCATGATCAAGCGACTGGACATCACGCTGCATCGATTTGCTCGGATGAGCAGCAGTCGCGACCAGGGCGACATCAATAGCGTGTTGCAGTAGCCCTCACAAGGCATGTGTTGATACAAGGTATTGTGACGCAAAAGGGGCCGATCACGCGATCGGCCCCTTTTATATGTACGGACTGAGCCGGGCAGGTCAGTGCTTAAAGCTCGTCCGGATCACGGCTTTGCGCATCCGGGCGGGTGCGCTGTGGGTCGACGTGGTCGCCGCCCTCGGGCTCTTCGAAATCGAGCGACTTGATGCTGGCCTCGATGCCTTCCTCGTCGGCCTCGGTGACTTCGAGCTCGTTTTCAAGCTCGGCTTCCTTGGCATCGAGAAGGTTTTCGTCGTCATCCAGCGCACCGGTTTCTACCAGATCGGCGTACTCATCGTTTTCATCGGGCAGAATTGATGCGTCTTCCGTGGAGCCCGTACCGTCGTTGATGTCTTCCAGATCATCGGTCCATGCGTCCGTTTCCGGCGTGGCGGCGGTGACATCGCGGCCGTCGCGTGCCGGACGGTTGTCGCTGGGGCCCTTTTTTTCCTCGTCCATGAGTACACTCCATCATTGTCAGGGGATGATCGACATCCGTTGCCCTGAGTCTAGAACATTACGGGCCATTACCCACCGCGGATGTGGTGGCGCCTGCCATATTCTTCAACGCTTTCTCTTGTGTGCATGCCGCGAAACTGCCAGTACACCATCACGCTGATCAGGGCGGCATAAAAACACCACACCGAGGTGAAGGCCCACATCCGAAACAGGGCGACCACGCTCAGCCCTGCCAGATTGGCAATGCCCATGATGACCAGCCAGCGCCGGCGCGAGGCCAAAAGAGCGCCGCAGGTGGCAATGATGTAGAAAAGAGCCACCAGCATCTCGCGGGTACGCGGATTGTGATAGGTGATGCTGTGCCCGCACTGGCCGATGTCGGTTGGCAGGGTGGCGAGAAACCAGAGATTGTAAAGCGACAGGGCCAGACCCGTCAGAACAAAGGGCAAGACACGTCGCCGCTCCCCGGGAGGCAAAAAGCATCATACCGCCAGTGGCATGATCACGGGCAGCAGGCCCTGGGCGTAAAAGGCGTAAAGCTGGCCGGCCAGCTGCGGCCAGGGCGACTCGAGTCTTCCGTCGATGCCGAGCCAGACGAGGCCTTCGAGCATCTGGTGCAGTGCAAAGAACATCGGAATGGCAGCAAGAAGCCATCCACTGCGATGACGCACCTGAAACAGGGTGGCGATACCTACACCGGCAATGACGGCACTGCCGGTAAAGCTGGCTGACGCTGAAAAGCACATGGTGAAGCCTGGCGAGACCGCCGGGAGACGGCGGAGGACGAATGAAGGCTGTCAGAGTAGCTGGGTGGCGCGAAGTGTGCCTCAAGGCATGATTGAAAGGTGATGATTCGGTTTTGGCCGTTTAGAATAGCCATTTTTATCGGGCACTTGAGGAATGATGCATGGACGACCTTTCTACCGTGGGTGTGGTTGCTGCAGGCGTCGTGATGCTTGAAGGAGAACATATCGTGGCCGCAGGCTGCGATGAAGGCGACGCCATGGCAAGCGTTCCCCAAACGTGGCAGGCAAGCCCGCTGCTGAAATGTGTGCCGGCCTCCATGACGCTGGTCCACCAGGTAAAAAGATACGGCAATGTTCCTTTTGTTGTCGTCGACGACATGCTGTGTACCATCGACGATGTCGACGCCATTTTACCCCCTGACGAGGGCATCGAGGCGCCTGGAAGGGCGGAAGTAGAGCAGTGCCTGTCGCGCAGCGATGCCCTGGTGGCCGACAACGACGAGGACGACGCAGAGCGTACCGGCTGATCGCGTCGTTCATGCCCTGTCAGATCACCTGCTGCCTTTTATCAATACCGTGATGTGCTCAATGTCTGAAACTCCGATATCCAGGGCTTGCACTGCCGAGCCCGATCACTTCCTTTGGCTGTTTGGCTATGGCTCGTTGATCTACAAGACCGGCTTTGCCTTCATGGAGCGCCGGCCCGCCAGTATTACGGGGTGGGCGCGTCGTTTCTGGCAGGGCTCGCACGATCATCGCGGTACGCTTGAAACGCCGGGCAGAGTGGCGACTCTTGTGCCGCAGGCGGGCGCCGTCTGTCACGGCATGGCCTATCTGATCACCCCCGATGTGCTTGAAGGGCTCGATGTCCGGGAAAAAAACGGCTATCGGCGTGTGGTCACCGATCTTTATTTTGATGACGGTGAACGCAGTGAGACGCTGGTCTACATGGCGACCGAAGGCAACGAGGCCTGGCTGGGAGAGGCATCCGCACTCGAGATTGCCCGGCAGATTTCGACGGCGGCCGGCCCGAGCGGGCCCAATCGCGACTATCTGCTGATGCTGGCCGACTCGATCCGCGAAATGGGGCATGACGATGATCATGTCGAGGCCATCGAACAGGCGCTGCTGGCGCTGGAAGGGCGCGCCGGCGGTTCATGACTGCACCGGTATCTCCGGGCCCTTTGCCATTAAAAAGGACCGCCACGGGCGGTCCTTTTCGATACAAACAGTATATCGGGTGACTCAGGCATCACGGGTGACGCTAGAAGGTTTCCCACTCTTCCTCGTCGCTGGTCGTCCGTGTGCTTTTGGTTGACGTCTCGGCGGCTCTGGCCGGAGCAGTGGCGTTCTGATCGGCTGCCGGGGCCGTCGATTCTGCGGGTCGAGCGGCTCCGGTGGCCCTGGCAGGATGGGCGGCCCTGGCGGTGTCGGTGCTCTGGCGGTGTTCGCCGGTGGGCCCGGCGTCTTCAGCTGTCGATGTTTTGATGGTCGATGCCTTCGAGGCTGACTGCCCGGTCGGGGCATCGGGCAGCACAAACAGATCGACCGAGTCGCGCAGGGCATGCGCCTGACGCTCCAGCTCGCCGGCCGCCTGCGCGGCGTTTTGCACCAGCTCGGCGTTTTGCTGCGTCACCTGATCGATCTGCGAGATGGCCTGGTTGACCTGGCCAATGCCGCTGCTCTGCTCCTGCGAGGCGGAGGCGATCTCGCTGATGAGGCCGGTAGCGCGCTGCACGGATTCAACAATGCCCTGCATGGTGCTGCTGGCCTGTTCGACCAGTGCCGAGCCGCTGTTGACGCGCTTGAGCGAGTTATCGATCAGCTCGCGAATGTCACCGGCCGCGGTGGCCGAGCGGCCGGCAAGCGCGCGCACTTCGCCGGCCACCACGGCAAATCCCTTGCCCTGTTCGCCGGCACGGGCCGCCTCGACCGAGGCATTGAGCGCCAGAATATTGGTTTGAAAGGCAATCGAGTCGATAAGGGCAATGATATCGCCCATCTGCTGTGAGCTTTGACTGATCCCTTCCATGGTCTGCTGTACTTCAACAATCACCTCGCCGCCACGCTGTGCCTGGTGTGACGCTTCCTGAGCCAGCTGGCTGGCCTGGCGAGAGTTCTCGGCGTTTTGCGTGACCGTTGCCGTCAGCTCTTCCATGCTGGCTGCGGTCTGTTCAAGCGAGGCGGCCTGCTGTTCGGTGCGGGCTGACAAATCCGTATTGTCGCGGGCAATCAGCCGCGCATTGTCATTGATGCGATGGCTGCCCTGTCGCACGGTGCTCACCGTATGAGACAGACTGCGCTGCGTCGTGGATAATGCATTGAAAAGTCGACCGATTTCGTTGTCGCCGCGCTGCTCGCCATCCTGAGAAAGATCCCCCTTCGCCATGCGTTCGAAGTGGGTCACCAAACGCTTGAGCGGATTGATGACATTGACCGTCACCCCCCACATCACCACGGCGCTGACGATGATGGCGGCTGCCACGGCCAGTATCATCGCCGTGCGCAATATGGCGGCGGTGGTTTCAAAACGGGCCTGCAGTCGAGCGGCACCGCTGCCGCTGTCGGCCAGAAGCTGTGAAAAAATGCTTTCACTATAATGAAGGCCGTAAAGTCCGAGCGCGCTGACGCCCATGATCAATGCCACAAACACGGCAATCACCAGTGTCCAGCTTGTTTTGACGGTCATGTCATCGATCAGCTTCATGGTCGCTTTGCACCCTTTTGCGAAGTCGAGGGGGTCTGTGATGATGCAGTGTTATCGGCCGCATCCGGCGAATCTGAAGCAGACGGAGACAAGTCGCGTAACAATGTGTCAAAGGCACTTCAGGAAAGCGCATTGAGGCCGTTATCAACGAGGCAGGCTCAAAAGAGATGATCGACCGACCATGACCGTATCCTACGACCAAAAGGGTGCCCCCGCATTGCAACAGTTGCTGCGCAGCGCAGCGCATGCCGCTGACTGCGCCTGCAGCGTCCTTTACGGGACCTGCGGCGGTGTCATGGCCTGTTATGCAAGCCAACCGCCGGTGGCCATGTCGCGTGACGCGATCGCCATGCTCTGTCACCTGATCGACGGCAGCGGTGAAGGATATCTGTGCATCGAGGATGTTCACCGGATCGCACCGCCTCTGTCGGGCCTGCCCTGGCCGGACACCACCGCTTTTGCGGCGTTGACCCTGGTGCGCTCGGGAGATGGTGAGCTGCTGGGCATCCTTGCAGTCTGTGACGTTCAAACGCGTCGAGGGCTGAGTACGGCTCAGCGCTATGTGCTGCATACCCACGCCGCCCAGATAGGCTACCACCACGACTGCCATCGGGTGCGCGAATCGATCGACATCGCCAATACCAGCGGCCGCGAGCGACTCCGGCTGCTGGAGTCGGTCGTGGTGCATGCCAACGATGCCATTTTGATCACTGAAGCCGAGCCGATTGGTCTGCCCGGGCCGCGCATCGTCTACTGCAATGCCGCCTTTACCCGCACCACCGGCTACGGCGAAGCCGAGGTGCTGGGCAAGACCCCCCGTCTTTTGCAAAACGAACATACCGACCGCGCGACGCTGGATCGCTTGAGGGCAGCGCTCGAAAAATGGCAGCCCGTCGAGGTCGAGCTTTTGAACTCTCGCCGGGACGGCAGCGAGTTCTGGGTCGAGCTCAGCATCGTTCCCGTGGCCAACGAAAAGGGGTGGTTCACTCACTGGATTTCGGTACAGCGCGACATCAGCGAGCGCAAGCGCGCCGAGGAGATCGAGCAGCAGGCGCGTCGAGCACAGGCCGAGAACATGGCGCTGGAGGCTCGGCTGCTGGAGCGTCAGCGCATCGAGCAGGAGCTGTCCTGGGCGGCAACGCACGACAACCTGACCGAGCTCTACAACCGGGCCTGGATTATGGGGCGCCTGCGCGAGCTGCTGTCCAGAACGCCGTCGTCGCATCCCGAGGCGGCCGTGCTGTTCATGGACCTGGACCGCTTCAAGCTCGTCAACGACAGCCTGGGCCATCGCGCCGGGGACCAGCTGCTAACGGACATGGCCCGACGGCTTGAATCCTGTCTGCGCAGCGTCGATACCCTGGCCCGGGTGGGCGGCGATGAATTCGTGGTACTGATCGAGGATGACGCCCCGGGGCGGGCGGCCGGTGAGGTGGCGTATCGCATTGCCCAGTCCCTGCAAAAGCCCTTCAGGATTCAGGGACAAAACATCTTTTCTTCCAGCAGTATCGGCATCGTGCTGCTGGAGGCGCACTATCACACGCCCGAAGAGCTGCTGCGCGATGCCGACACGGCCATGTACGTGGCCAAGGAGGAGGGCGTCGGCCGCTACGTGTTCTTCACGCCGTCAATGCGCGACAGCGTGGTCGAAACACTGGCCCTGCAAAACGATTTGCGCCATGCCATGAAGCGCGAAGAGTTCACGCTGTGCTATCAGCCCATTCACGAGCCGCACACGTGCGCCATCAGAGGCATCGAGGCGCTGTTGACCTGGCAGCATCCCGAACGTGGCAGTGTGACCCCGGAAGTCTTTATCGGCATGGCCGAGGAGCTGGGCATCCTGCGTGATATCGGCCACTGGGTCGTGCACGAAGCCTGCCATCAGCTGGCGGCGTGGCGTCGGGCACATCCGAAGGCCTGTGAGCATCTGACGCTGAACATCAATGTCTCGGCGCAGGAGCTCAAGCATCACAGTTTCAAAAGTGATCTCGTCTCGGCACTGGAAGGCAGTGGGGTGCCGGCGCATCTGCTGCAGCTCGAGATCAACGAAGGGGTGTTTCGCTATCACCCCGAGATCATCGGTCAGATACTGCATGAGATCCGGGCGCTGGGCGTGAGCATCGTGCTGGATGATTTCGGCACGGGTTATTCGGCACTGAGCTATATCGATCAGTACGAGATTGATGCCATCAAGGTGGATCGCGCTTTCGTGCTGCGCATGGTGCTTCACCGGCGCTCCATGGCGATCATGCAGAGTCTTTTATGGCTCGGCAGAACTCTTGAGCTGGATATCGTGGCAGAAGGGGTGGAAACCCTGGAGCAGCTGGAGATGCTGCAAAGCCTTGGGTGTCCGCTGGCGCAGGGCTATTTTCTCTCTCGACCCATGACGCCCGAGCAGATTGCCCGGCTGCTTTCAAAGCGTGAAGTAGCGCCCTCTGGTGCACGCTCGGCGCTGCCTTTGTTGACGCCCTGGTCGGCAGCCGACCCTGACCCGAGCGGGTGTGCCTGACATGGGACAACGGTCGCCGGCGCTGACAGTCACTGTCATCGCCGGCGGCCGTTTTTTATTGTCTGTGTGTCACGCACAAAAAGGGCAGGACAGCATGCGCTGTCCTGCCCTTTATATTATCGATCGATAAAGACATATCCCATCGATCGATCAAGGCGATCAGTAGTGGATAACGGTACGGATCGACTTGCCTTCATGCATCAGATCAAAGGCTTCATTGATCTGTTCCAGCGCCATGGTGTGTGTCACGAACGGGTCCAGATCGATCTTGCCGCCCAGATAGTCATTGACCATGCCCGGCAGCTGCGAGCGGCCCTTGACGCCGCCAAAGGCGGAGCCTTTCCAGACGCGACCGGTCACCAGCTGGAACGGGCGGGTGCTGATTTCCTTGCCGGCACCGGCCACCCCGATGATGATGCTCTCGCCCCAGCCCTTGTGACAGCACTCCAGCGCCGAGCGCATGACGTCGACATTGCCGATGCACTCAAAGCTGAACTCCACACCGCCGTCGGTCATCTCGACGATCACTTCCTGGATCGGACGATCATGATCCTTCGGATTGACGAAGTCGGTGGCGCCCATGGAGCGGGCCAGCTCGAACTTGTCCGGGTTGGTGTCGATGGCGATGATGCGAGAGGCCTTCGCCTGCACCGCGCCCTGGATGGCGGCAAGGCCGATGCCGCCCAGACCGAAGATGGCGACCGTATCACCTTCCTTGACCTTGGCCGTGTTGTGCACGGCACCGATGCCGGTGGTGACACCACAGCCCAGCAGGCAGGCCTTTTCCAGCGGCGCGTCTTCGTTGATCACGGCAAGCGATACCTCGGCCACGACCGTGTATTCGCTGAAGGTGCTGGTGCCCATGTAGTGATAGATGGGCTCACCGTTGTAGGAAAAGCGCGTGGTGCCATCCGGCATCAGCCCCTTGCCCTGAGTGGTACGAACGGCCGAGCACAGGTTGGTCTTGCCGGAGCGGCAGAACTTGCACTCGCCACACTCTGCCGTGTAGAGCGGAATGACGTGATCGCCCGGCTTGACGCTGGTGACCCCTTCACCCACGGACTCGACGATGCCGCCGCCTTCATGCCCGAGCACGGCCGGGAAGATCCCTTCCGGGTCCTCGCCTGACAGGGTAAAGGCATCCGTATGGCAGACACCGGTATGCGTGATGCGTACCAGCACTTCGCCCTTGCGGGGCGGTTCGACATCAATTTCGACGATTTCGAGCGGTTTGCCCGGCCCGAAGGCAACAGCAGCACGTGATTTCAAGTGACTCTCCTTGAGATTGCAAAGGGTTGGGTTATCGAACCACAGGCTATTTCAGATAAGAACGGATCAGTGAGGCCGTTTCATCGGCGCGCGCCGTGCGCTCTTCATCGCTGGCGGCGTTGTCACCGAAGGTCTCACGGATATGCGTTTCCATCATCTCTGACATCAGACCGTTGATGGCACCGCGCATGGCCGCGATCTGCTGAAGGATCGGGGCACACTCGGCGCCGGCTTCCAGCTGACGTTCCAGCGCTTCGCACTGGCCACGAATGCGACGCACCCGGGTAAGAACGCGCTTTTTTGCAGCGGGAGAATGCGGCATGACAACGTCTCTATATACTATACCCCAGTATGGTAAAGACATTCGGACAAGGATGCATCCCCGCCGCTCGATACGGATCGTCTCCCGATCAGGATCGCCCGTGATCATGCAGAGCCGTCGCCTGTTAATGTAAAAACACTTGAGACCCGCGGCCGGCAAGGCCATCATCGGCGGCCTTCTTGCCGCAAGTTTCAACGAGCCGGCGAGACCACGACCGGGGTGGCATCGGATCGGGGTGCGCTCGTCCTTTTTGAAAAAAGGCCGGTTGCCCACTACCGATAAGACCCTTACCACTGTTGACTTTCCCGATCTGGAATTGACTCCATGAACAAGGTTCTGATTATAGGCGCCGGTGGCGTCGGTGGCGTTGTTACCCACAAGTGTGCGCAGCATCCCGAAGTCTTTGGCGAGATCTGTCTGGCCAGTCGCAACGAAGAAAAATGTAAAGCGATTGCCGATCAGCTCTCGCGCCCGATCCAGACCGCCCGTGTCGACGCCGATGATGTCGAAGCGCTGGTTGCGCTGATCGAATCCGTCAAGCCGGATGTCCTGATCCATGTGGCGCTGCCCTATCAGGACCTGACCATCATGGAAGCCTGTCTGCGCACCAATGTGCCCTATCTGGACACGGCCAACTACGAACATCCCGACGAGGCGAAGTTCGAGTACAAGGAGCAGTGGGCCTTCCAGGACCGCTTTGTCAAAGCCGGCAACATGGCAACGCTTGGCTGCGGTTTTGATCCGGGCATGACCAACATTTACTGCGCCTGGGGCCAGAAGAACCTGTTCGACGAGATCCACCGCATCGACATTCTCGATGCCAACGGCGGCGATCACGGCTACCCGTTTGCCACTAACTTCAACCCGGAGATCAACATTCGCGAGATCACCGCGAACGGTCGCTACTGGGAGAAGGGCGAGTGGGTCGAAACCGCGCCGCTGTCCGAAAAGCGCACCTTTGATTTCGACGGCATCGGCGAAAAGGATCTGTACCTGCTCTATCACGAAGAGCTGGAATCGCTGGCGCAAAACATCAAGGGCGTTGAGCGCATCCGCTTCTGGATGACCTTCTCCGAGAAGTATCTGACGCATCTGAAGGTGCTGGAAAACGTCGGCATGACCCGCATCGAGCCGATCAACGTCAACGGCTGCGAGATTTCACCGCTTCAGTTTCTGAAATCCGTTCTGCCGGACCCGGCCTCGCTTGGCCCGCGCACGAAGGGCAAGACCAACATCGGCGTCATTCTCGACGGCATCAAGGATGGCAAGCGTCGCAAGGTGCACATCTACAACATCTGCGATCACGAAAAGAGCTATGAGGAAGTGAAGTCCCAGGCCATCTCGTTTACGACCGGTGTGCCGGCGGTGACCGGCGCCATGCTGATGCTCGAAGGACTCTGGAAGGGCGAGGGCGTATACAACGTCGAACAGCTCGACCCCGACCCCTTCATGGACCGCATCGGCGAGATGGGCCTGCCCTGGCAGATGGTCGAGCTCGATCCCGATCAGGACCCGCTGGGCTGATGATCGACGAACGCATCGATTTCGACATCCATGCCTGTCCGTCGCCGGCCTACGTGCTCGACGACGCCCTGCTCAGGCGCAATCTTGAACGGCTTGGGCAGGTGCAGACCGACAGCGGGGCGAAAATCCTGCTGGCGCTGAAGGGCTTTGCCCTGTGGGACAGCTTTCCGCTGGTGCGAAAGTATCTGGTGGGCACCACGGCCAGCGGGCAGGATGAGGCGCGTCTGGGGGCCGAGACCTTCGGCGGTGAGGTGCATGTCTACTCGCCGGCCTTTACCGAGGCCGAGATGGCGGAAGTGCTGCGCTACGCCGATCACCTGAGCTTCAACTCGCCCGGTCAGTGGCGGCGCCATCGCGATACCATTGCGACAGCGCCGCGTCGCCCCTCCTGCGGGCTGCGGGTCAACCCTGAGCACTCCACCGGCGCCGTGGCACTCTACGATCCCTGTGCCGCCGGCTCCCGGCTGGGCACGCGCGCCGGCGATCTTGCCCCCGGCGATCTCGACGGTCTGGAAGGGCTGCACTTTCACACCCTGTGCGAGCAGGACAGTGATGCCCTGGAAGAGACGCTGGCGGCGTTCGAGCAGAAGTTCGGCCAGTATCTGAGCGGGATGCGCTGGGTCAACTTCGGCGGCGGGCACCACATCACGCGGGCGGATTATGACGTTGAGCGTCTGGTGCGTGTCATTCGTGATTTCCGCACGCGCTATCCGCATCTGGAAGTCTATCTGGAACCGGGCGAGGCGATCGCGCTGAACACCGGTTATCTGGTCGCGACGGTGCTGGATATCGTCGACAACAACGGCCCGATCGCCATTCTCGACACCTCTGCCACGGCGCACATGCCGGACGTGCTGGAGATGCCGTATCGTCCCGAGGTCATCGGCGGTGCTCATCCGGGAGAGAAAGCGCACACCTATCGTCTGGGCGGCATGACCTGTCTGGCCGGGGATGTGATCGGCGACTACGCCTTCGACGCCCCGCTCAATATTGGCGACCGACTGGTCTTTACCGACATGGCGCACTACACCATGGTCAAGACCACCACCTTCAACGGCATTCGTCTGCCCTCGATCTGCCGGGTCGATGAGGACAGCCGCAAGGTGCGAACGGTCAGAACCTTCGGCTACGTTGACTATATGCAGCGCCTGAGCTGATCTAGCGGCTGTCATGGTACCAACCAAACGCCCCGCACAAGCGGGGCGTTTTTTGTGGTTCAGGCTCGAGTGACTCGAACATTCATGAAAAATGGCTCATCGTTGAAATGCCCTTATCTTCAATGCAAGTCTTGATGCGAGGAAGTCATGAGCCAGATTCACATTTTCGGCCCGCAGTTCAGCACCTTCGTGCGTAGCGTTCAGCTGTGCTGTGAAGAAAAGGGGGTCGCCTATACGGTCGGGACCGACGTGAACGGAAAGGAAGTCGAGTTCAAGGGTGCTCAGCACCTTGACTGGCATCCCTTCGGCAAGGTGCCGGTCCTGCTCCACGGTGATCGTCACCTGATTGAAACCGTCAGCATCTGTCGCTATCTCGATGCCGTGTTTGATGGCCCGACACTTCAGCCCGATGATCCATGGATGCGTGCACAGGTTGACCAGTGGGCAGCCACCCTGTCGCTGTATATCGATGAGATTCTGGTGCGCCATTATCTGTTGGAGTTTGCCTTCCCGAAGGGCGAAGACGGCACGGTGCGTATGGACAGGGTCAGGGAAGCCGAGCCGGAAGTGAAGCGCGCGCTGGCGCTTCTGGAGACGCAGTTGGGGGACAGGGAGTATCTGGTGACGGACCACTTCACTATCGCCGATGCCATTGCAGTGCCCATGCTCGATTACCTCTTCAGGCTGCCTGTTGCCGAGGCGCTCACGGCTGAAACGCCGCGATTGAAGGACTATGTTGAGCGGCTGCGCGCGCGACGCTCGGGAAGCCGGGTACTCATTGATGCAGGGCTGGCAGGTATTTGAAGCGTTGGCCGCAGCATTAACGTGGTACCCAAACGCCCCGCATCCGCAGGGCGTTTTTTGTGTCGTCCTTGCGGCTCGTGGTCAGCGACTGGCCACGCGCCGCTCGAGACGTGACAGCAGCCGCACCAGCGGCCAGAGCATAATGAAATAGATCAGGGCTGCCGCGATCAGGGGCGTCGGGTTATAGGCCATACCCTGCACGATGCGCGCCGAGCGCAGCAGTTCCGGCAGGGTGACCACCGAGGCCAGCGATGTGGCCTTCACCAGCTCGAGCGTGTTGCTGACCAGCTCCGGCAGCACGTTGCGAAGGGCCTGCGGAGCGATGACGTGTCGTAGCGCCTGCAGCCGGGAAAGTCCGGTGGAGCGTGCAGCTTCCATCTGCCCACGGGCGATGGAAGCCAGACCCGCTCGCAGTATCTCGCCATAGTAGCCGGCGCTGTTGAGCGTCAGAGCAACCACCACTGCCGTGAAGGGCGAGAGTGTCACGCCCAGAAACGGCGCCCCGTTGTAGATAAAGATCAGCAGCACCAGCGGCGGGAAGGCGCGGAAAAAATCCACATAAACGATCAAAAAGGGCGTTAGCCATCGCCGACGCAGAAAGTTGAGCGTGGCGATCAGCATGCCGGCGGCCAGGCCCATTGGCACGATCACGGCTGCCAGCAGCAGTGTCCAGCCCAGCCCGCGCAGCATGATTGGCCAGTACTCGGCCAGCGTCTGGAGGTTGAAAAAAAGTTCTGTGAAAGATCCCATCGACCGGCTCCCTTAATGCTGCCAGCGATAGTGGCGTTCGACCCAGCGACTAACGATCACCAGTGGTACGAAAAGCATCACATACATCAGTGCTGCCAGGGTCAGGGGCGACGGGTTGGCGACAACAGACTGCGCACTGGTGGCCTGATTGAGAATCTCGGCAACCGAGATGGCGCTGCCCAGTGAGGTGGCCTTGCCTATCTCGATGGTGCGGTTGGTCAACAGCGGCACGGCGAGGCGCACCCCCTGTGGCAGCACAACATGTACCAGTGTTTGAAAAAAATTCAGACCGGTCGCACGTCCGGCTTCCCATTGGCCGTGGTTGACCGAGATGATCCCGGACCAGAAGATCTCTTCAGCGAACGCCGCCAGAATCAGCGCAAGGCTGGCGACCGTTGCCACGAAAGGAGAGAGACTTATCCCGGCGTAGGGCAGGGCAAAGAAGGTGCACATGATCACCACCAGCGGTGGTACGGCGCGCAGAAAATCCACCAGAAACTGCATGGGCCAGTTGATCAAGCGCACGCCGAAGGTACGCACCAGCGCCAGCAACAGCCCGGTGCTGATGCCGATACTGACCACCAGCAGCGTCATCTGCAGCGTCAGTACAAACCCGTCCCACAGCATCGGGAAAAAGCGCTGCATGGTGTCGAGGTCGAAATAAAGACTGAGCAGCTGATCCATCAGCGATGCTCCATCAGGCGACTCAAAAATTCACGGGTACGCGGCTGGGTGGGCGCTGTAAACAGCGTTTCGGGTGGCCCCTGTTCGATGATGGCCCCCTCATTCATGAAGACCACCCGATCGGCTACGTCACGGGCAAACCCCATTTCATGGGTAACAACGACCATGGTCATTCGTTTGTCGCGTAGCCGGCGCATGACCGAAAGCACCTCGCCCACCAGTTCCGGGTCCAGCGCCGAGGTCGGCTCGTCAAAGAGCATGATGTCCGGATCGAGCGCCAGGGCGCGAGCGATGCCGACACGCTGCTGCTGACCACCGGACAGTTTTCCGGGATGAACATCATGATGTCCGGCCAGCCCGACCTCCTCGAGCGCGGCCATGCCACGTGTCCGGGCATCTTCTTTGCTCAGGCGGTGGACCCGGCGCAGCGCCAGCGTGACGTTGCCCAGCGCTGTCATGTGCGGGTAAAGATTGAACTGCTGAAAGACCATGCCGATCGAGCGACGCACCTGATCCAGATTGACGCCCCGCTCGGTAATGCACTGCTCCCGGAACCGGATTTCGCCGCTGTCGGGGGGCTCCAGCAGGTTCAGACAGCGCAGGAGGGTGGATTTGCCCGACCCCGAAGGGCCGATCAGGACCACCACTTCCCCCGGCGCCACGTCGAGATCGGAGGGCGCCAGTGCCGTAACGTCGCCAAAGCGTCGGCTGATGCCCCGAGCGCTGAGTATCGGGCTCATGGGGTCGTCTCCATGATTTTCTCCGTACTTTTGATCATCAGACCGTCAACGACCTTCAGGGCGTCTGGTTATCCTGATCAAACGTCAGCTCATGGCCGGGCATGCCGGGCTGGCCATGGCCGACCGAGATCATGGTCATCGCCCCGCCCGGGCGCGGCTTGCTGCCAAACCAGGTCTCGTAAAGTTCTACCAGAGTACCGTCGGCCTTCATCTGCTCGATTGCACGGTCCGCGCGATTACGCAGTTCGCGGTTTTCCCGGGAAAAGACCAGGCCAACCTGAGAGCCGGTATCGACATCAAACGCTACTGCCAGGCGCGGTTGCTGTTTGGCAATATGATCAGCGCTTGGGCTGTCGGCAATATTGGCGTCTGCCTGGCCGCTCATGACGGCCTGTACGGCGTCGGTATTCTGGTCATAGCGCTGAACGTCAAAGCCGTACTGCTCCTGATGGGCGCTGGCCCAGCTTTCAGATACCGAGCCACTATTGACCGCAAGCGTCATGCCTTCGAGGGCTTCAGGGCTTTCAATGCTGACGTCCTCCGGCATTAAAAAGCCGAGCTGATTGCTCATGTAGCCCTCGGTAAAGAGCATTTTTTCGGCGCGTTCACGGGTGATGTCGGTAGGGGCCAGGATCATGTCGTAGCGGTCGGCATAAAGACCGGAAAAGATGCTGCTGAAGGGCACATCCATGACATCGACATTGTCATAGCCCAGTCGTTCGGCAAGTTCATTGACCAGATCGATCGAGAAGCCACGGTAACCACCGCCGGGGTCCACCATCGCAAACGGGGCAAATCCGACATCGGAGGCAGCACGAAGCGTTTGCGACGCCTGCGCGGCCTGAGTGATGAAAGGGAGGGCGGTGGTGCCGGCCAGCGCCAGAATGCGAAGCATCTTGCCAGGTGTCATGAGCGTTCCCTGAAATTTTTTGGAAAAAGCCTTTTGAAAGGCATGTTTGAAGCCACGATATTGCCGGTACGTTACAGCGGTACCTGCCGGGCCCGCGCCATTTCGCGATCGATCGTGAAAAGACTGCCGAGATAGTGATCCACCTGACGGTCAATCAGCTCCATGAAACCGCCGCCGGGGGTGAAGGTCAGCTCCCCGAAATAGATCTCGTCATCAAGGATGTAGAAATCCACCCGGACATAATCAAAGCCTTCTGACAGCTGCTCGGACAGGGCCAGCGCCCGGTCAAAGCCTGCTGGTTTTTCAACGGTAGAGACGTCCTCGATCTCTCGGGTTTCAACTCGTACGGGCTGCCAGTCCGGCGTAAGGCACACACGCTGATGGCCGCCGGCCTGAAAGCGCCCCACCATAATCTGAACAATGACAGTCAGTTTGCCGTTGCGGCGAAAGCAGTGAAACTTGTAGTCGCTGGGCGGTATCACGGGGTCACTGCCCAGACGTTGTTCAAACAGAAGTCGGGGCTTGATGGCACGATACTGGGTTTCACGATTCACGCGTGAAAAGTCGTCATTCAGCCAGTTTTGAGAGATGTCGTAGAGCTCGGGAAACGTCCACTGTGACTTGTCCTCGACCAGCAGATTGTAGCCACTGCCGTGGTTGCCCTTCATGACAAACCGCTCGGGCAGCGTCTTCAGAAGCTCAGGAGTCAGCTCATCGGCGGTGGCATAACAGGGAATCAGGTACTGCTCACCGATACGCTCGCGCACGTAATCACGCACGGCGATCTTGTCGCTCAGTACCGACATCGAAGGGGTCGGGTGGAGCTTGCGATAGCCGATCTTTTCGCTAAAGGTTGTGGGATTGGAAAGGTCGGGCAGCACACCAAAGGCGCGCCAGTGGCGCAGCATGGTGAAATGGCGATCGGAAAGGCACGCCATGACACGCCGCGTCAGTGTTTGTCGCAAGGAGACTAAGAGCAAGACGTTCTCTGATGATCGTTGTTGTATGGACAGGAACGCGGCAGTGTAGAACAGTTTTGTCGCTACAAATGTCGGTATTGTACCGATATGTAACCGGCCGTTCCTCTCGTTATCATGAGTTAATAATGGCGTCGATCGTCAGCCCGAGCGCTTTCTGTCAGGCCGGATCGGCAACGCACCGTGACATACCAGGGCTAATTCGACGGGGCGACACGATGAAAGAAGACATGATCGCAACGAGGACAGCCGGCCTGTTTGTCGGCTGGATCTGTCTCGAATGCGATGGATGCAGGCTCGGAAAGGTTATTAAAGGAGAGGCGGTCAACGGGACGCTCATGTGGCGCCCCGGGAGGTAACGATCGGCTCAGTCGTGCGGCCTGACCAGGCGATTGCGCCCGGCACCCAGTGCCACGCCCATGGCCCCCAGGCCGATCAGGCCCAGCAGGATACCCACCACGTCCCAGCCGCCGGACCAGTCGTGCAACAAACCGACCAGCAGCGGGCCGAAGGCGGCCAGCACATAGCCAAAGCCCTGCGCCATGCCGGAAAGTTCGGCGGCCGTGTCGGCGTCCGGGGCGCGCAGCGCCAGAAGTGTCAGCGCCATACTGAACGTACCGCCCTGACCGAGTCCCAGAATCACGACCCAGAGCCAGATGCTCTGGATGGGCGCATACAGACAGCCCGCCAGACCGCACAGGGTGAGCAGCATGACCGCAATCAGCACCGCGCGTTGATCCTTCATGCGGCTGCCGATCCATGGGGCCAGCAGCGCCGTGATCACCTGACACAGAATCGAGATCGACAGCGCCAGCCCCGCCGTGACCGGGGCCACGCCGCGGTCCTGCAAAATGGTCGGCAGCCAGCCAAATACCGTATAGGCCAGCGACGACTGCAGACCCATGAACAGCGTCACCTGCCAGGCCAGTGCGTTGCGATACAGCGGATGACTGCTTTTGGGGCGCACGCGAGTGGTGTGGGCAACACGAAGCTGGGGAATCCACACCAGTGCAGCGATCACCGCCGGCAACAGCCAGAAGGCGAGCGAGGGTTCCCACTGTTCCCCGAATGCCTGACGTAGCGGCTCGGTGGCTCCGGCGGCCAGTGAGGCGCCCAGATTGAGCGCCACGGTATAAAGCCCGGTCATCAGGCTGACCCGCGTCGGGAAGTCGCGCTTGACGATACCCGGCAACAGCACGTTCATGATGCCGATACAGGCCCCGGCCAGCGCCGTGAACACGAAAAGTCCCAGCGTGCTGGTGAAAGGGCGCACCAGCAGCGTCACGGCCAGCAGGATCAGGATAGCGAAGATGGTGCGCTCGGGACCGATGCGCCGCGACAGCCTGGGCGCCAGCGGGGCTGCAAGCCCCAGACAGATGACCGGCAGCGTGGTCAGCACGCCCTGGGCGGCCGGCGAGAGCGACAGCCCCTCGGCGATATTTTTCAATACCGGTGACACACTGGTCAGCGCCGGTCGCAGATTGATGGCCACCAGCAAAAGCCCCACCAGCGCCAGCGCCCCCTGATACCCCTTTTTCGTGAAGCTTACCGATGACATGCAACGACATTCCTGATTGGAAAAAAGTGCCCCATTCTGGGGCAGAATGTCGCGTCAGGATAGACGGCTGCACCATCAGGTGTCGCCAGTGAATCGATGCCGTGCTCGAATCAGACCACCAGGGCGCGTGCTCGATCATCGCTCACTGACCAGGCCCCACGCAGGTTTCGTGCTCAGTCGGAAAACAGAGCCGCTCTCAGCGCATGGCAATCCTTTAAATGGTAGTCGGCATGCTCGGGGCAGGTGTTGTCCGGCACGTTGACCATGACGGTACGCGTGCCGGCCTCACGGCCGCAGGCCATGTCGAGCGGGCTGTCACCCACCATCACGAGGCGGGCGGGCACTATCTCCCAGCGCTTTATGAAGTGTTCAAGCCCATCCGGTTGCGGTTTGGGTGGCGCATCCTCCCGACCCAGCACATCTTCATCGGCAAAGCAGTCGGCCAGGCCGATCTTCTCCAGCGTGATCCACGCCAGCTCGCGCGCGTTGCGGGTCAGAATGCCCAGCCGATAATCGCGCTCGCACAGTTCACGGATCAGCGCCACGGCCCCCTCGGCCGGCGTAGAACGCCCGGCCAGCTCGCGTTCGTGTTCCATCAGCCAGGCATGGCTGGCGCGGCGTTTTTCCTCAGGCAACGCCTCAAGATGCTCGAGGATGTCACTGTCGTCCGGGATGTCCAGCTCGCGTCGGATGAGCTGAAAATCATGCACGCCCACGGTCAGCGTGCCATCCATATCGAACACCCAGTGGCGGCAGTCGTTGAGGGATGCAATCGTCATGGGTCACCGATGGTCAGGGAGAGACTGTCATGGTGGCACGCCAAAGCGATGTTGGCAGGGCCCGTCTTGCAGATTTGTTCAGCCGGCGCGATAGTCGAACGCCGGATTAAAATTGACGCAAGCGCGCGCCGCGCGACAGGGAGTTCTCGATGAACGCTGCAAAAGCTCTTCTTTTGACAAGCGCCATGATGCTGGCGGTGGCGGCCGGTTCGACCCTGGCTGCTGACAACCCTACCGACTGCAGCCGGCTTGACGGTGCGCCGGGCGAGAACGGCAAAACCGGCACGGCAGATTGCCCGCAGGGCGGTCACGGCGGGACGGGCGTGGCCGGAAGGAACGGCGGCAGGGGAGGCGATGGCGGAGATGGCGGTGCCGGAGGTAGAGGAGGCAACGGCGGTGCTGGCGGTAACGGTGGTGACGGCGGCAAAGGCGGCGTTGATGGACAGGATGGGGCGGATGGGCAGGACGGATAAGGCAGTAAGGGCCGGCGGCTCTGAGGCCATTCGCTGCCCCCTTTCTGTCAACGAACGCCTGCTTTCAAGGTTGATTTGCCGAGGTTAGACCAAAAATAAAAATTAAGTTTTAGTACTTTTTAATTAAAGGACTACATTAAGGCTCCTGCTGTTTAATAAAAATACGTTCAAGGGAGTTGAACACATGCCGCAGCTGACCAAAAGCCAGTCCCAATCCTTCGCCTTTACCAAAGGCGGTGCCATGACGTTTGTCCTGCCGGAGGACGTCGATACCCTGGAGTTAAACGCCCTGTTCAACGAAAGCCGGGCAAGATCCGGTGAGACGCTGTCGGCCACCGCCCAGGGGGATGCGCTCGAGTCGCTGATGCTCGGTGGCACCGGTCGCATTGAATGGAACAACAGCGCCCTGGGTAACGCAGCGATAACCCATACGGATGCCAGTGCATTGACAGGTGGCCTTGAATATACGGCTTCAGCCGCAGTGCAGGAGACCATCGTGCTGGGCGCAAGCAGCAGTAGCACGGATGTGCTGTATTTTTCCGAAGACGCCTCACGTTACGGTCAGGATGGGAACGGCATCGACACGCTGGTCGGCTTTGATGGCATGAAGGACACGCTTTTGGTCAACGATGAGGTCATGGCCTCCTTTGAGACCATCAATTTTGATTATGCGGTGATGGCCTGGGATGCCGGCTCGCTGGAAGAAGCGTTCACCATGGCAGGGGAGATGGACAGCGGCGATGCCGTGATTCCCGTGCTGTTTGATGATGACTTCTATCTGTACCGCGACAGCGGCCCGGCCGGGCTGGATGAAAACGATTTTGCCCTGCGCCTGAGCGACATGACCGGCGGATTCAATACCCTGTCGGATCGTCGTGACATGATTTCCAAAATGGCGCCGGCCCCCGAGGGCCCCTTCACGGATGTGCAGGTGGAAGGACAGGTCAGTGGTACCGAAAACGCACCCGACAGCTTCGTGCTGGGCGACGATGACACCTGGTGGGGCAGCGTGATCACCGACTTTGAGCTGGGTATCGATCGCATTGACGTGTCCGGGCTGACCGGCTCGGATGGCGAGGCGCTGGCCTTTGCCGATATCCATGCGATGTACAACGGCAGCGGTACCGACCTGATGATCGATGACGGCGCGGCGACCAACACGATCACGCTGATCGGCATTCCCAAGTACGATCCGGGCGCCCCGGCGGGCGAGCTGCACCAGGCGATGGGCCCGGAAGATTTTCTGTTCGGCTGAGGGTCTGTCGGATTTGCCATACAGAAAAAGCCCCGCTTCGGCGGGGCTTTTTTGTGGTCGTGGATCAGGCCGACGATGACTCACTTTATCGGCTTTTGACTCTTGCGGATGTCAAAAGGCGTTAGCGTATATGACGTTTTGAACGTGGCGATCTTATTGACGAGAGGCGTCTCTGGCAACGGCCAGAAAATTGTTCAGTACCGGATTGGTGGCATTCGCCGACCAGGCCAGCACGAGCTCGGCGTGAGGTGCGTCAGGGTCGGACAGCGGGCGATAGACCACGCCTTCTATCGACAGGGCGGCGGCCGAGCGGGGAAGCAGTGTATAGCCAAGACCTGCACCCACCAGGCCAATGATGGCGTGAAGCTGATCAACTTCCTGGGCGATGGTGAATTCAACGTTATGGCGCTCGCATAAAGGTCTGAACACCGAGAGCAGATAGGTCGATTTATTGGCCGGCGCAATGACGATGCCATCGGTCATCAGGTCTGCAAATGCGATCGAGGTCCTTTGCGCCAATGGGTGGTCGGCAGGCAGCGCGACATGATACGGCTCGCGCAGCAGTGTCATGGTCTTCAAAGCGTCAAGGCCTGCAATGGGTCTCATCAGGGCAGCATCGAGGGTGTCTTCCTGCAGTGCCTGAACAAGCTGGGCCGAGATCAGTTCATGCAGTGCCAGTTGCACATGTGGATGATGACGGCGAAAGCGCGACACCGTTCTGGGCAGTAAGTGAAGTGCGGCGTTCTCCACAAATCCCAGTCGAAGTTTACCGATTTCTCCTTTCGATGCCCGGCGTGCGGCATCGATGGCAATGTCATATTGCGTCAGGACACGCCGGGCCTCTTCCACAAAGGCCTTGCCTGCTTCGGTAATCACGACCTGACGCTGGGTGCGTGAAAAAAGGGTCAGCCCCAGTTCACGCTCGATTCTTTGTACCTGCTGTGTCAGCGCAGACTGGCTGATGCCCAGTCTGGCAGCGGCTCTGACAAAGTGTCGCTCTTCTGCCAGTACGGCGATCGATAAAAGGTAGTTTAAGTTCACGGCGTTAGACTTGAGTAATAAATAAGTGATTCTTATTAGATTATCAAATTCTATTGGTTATTGTGGATTAAAAGCTGCTCTTGAGTTCCAGACTCTGCTTCGCTGAATCGCTGGAAACGATAAAAACAGGACTGTCTGCCTTTCGATACTGATTCGTAAAATATTTTTTATCAGTAACGCTTATAAAACGGGCAAGGCACTCTGGAAAGGGCGCATCAACCTGCATGACCCAGAGGGGATGACATCATGTTCAAACGCATTGCTCTACCGCTTGTAGGAATACTTTTCGCTTCCCTGATATGTTCAAACGCACAGGCTGCGCCATCGGACTGGCCGAAAAAGCCGATCCATCTGATCGTTCCCTATTCGCCCGGCGGTAATGTTGATCTCATCGGCCGAACCCTGAGCGAGCCGCTCAGCCGCGAGCTCGGACAGCCGGTTGTGGTAGAAAACCGTGCCGGGGCCGGTGGCACCATCGGCAGTGGCGAAGTGGCACGCGCCGACGCCGACGGTTACACGCTGCTGCTTGGTGACATCGCAACACACGGCATCAACCCGCACGTGTATGACAACCTTGCCTACGATCCGGTGGCCGATTTCACCCCTATTGTGCAGATTACCTCCGTGCCACTGGTGCTGGGTGTCGGGCCGCGTCTCGACGTTGCCAACTTTGAAGAGTTCAAAGAGCTTGCGGAGTCTCGTCCGGAGGACATCGATTACGCTTCGGCAGGGATCGGGACGCCTCAGCACCTGTCGTTTGAATATCTTGAGTCGCTGCTTGGCTTCGAGGGGCTGCACATCCCTTATCAGGGCTCCTCTCCGGCGCGGACGGCCCTGATTGGCGGTGAAGTCGGTGCCTTTATCGATGGCACGCTGGTGCCCGCTGTCCGGGAAGGCTCGATCAAGGCGCTGGCGGTCACCAGCGCAGAACGGGCACAGGCGCTACCGGATGTCCCCACGCTGTCCGAGCTGGGGGTCGATATGGTGTTCACGTCCTGGCACGGCCTGTTTGCGCCGGCAGACATCGACCCTGCCATCGCCGAACGACTCAACGAGGCAATGAACAAGGTGCTTGAGGCGCCAGACGTTCGTCAGCGCCTGGAAGCGGTCAGTATCGAAGTGATCGGTGGCACCGCAGATGAATTTGCCGCGTTTGTCGATACGCAGTCCGAAACGCTTGGCGAACTGGTCGAGATGGCGGAAGTATCGACGCAGTAACTTCAGAGCGGTTTATCCCCAGCGTGTCGCCGACCGGCAATCGGGTTCGGTGGGCGGCGATGCTCACTCTGTCAGGGAAGGTCATCCATGTCTGACTCAAGACCCAACGTTTTATTTATCTCCGTGGACCAGTGGCCGGCCGACCTGCTGGGCTGTGCTGGTCATTCCGTGATCGAGACACCCACACTGGATCGGCTGGCGGAGCTGGGCACACGCTATACCCGGTGCTATGCCGAGACGCCGATCTGCATTCCTTCGCGACGCTCGATCATGACCGGTGCCAGCTCCCGGTTGCACGGTGATCGGGAATTTCAGCCTTCATTGCCCATGCCCGCCGAGCTGCCGACACTGCCGCAGTGTTTCAAGGACAGCGGGTATCAAACGGCCATGACGGGCAAGCTGCACGTTTATCCAACCCGTGATCGCATCGGCTTTGAAGAGGCGTGGCTTGCCGAGGAGGGGCGCGGACAGATCGACGGTCCGGATGATTATGAAATATACCTGGCAGATTGCGGCTATGTCGGGCAGCAGTTTCTGCACGGCATGAGCAACAATGAGTACGAGTGGCGGCCCTGGCACCTGCCGGAGCACACCCATGTGACGTCCTGGACGACCACTACCGCGGCACGCATGATCAAGCGTCGCGACCCCACCCGCCCCGGGTTCTGGTATGTCTCCTATACGGCGCCGCATCCGCCACTGGTGCCGCTTGGCGCTTATCTGGAGCGCTATCGTGACCGCGACATGCCGGTGCCGATTCAATCCGAGTGGTCCCGGGATACGCAAAACCTGCCCTATATGCTGCGCGCCGTGCAGGAATACTGGCGCGATCTTGCCCCGGTGCAGCACGCGAACATGCTGCGGGCGTTTTACGCCCTGTGTACGCATATTGATCACCAGATTCGCATACTGATCGGAACGCTAAGAGAGGAAGGGCTGCTCGATAACACCATTATCTGCTTTACCGGTGATCACGGCGATATGCTGGGTGATCACGGTTTTTACGCCAAACGACTGATGTATGAAGGCTCGGCCCGCGTGCCGTTCATGATGATCGACAAGCGTGATGGCGGGCGTGTTGTGCCGGGTGCAGTCGATGATCGTCTCATGGGGCTTCAGGACATCATGCCGAGTCTTCTGGAGCTGGCCGGTATTCCCATGCCAGAGGGCGGCGACGGCAGAAGTGTAGTGGGCGGTGAACGCCGACAAACCTTCTACGGGGAGGCGTCTTCCGGGGTGCGGGCCACGCGAATGATTTGCGATGCGCGCTACAAGTTGATCTGGTACCCCGCGGGCAATCATTTCCAGCTGTTCGATCTGCAGGAAGATCCCCGGGAGGAGGTCGACCGAGTCCACGAGTCTGATCATGCCGATATCGTGGAACGCCTCAAGAAGGAGCTGATCGAGCATCTGTATGGCGAAGATCTGGAGTGGGTACGCGATGGCCAAATGATCGGCACCGAGGCGCCGGCGCACCAGGCGCATCATAACCGGGGTCTTTCAGGGCAGCGCGGACTTCACTATCCCGAACCGCCCAGAACCGATCCTTCCAAGCCTGTCGGATCCTGGTAGGAGCGTGCCATGAAAATGCGGTCCTTGAAGACACTGGCGCCGGTCGACTGGATTTCAGCGCTGGTCATGATCGTATTGGGTCTTGCCGTCGTCGTGGGGGCGCTGGATTACCGCCTCGGCACGGCAGGTCGAATGGGGCCAGGGTTCTATCCCATGCTGCTGGGGGGCCTCATGGTGCTTCTGGGGATGGGCGTTGCCCTCAAGGCGCTTTTTGAAAAGCCCGTTGAATCGCTATCTGAAAATGAGGCTACAAAAGACGCTCAGGAAGATGCCAAAAAAGCCCGGCGTTCGCTCATCTGTGTACCGCTGTCGGTTGGACTTTTCGGATTGTTGCTTGAGTCAGCAGGGCTGATTCCGGCCTGTGTGGCGCTGATAGTCGTGAGCACGCTGGCAGCACCCACATTCAGTATCCAGCGGCTTGTGGCACTGTGTCTGGGTGTACCGCTGCTGGTCGTGCTGATCTTTGTGGTCGGACTCGGCCTGCCCTTCACGCTCATTCGGGGAGTGTGGTAATGGAACTGTTTGCCAACCTCGCTCAGGGGGCGTCGGTCGCGCTGACCTGGTCAGCATTGATGTACTGCTTTCTCGGTGTGTTTCTGGGCATGGTGGTGGGCGTACTGCCGGGCGTTGGTCCACTGCCGGCGATCGCCATGCTGCTACCCATCACGTTTTACATTCCCCAGACCGAAGCCATCATCATGCTGGCGGGGATCTATTATGGCGGTCAATATGGCGGCTCGACGGCCTCCATTCTTCTTAATCTGCCCGGTACGCCTGCAGCAGCCGTCACGGCGCTGGAAGGCTATCCCATGGCTCAGCAAGGACGTGCCGGCATTGCGCTCTTTTTGACCGCAATCGCCTCCTTTGTGGGCGGTATCTTCGGTATTGTGCTGGTCGGGGGATTTGCGCCGGTACTGGCGTCCTTCGCTCTGGAATTCGGAGCGGCAGAGTATTTCTCGCTGTTGCTGCTGGCGCTTATCGGTGCCGCGGCAATCGGCGGTGGCACCTTTCTGCGCTCGCTGTTCATGGTTGTTCTCGGACTGTTCCTTGGCATCGTGGGCCAGGACGTCAATTCCGGACAGTTTCGTTATACCCTGGACATACCGTATCTGGCTGATGGTCTTAATATCGTCTCTGTGGCCATGGGCCTTTTTGGCGTCTCCGAGGTCATTGCGACAGCACACCGCCATCGCAATACTCAAAAGGAGAGCTTTGGGTTTCGCAGCATGCTGCCCAGCCGTGAAGATATTCGGCGATCATGGCCTTCTACCGGACGAGGCTCCGTTCTGGGGGCAGCCTGTGGCGTGTTGCCCGGGGCAGGGGCAGCAATGGCCTCTTTTCTGGCCTATGCGCTGGAAAGACGCCTTACCAAAACTCCGGAGCGTTTCGGCAAGGGCGCGGTAGAAGGGTTGACGGCGCCGGAGTCGGCCAATAATGCCGCCTCGCAGGCAGCGTTTATACCAACCCTGACCCTCGGGGTACCCGGCGACGCCGTAATGGCGGTCATGCTCGGTGCACTGATGATTCACGGTATTGACCCGGGCCCCGGTCTGATTACCGATCATCCGGATCTTTTCTGGGGGCTGGTCGTCAGCTTTTTGATAGGAAATTTGATGTTGCTGGTTCTGAACATTCCATTGATCGGTCTGTGGACACGGCTGCTTCAGATTCCTTACTCGGTCCTCTATCCGGCCATACTCACACTGATCTGCATTGGCGTGTACAGCATCAACAGCGCCACATTCGACATCTTCGTGGTCATGATCTTTGGTCTGATCGGTTATGGTCTGCTGCGTCTGGGCTTTCCGCCGGCACCGTTGATTCTTGGATTTATCCTGAGTCCAATGCTGGAGGAAAATTTCCGCCGGGCGCTGCTGCTATCGCGAGGTGACTGGAGTGTTTTTGCAACCAGCCCCATTAGCGGCGTTTTTCTCGCGCTCTCGCTGGGCATTCTGATACTGGCAGTGGTAATGGCGTCCAGAAACGCCATAAAGTTGCGCCGTGCTGACAGGGCATAAGCCCGTTTCCGGCGAGTTGATCGTTTCGGGCACGTTTCGTTATTTGAAAGCCAAGGAGCCTGCTCTGCACTTAGATATTGAAGCGCAGGGCAGGCTCTTGTTTTTACCGATACTTACCTGCCAATACAGCGATCACGTCAGGTGAAGATGATCATGACTATAAACAGGCTGCCGAGCAGAACAACGAACTTGACGCTGTCTCGGTAAAGCAGACTCATGTGCGGAGCAGAAAATATTGGGACAAGGGGAAAGGTAATCGGGCGGGTAATCAGTGGCGCCCCCGTCAGGATTCGAACCTGAGGCCTTCCCCTTAGGAGGGGGACGCTCTATCCAGCTGAGCTACGGGGGCGAAGCGGGCGCCATTATAGGGATTTCCCGCGTATAGTGAAACCCTGACGCACCTACGCTGCCAATCGAGCCCGCATGAAAGAACGCATCACGACGGACCGCCATTTCAATGGCATGGCCGAGAAGTTTGAAACCGCTCTGTATAACCACGCCCGGGGTCGGCTGCGTCTGGCGCTGTTGACGCGCGCCATCGAGTCTTCCATTCCGATGCAGGGCCAGCCGCTGGTCGATGTCGGGGCAGGGCTGGGGCAGATGGCGCACTGGGCCAGTGAGCGCGGCCATCCGGTCACCCTGCTGGAGCCAGCGGAGGATATGCTCGCTGCCGCGCGCGAACGCCTGGCCGGCAGCGATGCCTGTTTTCATCAGCGTGACCTGCAGAGCCTGCCCGATATTGCGCCCGGGCCGTGGCCGCTGATGTTTTGTCACGCGGTGCTGGAGTGGCTGATCGACCCGCAGGCGGCGGTTCGCTTATTGGCCGATCAGCTCGCCCCCGGTGGGTGGCTGTCACTGATGGTGTTCAACGAGGACGCGCTGCGCTTTTCCAACGTGGTAAAGGGCAATCTGCAAAAGGTGCTCGATGATCAGCTGGCCGGCTTTGGCACCCGCAAGCGCCTGACGCCGATCTCCCCGCTGCGCCATGAAGAGGTCGTGCGCTGGCTTGAGGCGGCCGGGCTCGAGGTCAAATCCATCACGGGCATCCGCGTGTTCCATGACTATCTGCGCGAGCGTGACCCGGACGAGGCCACGCTTGAACGGCTTTTCGAGCTGGAGCACCGCTATTGCCAGCGCGACCCCTACTGGCGCCTGGGGCGCTATCTCCATTACAGCGTTTATCGTCCGAGCTGATATTCTTCATCTCATGCAGGGCGCGTTACCGCAGGCGCTCGATCATATACCGTTATCTTCATGACCATGTCACAGGACAGGTCAGTCACCATTTGAGTAGAGCAGGGGATTCATGAGTTTTTCCACGCCCATGGGGCAATTGCTGGATCGACAGTCACCCGCCATCAAGGAGGGCGAGTGGTTGATCGCGCCGCCGCTGGATGAGGGGCTTTTGAACGGGGCGAAACGGTGCATCTGGAGTCTGGATCATCTGATTTCCGAAGTCTGGCGCCAGCACGGCCATGAAGTGGTCGAAGGCCTGACGGCGCCGGAAAACATGAGCGATGCACTGCTGTTCTGGCCCAAGACCATGGATCTGGGCCGCTGGTGGCTGGATCAGCTCAATGCCTGCTGTGCCTCGGGTAGTACGTTGCGCATCGTCGGCGAGCATCACGGCGGCGGCAAGCGGGTACCGGGCGAGCTGAAAACGCGGGGCATGTCCCACCAGCGTCTGGACAACGCGCGGCGCTGCTCGCTGTATCAGGCCACTACTGTGGCGGAAGACGCCGGCGATCACTGGTCACACTTTGAGGCGCTGGATCTCACACTGGTCAGCCATCCGGGCATCTTCGGTCATGGCCGCCTTGATGACGGGACCAGCATGCTGCTGGAGGTACTGCCGGCGCTGGAAGGGCAGGTACTGGATGCCGGCTGCGGCGACGGCGTGATCAGTGCCTGGCTGGCGCGCCAGGGCGCCGATGTAACGGCCGTGGATATCAATCATCTGGCGCTGGAAGCGACCCGTCGCACGCTTGCAGCCAATGATCTGAAAGGCGAAGTGCTCCCCAGCGACATGCTGGCGGCCGTCGAGGGCCCCTTTGAGGCTATTGTCAGCAACCCGGCCTTTCATCAGGAGCGCAGCGTGTCGATCGACCCGGCCCGCAAGCTGATCGAGCAGGCCAGCAAGAAGCTTGCGCCCAAAGGCGCGCTCTATCTGGTGGCCAACAGCTTTCTGCCCTATATGGATCTGATGAAAAAGCACTTCGGCCGCGTCGAGGTGCTCAAGGAAACCAGTCGCTTCCGGGTCTATCGCGCCAGCCGGCGCTGAGGCCCGGCCGTCACACTAACGCTCGGCGTAGGCGATGTCGGTAATGATATAGGTGGTCGCGCCGCCCGGAGCGTCCACCGTGACTTCAGCGTCCAGCGCCTTGCCCAGCAGGGCGCGGGCCAGCGGGGCATCCACGCTGATCCAGTGCTTTTTATTGTCGGTCTCATCGGGGCCGACAATGCGGATGCGCATCTCTTCGCCGTCGTCATCTTCCAGCGTCACCCAGGCGCTGAAAAAGACGCGATTGCGGTCTTCGGGCAGGCGGTCGACCACGGTCAGGGCATCCAGGCGCTTTTGCAGATACGCGATACGCGCGATGGTGCCGTTGAGCGCCTTCTTGTTGTAGGTGTAGTCGGCGTTTTCACTGCGATCGCCCTGGGCGGCGGCCTCGCCGGTCTTGCGTGACTGCTCGGGGCGGCGTACGCGCACCAGATGATCGAGCAGGCCTCGCATCGACTCAAACCCTTCCGGCGTGATCAGGTCGGTCTTTTTCTCCTGGCGCGGGTCCTTGGCCGGGTCGCGCCAGCGAGTCATGTTGCGTCCTTTCATGCAGACGGTGTCCGTATGATGATGGGGCGCTTACCATAATCGCCTCGCACTGTGCTGCCAAGGCTGCCGGCCGGCATGCGCTTGAAAGTCTCTGGCGGTGCATCCATAACCATGCCCACACTGGCCTTGTTGTCTGGCGCGTGCCGTTTTATCACTGACGCTGCTGCGCCCTTTGCCCGGCACCAGACTTCATTTTTTTCAGGAAAAAGCCGATGACGACTCGGGACACGACGCTACTCCCCCGCTTTGATGAAAACGATGTCGAGCACATCGAGGACACGCCGCTGCATCGCGGATTTTTCAATCTCGACCGCGTCGATGTGCGCTATCGCCAGTATCAGGGTGGCTGGAGCGAGACCGTCTCGCGTGAGGTTTTTCGTCATCACGACGCCGTGGGCGTGCTGTTGTATGACGTGGAACGTGACGCGGTGGTGCTGGTCGAACAGTTTCGCGCCGGTGCCATGGGCCGGGACTTCAGCCCGTGGCTGCTGGAGCCGGCCGCCGGTCTGATCGATTCAGACGAGTCGCCCGAAGCGGTCGCTCGTCGGGAGGTTCATGAAGAGACCGGCTGCCACGTCGAAGCGCTTTTAGAGATTCATCGTTACTTCCCAAGTCCCGGCGCCTGCGACGAGTACATCACGCTTTTTTGCGCGCTGGTGGATTCAGCCAACGTGGGCGGCATACATGGGCTTGAAGAGGAGCACGAGGACATCAGGGTGCGTGTGCTACCCTTCCGTGATGCCTGGGGATTGCTGGAAGACGGTACCATCAACAATGCCATGTTACTGATTGCGCTGTACTGGCTGGCCCGTGAGCGCCCGGCCCTCAGAGCAAGGAGATAGTCATTTGAGTAGACGAAACGCTTACGTTACCGATCTAAGAACGCTACAGGCCGAGTGTACGGCCAATTTCGTGCGTCTTGACCGGCTGCTGGGCGACACCGTGGCCGGTGAAAGAGTGGAGCTGCCGCTGGCCAGCCATACCGCGCGTTTCGGGACCCTGCATCTTGAGGTCATGGAGCGTGCGCCCTATACGACCATCGTGCGTGTGTTCCAGAGCGGCGTGCTCGATGACATGATCGATGCGCCGCGCATGGTGGTGCATCTGTACCACGACGTGCAGATGGCAGAAGTGAACGATTTTCAGCGCAAGCGTCACTTCGAGGGACGCTATCGCTATCCCAACGCCCACATGCATCAGCCCGACGAGAAGCTGCAGCTCAACCGCTTTCTGGGCGAATGGCTGGAGCATGGTCTGGCCCACGGCCATGACACCCGCGTGTTTGAAACGCCCTGACCCGTGCGGCGCTCCGCGCTCACTCCGGCTCGTTCTCTTCCTGTCTGTCATGTCGCGTTACCCTGACCGCCTCGGGGCGGTGACCCTGTTTCAAGGAGCCTGTCATGCTGATCGTTCAGCTCTCGGACAGCCATCTTGGCGCCGACCCCGCGCAGCGCTATCGCGGCGTGGATGTTCAGGCGCGTATGAATCTGATTCTGGCCCGCGTTGGTGACTACCGACCGGATCTGATCATCGTCAGCGGCGATGTCAGCGATGACGGCTCGATCGAATCGTATCAGCGCGCTGCCGAGCAGCTCGACGCCCTGGGCTGTCGCTGGGTATGGCTGCCCGGCAATCATGACCACCCCGTCACCATGGCCGACGTGCGCCCGCTGGAAACGGTCGTTTATTTCGGCGGCTGGCAGATCCTGCTGCTCAATAGCTGGATCGAGGGAGAAGAGGGCGGGCGGCTGGGCCCTGATCAGCTAACGCATCTCGAGGCGCAGCTGGCAGGCGACACCACACCGGCACTGATTGTGCTGCATCACCCACCGGTCAGTGTGGAGGCGGCATGGATGAACGAAATCGGTCTTGAGGATCGTGACGCGTTCTGGGCAGGACCTGGCCGATTTGATCATGTGCAGGCCGTCTTGTGTGGCCACATCCACCATGAGCGAACCTGTCTGCATAACGGCGTGCCGGTGATGTCGGTGCCGGCCATCGCGGCGCAGTTCGCGCCCGACAGCCCGGAGTTTGCCGTCGATGACCGCGCCCCGGGCGGCTTTCGCCTGATTCGCCTGTCCTTTGAGGCGTTGCAGCAGCCCTGTCTGTCAACGCGCGTCGAATACGTCGCGACTGATCGGTGATACGCTCGAGGACGGCTTTTATAGCTTTAACGTCTAAAGGAAGAAACGTTGATTCTTTGACGTTATGAAGGCGGCTCGCTAACGTGAGGGCCATTCTTGTTTGCTCGTGACGTTTTTTATCGCGAGACACCCCGTTTACAGCGTCATCGTCGCCCGGCGATGGCGTTTGGTCATGAGAGGTTGTGACACGCATGCTTTCTCCCGAGCGGCAAACCCATTTGAAACAGCTCGAAGCCGAGTCGATGCATATCATTCGCGAGGTGGCGGCCGAGTTTCGCAACCCCGTGATGCTCTATTCGATCGGCAAGGACTCCTCGGTCATGCTGCATCTGGCCCGCAAGGCGTTCTACCCCGGTACCCCGCCGTTTCCCCTGATGCACGTCAACACCACGTGGAAATTCCACGAGATGATCGAGTTTCGTGATCGCATGGCGGCCGAAACCGGCATGGAGCTGATCGAGCACATCAACGAGGAAGGGCGCGAAGCGGGCATCAACCCGTTCGATCACGGCAGCTCCAAGTACACCGACGTCATGAAGACCCAGTCGCTCAAGCAGGCGCTGGACAAGCATGGCTTCGATGCCGCTTTTGGCGGCGCGCGTCGCGATGAAGAGGCCTCGCGTGCCAAGGAGCGCGTCTACTCGTTTCGCGATCAGTACCACCGCTGGGATCCGAAAAATCAGCGCCCGGAGCTGTGGAGTCTGTACAACGGCCACATCAACAAGGGCGAGTCGATCCGTGTCTTCCCGCTGTCCAACTGGACCGAGCTGGACATCTGGCAGTACATCTATCTCGAATCGATTCCGATCGTACCGCTGTACTACTCCGCAAAGCGTCCGGTCGTCGAGCGCGACGGCACGCTGATCATGGTTGATGACGAGCGTATGCCGCTCAATGAGGGCGAAGTGCCCGAGATGAAGTCCGTGCGGTTTCGAACGCTGGGCTGCTATCCGCTGACCGGCGCGGTGGAGTCCGAGGCGGCAACGCTGCCCGACATCATTCAGGAAATGCTCCTGACCCGTACCAGTGAACGCTCCGGACGCGCCATCGATCACGATCAGGCCGGCTCCATGGAACGCAAGAAACGCGAAGGTTACTTCTGAGGCGCATATGGCACACCAATCATCCCTGATAGCCGAAAACATCGAGGCGTATCTCAAGGAGCATGAAGCCAAGGATCTGCTGCGCTTCATTACCTGCGGGAGCGTCGATGACGGCAAGTCGACCCTGATCGGGCGACTGCTGCACGACTCGAAAATGATCTATGAAGATCAGCTGGCGGCGCTGACGCGGGATTCCAAGACCCGTGGCACCACCGGCGAGCGCGTGGATCTGGCCCTGCTGGTCGACGGGCTTCAGTCCGAGCGCGAGCAGGGCATCACCATTGATGTCGCCTATCGCTTTTTCTCGACCGACAAGCGCAAGTTCATCATCGCCGACACGCCCGGCCACGAGCAGTACACCCGTAACATGGCGACCGGTGCCTCCACGGCAAGCCTGGCGGTCATTCTGATCGATGCCCGCTACGGCGTGCAGGTGCAGACGCGCCGCCACAGCTTCATTGCCGATCTGCTGGGCATTCAGCATCTGGTTATCGCGGTCAACAAGATGGACCTGGTCGAGTACTCGCAGGATCGTTTTGAAGAGATCAAGCGCGACTACCTGGGCTTTGCCGAGAATCTCAAGGCGCCCGACATCACCTTTGTGCCCATGTCCGCACTGGAAGGCGACAACGTTGTCAACCCGAGTGCCAACATGCCCTGGCACGAGGGCGTGCCGCTGCTGGAGCAGCTTGAAAACGTCGAGATCTCGCGCGACCAGAACCTGACGGATCTGCGCTTTCCGGTGCAGTACGTCAACCGGCCCAATCTGGACTTTCGCGGCTATGCCGGCACGCTGCAGGCGGGTGTTCTGCGCCCCGGGCAGCAGGTGAAGGTACTGCCTTCCGGCAAGGTCTCCACGGTCGAACGCCTTGTAACCTTTGATGGCGATCTCGAGGCTGCCTGGCCCGGTCAGGCCATTACCGTCACGCTCACCGATGAAGTGGATATCTCCCGCGGTGACTGGCTGGTAGCGGCTGATACCGAGCTGCCGATGTCCAACGCCTTTGTGGCCGACATTGTCTGGATGAACGAGCGGGAAATGACCCCCGGTCGCGGCTATGACTTCAAGCTGGCCACCCGCGATGTCAGCGGTCAGATCAGTGCCATCGACTACAGCATCGACGTTAATACGCTGGAGCATCACGATGCCGAGCGGCTGGCGCTCAACGAGATCGGTCGCTGTCAGGTGACGCTGACCCAGCCCGTGCCGGTGGATGCCTATGACATCAGCCCCGGTACCGGCAGCTTCATCGTTATCGACCGACTGACCAATCTGACGGTGGGCGCCGGCATGATCCGCCAGGCAGCCGACAGCAATGAAGGCAGTGGCAGCGTTGACTGGCAGGCTTTTGAGGTTGAGCTCAACGACCTGATTCGTCGCCACTTCCCGCACTGGGAAGCGAAGGACGTTCGCGACATCTTCAAGCGCTGAGTCCGACGTCAGCGTTCGATCCACGCCCGGCTCTTGCCGGGCGTTTTTTTATGCCTGCATTTTGATGGCGCGTCGCTTTCAATTTGTTGCATGAATTCACTCGATTTGACTCTTTTGACATCCGGGCGACATCTCTTAAGCCAAAAATCAGAATGTAGAGGCAATGAGGCCTCATCAAATCTGTGAGGAAGACAAGAGATGGCTCTCAACGTTTTGTTGACCAATGATGATGGCTACGACGCGCCCGGCATCCAGTCGCTGCAGGAGGCACTGACTGCTGCCGGCCACAATGTGACGGTCGCCGCGCCAAGGGTAAACCAGAGCGCACAGGGCAGTTCACTGGGCGGTGCAGAAGCGCTGGCATCCGATATCGCTGTGACGCAGTACGATGAGGCCGGCAACTACTGGATCGACGGACGCCCCGCCGTGGCCGTGGATACGGCACTTGACGCACTGCTTGCTGACCAGGGATTCGATCTGGTCGTCTCCGGCACTAACAAGGGCGAGAACATCGGCAGCAGCGAGAACATCTCCGGCACCGTCAATGGCGCCATGGCCGGGCTCAAACATGGCCTGCCGGCGATTGCCGTCTCCGCCGACGCCGACGAGGCCGGCGATGAAGGCTTTGCCAATGCCGCGGCCTACACCGTTGATCTGCTGCAGCGCCTTGAAAATCAGCAGCAGGCAGAGCAACCGCTGCTACCGGAAGGCACCGGACTCTCCGTCAACGTGCCGCAAGGCGATATTGATGGCGCTGTGCTCACCGAGATTACCCGCAAGTCGAGCACCGAATTTCCCATTACCCAAAACGAGGACGGCACCTACGGCTCGCAGGGCATCGATCAGCAGAGCTCGGGCGGGCTGTTCAACGAAGGCGATCAGTTTCTCGATGGCAACATTACTGTTTCCGCCATCGATGGCAACTGGGGTGCCAACGAGCAGGCACGCAGTGCGCTGGAAACACGTCTGGAAGAATTGCTCTCCGATGGCGTGGCGCCTGCCGGTGATCATGCGCCGCTCAACGTCATGCTGGTCAACGATGGCGGTTACGAGGCGCAGGGATTGACCACCACGCGCGAGGCGCTGCAGGACGCCGGTTATGACGTCACGGTGGTGGCACCGACCGACAGTCAGCAGGCGGTCGGTAGTGCGCTGACGCTGGGCAGTTTCGAGGTCACCGAGTATGAAGCCGGCTATCACGTGGATGCCACGCCCAGTACCACGGTCTATACCGGCCTGGATGCGCTGCTGACCGGTGCCGATCAGCCGGATCTGATCGTCTCCGGCGTGGATGACGGCGCCAGTGTTGGCCTCCAGGCCAGCAGCTCGGGAACGCTGGGCGCCGCCGTGGCCTCGGTATTTAACTACGATATTCCAGCGATTGCCGTCTCGGCGGGCACCGATGACAGCGGTGAAGTTCCGAGCGGGCTGTATGAGACCAGCGCCGATTTTCTGGTGAACGTCATCGGCGATCTACAGGCCACTCAGGCAGGCAACGGCAGCCAGCTGCTGCCGCAGGGCGAAGGGCTCAGCATCAATGTGCCCCTTGATGCCAATTCGGCTGATTTTGCCTTTACCCTGCCGGACGAGGCCAACGATGGTCAGCGTCATATCGTGGACAACGGGGAGGGCGGCTATCGCTATGAGATCGACGCGCCCGTTAATACCGACAACGCGTGGTCCGAAGGCACCCATTACAATCAGGGCGACATTACACTCACGCCCATCGACGGCAGCTACCAGGCGGATGATGCCACCACCCTGGCAACGGGCGATCTACTGGGCATGGAATACGGCCGGGTCAATGACTGGTCAGCCGAGGCAGACGATTCTGACGCCACACCGATGCCCGGGCATGAGATGCCAGGCCATGACCAGGACAGCGGCCTGTCGCTGATCGGCGGTCTCGAGGAGCTCTTCCAGGACGTCACTGCCGGCATCGGCCAGCTTGTGGCGCAGCTGGGCGCACCGACCGCCGGCGACGTCCACTCCCAGCACACCAGCCTTGAATGGAGCTCGGGCCCCCAGCATCAGACCATCAGCTTCAGCGACGAGCAGTATCACCGCGATGCCATGAACGAGGCCTTCTCCAGCCAGAACACGGACTATAGCGCCGGCCCCGTCGGTCAGATGTTCGAGCAGCGTTCGTTTGCCACCGCGCGAGACGCATTCGGTCGCACGGATGGTCAGCAGTCACATGATGTCTGGCACAGTGATGTTTCCCCCTTCGGCAATGACACGGCGCAGGCGTTTTTTTCGCAGGATGACATGCTGGCAGCAATGTCGGGCGGTAACGATGCCACGAGCGAGGCGCCAGCGGTTATGCCGGACATGATGTCCGTCATGGAAGCCGGCCAGCCGATGCTGACCGGATTAAGCGATCAGATGCCGTCCCCGGAGTTTTTCATGGGCTAGTGGGTGGCAGGTACGTTGATACAAAAGCGTCTCGCGCCATCTGCGAAACGTTTTTTATGATGATGTTCGATCGACAGGGCAGGCTCTGGCCGGGATCTGGACCTGAACGGCAGGCCATATCGCCTTAAGCCCTGTTTCAAACGGTTGCGTTGTCTCATTATACTTTCACCGCTTTTACAGACCGTCAGACAGCGTGCGCCCTGTTCTGCGCGGCGTTTTTATCGTATTGATCAGGACATGACATGAATATCGGGAAGGGGCAGCGCGCACTTTTAGTGATGACAGGGAGTCTGGCGCTGGCACAGGCAGGTGCTGCCCGGGCAGAGGTTACGCTGTTGTCGCCTGACGAGCAGCCACAAGGGGCGCTTGACCGGGTCGAGGTTCAGGTCGGCGGCAGCATCCGGGCGCAGTATTTCAATGAAACGGGCGGTACGGATGACGGCAGCTACAAGCACCGCGGTTACGACGGCGGTACGCGCTTTCGTCTACACGTCAACTACCATGTCAGCGATGACCTGACGCTTTTGAGCTATGGCGAGCTCGGCGTGAACACGGCGAAGGTCATGGGCTGGCACGACCACTATGACCGGGACAGCTCGGACAGCGCGACCACCCGCCGGCAGGTCTATTTCGGCTTTGAAAGCGACCGCTACGGCCGGCTGACCGCCGGCAAGCAGAACAGCGTCTACTACGACACCGTCGGCGTGAGCACGGACGTCTGGGATTACAACCAGTTCGCCCAGGCCCCGGGCGTCGGGGTCGATGGCAGCTACGACGGCTCCTATCGCGCCCGCAAGAGCCTTCGCTATTCCAACGGTACCGAGGACTTCACGGTCTTTGCCGGCTGGCTGTTCCCCGACGACGATCTCCACCTGGACGATAGACCGTATGACTACCGCCGCCGTACCGGGGCGTCGATCGGCTTTCGGTGGCATCTGACCGATGACCTGACACTGGGCGGGGCCTATGCCAACACCTCGGCAGAGATCAAGGGTGAAGGTGATCAGCAGTCCTTTCGCCAGCAGCTGACCGGCAGCTCCCTGACCTGGACGGGCGGCGACTGGTATCTCGCCATGGGTGCCGGTTACTACGAGGATTTCGTGCCGGACCCGGCCGGCGGCCTCGATGACTACTTTGCCAGCGACGCCTACGGCGTAGAGTACATTGCCCGCTACACTTTTCAGCTGGACAACGACTGGGTACAAAGCATCAAGCCCTTTCTCGCCGGCGACCGCTTGAAGCGTCTGGGCAGCGCCGATTCGCAGACCAATCATCAGGTGCTGGGCGTGACCACTCAGTTCAACCACGGCTTTCGCCTCGATCTCGAGCGCATTTTTGCCAATACCTCGGATAACGAGCCCGACTCGGTACTGGCAAGGCTTCGCTACGACTTCTGACGAGGGCCACGCATGACGCCAGCCACATGTCCGCAAACGGCCAGTCGCATGGCGTCAGACACGATATATTGAGGGCATGAACCTTGCTCCCGATGTCTGCTATCAGGCCCTGGCCTCTCGCGATCGTCGCTTTGACGGCCAGTTTGTCGTTGGCGTGACCTCGACCGGCATCTACTGCCGGCCGATCTGTCGCGTGCGCTGCCCGAAACCTGACAACTGCCGCTTTTTTGCCCATCCGGCCGGGGCCGAACAGGCCGGGTTTCGTCCGTGTCTGCGCTGCCGTCCGGAGATGGCACCAAAGCTTTCGATGATGGATGCCACCGATCAACTGGCCCGGGCCGCCATGGTCATGATCGACAATGGCTTTCTGGATCACGACAGCAGCGCCTCACTGGCGGCTCGAATCGGGGTCAGCGAGCGTCACCTGCGCCGCCTGTTCAAGGCCTCGCTGGGCGTGACGATGCTGGACGTGGCCAGAACCCGGCGCCTGCTGCTCGCCAAGCGCCTTTTGACCGACACCGCGCTGCCTGTCGGCGAGATCGCGCTGGCCGCGGGGTTTGGGAGTCAGCGTCGGATGAATGCGCTTTTTCAGCACTGCTATCGCCTGTCACCGAGCCGTCTTCGCCGCTGCGAAAAAGCCGGCGCGCCCGAGCCCTCGATCACGCTGTCGCTGGCCTATCAGCCGCCGCTGAACTGGGCGGCGATGCTCGACTTTCTGGCCGCCCGCCAGGTCGACGGGCTTGAGACAATCGATGGAGGCGTCTGGCAGCGCAGTCTTCTGATCGAGAGGGAAGGCAGTGCCGGTGTGGTCCGTCATGCCGGCTGGCTATCGGTCGCGCACGCCGGCCCCGGGCAGCTGGCGCTGACCCTGCCGGTCACGCTGGTGCCGGTGATGGGAGAGGTGCTGCGCGTCGTGCGCCACCTGTTTGATCTTGATGCGCCCATGGCGCTGATCGATGCTCATCTGGCGGCTTGTGAGCAAACCGGTGCCGGTATCCGGGTGCCGGGCGCTGTCACCGGGTTTGAGATGGCGGTGCGCGCCATCGTCGGTCAGCAGGTCACGGTTCAACGGGCGCGTCGGGTGCTCACCTCGCTGGTGGCCCGGTTCGGGGAGCCGCTGGCCGGCCACCCCGGTTGTCATGTGTTTCCATCACCCGGCGTGATGGCCGTGCAATCCCCTGAGGCCCTGATCGCGCTGGGGCTGTTGCGTATCCGTGCCGAGGCGATCATCGCGGTCGCCCGGGCCCTTCAGGAGGGGAGGCTGCAGCTTTTACCCGGCGCACCGGTGACAGCGAGCATGGAGACACTTTTGAGCATTCGCGGCATCGGTGACTGGACGGCGCAATACATTGCCATGCGAGCGCTGGCCTGGCCGGATGCCTTTCCGGCCGGTGATCTGGTGCTTAAAAAGGCACTGGGCTGTCGCAGCGCCCGCGAGGCGGCGAAGCGGGCCGCCATCTGGTCGCCGTGGCGCGCCTATGCCGCCATTCGGCTCTGGCAGTCGGCGTCACCCGGTGTCATTTCACAGGCGGGGACGCAGGCTGAACCGCCCCCTTCAGACGAGGAGCCATCGCAATGATCGATCATGCCATCATGCCCACCGCGCTGGGCGATATCGTGCTGCGCGCCGAAGCCGATCGCCTGACCGGGGTCTTCTTCCATGATCAAAAGCACTTTCCGTCTTCGGCGGGCGGGCCCTGTGTGTCGGTCGCACAGAGCCGCTCGCGTGTCATCCGAAAGGCCTGCCAACAGATCGATGAGTATCTGGCCGGCGCTCGGAGAGAGTTCGAACTGCCGGTGGCGATGGCGGGCAGCCCCTTTCAGCAACGCGTCTGGCAGCGGCTCGAGGCGGTCGAGTTCGGCGAGGTCACAACCTATGGCGCCCTGGCGCAATCGCTCGGGCTGTCGCGCGGTCACGCCCGGGCGGTGGGCAGTGCCGTCGGGCGCAATCCGATATCGATCGTTGTGCCCTGTCATCGCGTGCTGGCCGGCAACGGGACGCTCAACGGTTACGCCGGCGGGCTTGAGCGCAAGGCGCATCTGCTGGCGCTGGAGGGGCGCCCGGAAGGGTCAGCCGGTCTCCGCCAGGTCGAGGGCGAGCATCATCTCACCCTCAGCGTCAAAGGCTTCCAGTGAGGTCATCAGCCCCTCGGGGCCGGGACGTGTCACCTGCCAGGCTTCATGCAGAGCGCTGCTGTCCAGCGACAGGGTCAGCTGATCGCTTTCAAGACGCAGCCTGTCGTGGCGACCCTGGTGGAAATGCCTGAAGCGGGCGCGATGGTGGTGGGCGCCGCCGCCATGAATCAGGCTGGCCCGGGTCGGCTGTGTTCGTCGGCAGGCACCGGCGAGCGCCATGATAAATCGCTGCGGGGCCATGGGCGTGCTGAAATGGCCCGCGACGGCGCGATTGGCCTCCACACGTCGTAGCCGGTGACGTGAGAGAAGCCTCGAGAAATCCCCGGGGCCGCGTAGATCGCGCCACGCTTTGAGCAGTGCCGGACGATGGCCTTCGGTACAGACGTTGGCAATATCGATACAGCGGGTAAAGCCGGGGCGTTTCAGCGCAGCGAAGCACTCAAGCAGACGCCAGCCGGCCGCCTCGGGCGTCAGACCATAGAGCTGGTGCAGCACGTGACCGAAACGATCAAACACCTGCAGGCAGGGCACCGGTTCGGCACCCGGCGCCGGGGCCTCTCGGGACAGGCAGACCCAGTACCAGCAGGGCAGTAAAAGCTGCATCGCCAGCGCCTTCTGGTCGCAAATGCTGGCATGGCGCGGGTCGGCGTCGATGCGACAGCCCTCAAGACGACTCGACAGCGCAGCATGCGATGTCCGGGTGACCATCTGCACCTGACCCAGCTGTGGCAGCATCATGACCAGATCACAGGGGGTGAGTGCCAGCGAATGCACCCCGCGGCCCAGACGCGAGGCCTGAATCTCCCCTTCACTGCAGTCGAGCAGGGCGGCCAGCGTGCGACACTCCATGTGCGGCGCACGCAGGCGGGCCTCTTCAAAGGCTTCAAACAGGACGTTGGTCTGGCGCATGGGACAGCCCTCGCGGTGTGACAAATCGAGCCAACAGGTGTCGTTAATGATAACCATTTACATCGAAGCATCAAGCACAAAAAGCCTCGGCGCTGGATAAACGCCGGGGCTGTGTATCGATGTTTGCCCATTCGGGCGATTTCAGGGCTTTCGGGCAATGACCACGGCGCGTCGGGGTGCCGGATAGCCCTCGACCGTGCGGCTCGAATCCTCGGGGTCGAGAAAATCGCTCAGCGACTGAAAGGTCATCCATTCGGTCGCGCGCTGTTCACCGAGTGTGGTGTCGGCCTCATCGACCACGCGCGCCCTGTCAAAGCCGACGCGGGAGAGCCAGTGCATGAGCGCTTTCGAGGAGGGCAGAAACCAGACGTTGGGCATCTGCGCGTAGCGCTCGCCCGGCACCAGCACCCGATGTTCGTCGCCTTCCACCACCAGGGTTTCGAGCACCAGCTCGCCGCCCGGGCGCAGCGTGTCATACAGCTCGCGCAGATGGTCGATGGGCGAGCGGCGATGATAGAGCACGCCCATGGAAAAGACCGTGTCGAAGGCAGCCAGGTTGGGCGGCACTTCTTCGATACCGACCGGCAGAAAGTGCACGTTGGCCCCGGCGTCACCAATGAAGTGACGCATGGCGTGAAACTGCCAGTAAAAACGCGGAGACGGGTCGATAATCAGCACAAAGCCGGCGCCGGCGCCCGCCATGCGCCAGCCGTGATAGCCGTTGCCGCCGCCGACATCGAGCACGCGCCGACCGGCAAGATCACTCAAGTGAGGCGCGATGCGCTGCCATTTCCAGTCCGAGCGCCATTCGGTGTCGATGGTGATCTCGCCGATGCGATACGGCCCCTTGCGCCAGGGTGCCAGAATTTTTAAAAGGTTGTCGCACTGGCGGCGGCTGGCGTCATTCATCGCCACGTCCACGCTGACGGTATCTTCGTTCAGATGCACGGCCTGTCGTTCAAGGGCAGGCAGGCGTTTGACGGCGCGCTCCCAGGCCGGCAGGTCACCAAAGCGCTGGCGATCAAGGCCGCGGGCCAGCTGGTCGGGCAGGCGGGCAACCCAGGTGTCCAGACCCTGCGCCAGAAAAGCGTGATAAAGAGGGAGATGACGCGTATCGATCGACATGCAGGGGTCCGGCCTGGTGAAAAAGGGATAACTTATTTAAAGGCCAGCATCGAGGCAAAGTTGAGATACTGAAACCAGGTGTCATGGCGCGAAAAGCCGGTGCGGGCCAGGCGCTCATGATGGGTGGACAGCCGGTCCGGTACCATGACGTCCTCAAGGGCGGTGCGCTTCTGACTGATCTCGAGATCGGAGTAGCCGTTGGCGCGCTTGAAGTCATGATGCAGATCGATCAAAAGCTGTTCCTGACCCGGCTCGCCCAGAATCTTTTCCGACAGCAACAGCACGCCGCCAGGGACGAGCGCCTCATAAAGCCGGCCGATGACGGCGTCGCGCTCGCTCGGGTCAAGAAACTGTAACGTAAAATTGACCATGATCATGCCGGCCCGTGGCAGGGCACAGTCACGAATATCACCCTGACACACCTCGATGCGATGCTTTGGGGCCTGCTGTGTGAGCAGGGCGCGCGCCTTGTCCACCATGGGCTGCGACAGGTCGATGGCCTGAAGGGTGAAGGCGTCGGGCGCCAGATGCTGGCAGATGGAAAGCGTCGAGGCGCCCAGCGAGCAGCCCAGATCCAGAATATGGGCGCCGGGGCTCAGGTGGCGTGCAGCGATGACACCGGCCATGCTGGTGATCTGGGCATAGCCGGGCACCGAGCGGCGAATCATGTCGGGGAAGCAGTCGACCACACGTTCATCGAAAGAGAAATCGGCGACCTGATCCAGCGGTGTCGAAAAAAGGGCGTCGCGTCGGGAGACGTCGGTCATCGGGGTACCCACGATCCATCAGGCTCTAAAGGAGGTTGTTCGGTCATGCAGACAGTGGTCTGATAGAGACCCGCTGCGTGTCGGACACGCCATCTGCCAGAATGAACATCGAACAGGGCGGTCTTCATGGCCGACCATGTTACGCTTTGAGCGCTAAAGCTGCACCTATCACGGAGGAAGAGCAAGGATGTCGATTCGTCAAAACAAGGCGTGGAAGGCGCTGGAAAGTCATCGCGATACGATGCGTGATGTGCATCTCACGACCCTGTTTGAGCAGGATGGGCGCTTTGATGCCTTCTCTCGTCAGGCCGCCGGGCTGACGCTGGATTTTTCCAAGCAGCGTATTCGCCAGGAAACCCTTGATCTGCTGCTGGATCTGGCCCGTGAAGCGAAGGTGGAAGACGCCGTTGAACACCTGCTTTCCGGCAAGCGCGTCAATCTGACCGAAGACCGCCCGGCCCTGCACACGGCGCTGCGTCTGCCGCGTGAAGGCGAGTTTCACGTCGAGGGTGAAGACGTTCAGGCCGGCGTCCATGACAGTCTCGATCACATGCAGCGCATGGTCGACAAGCTTCAGGCCGGTCAGTGGCGCGGCGTCAACGGCCGTGCCATCAAACAGGTGATCAACCTGGGCGTGGGCGGTTCCGACCTGGGGCCGCTGATGGTGGTCAAGGCGCTGGAAGACGCTTTCGTGGCGCCCAACGCGCTGGACGTGCACTTTGCCTCCACCATCGACGGCTCGCAGCTGGCCGAGCTTTTGCCGACGCTGGACGCCGACGAGACGTTGTTTATCTACTCCTCCAAGTCGTTTGGCACCATCGATACCTCGGCCAATGCCGATACGGCGCTGGCCTGGCTTGCCGAGCAGACCGGTGGCGAGATCGATCGCATCAAGCGTCATCACTTCATCGGGGTTTCCACCAAGCCCGAGAAGATGACCGAGTGGGGCATCGCTGCCGATCATCAGCTGCTGTTCTGGGACTGGGTCGGTGGACGCTACTCCTTCTGGAGCGCTATCGGTCTGCCGATTGCCATCCGCCTGGGCATGGACAATTTCCGCCGCCTGCTGGCCGGTGGTCATGCCATGGACGAGCACTTCGCTTCGGCACCGCTGGAAGAGAATTTGCCGGTGCTGTTCGGTCTTTTGGGCATCTGGAACACCAACTTTCTCGACATCGAGTCGCTGGCGGTGCTGCCCTACGACGGTCGTCTCAAGCATCTGCCGGGCTATCTCCAGCAGCTCGAGATGGAGTCCAACGGCAAGTCCTCGACCAACGAGGGCGAAAAGGTCGACTACAACACCTGTCCGATTCTGTGGGGCGAGATTGGCCCCAACGGTCAGCACGCCTTCTATCAGCTGCTGCATCAGGGCACGCGCTCGGTCGCCTGTGATTTCGTGGCGCCCATCAAGCGCTATGACCACGTCGAAAGCGCGCCGGTGCGTGAAAGCCTGGAGCGTCAACACCGCCTGTCGCTGGCCAACTGCTTTGCCCAGTCCCGCGTGCTGATGCTGGGCGATGACGCCATCGAAAGCGCCGAGACCCCGCCGGCGCACAAGCGCTACGGCGGTAATCAGCCGTCATCCACCGTATTGTTCGACACGCTGTCGCCGGAATCGCTCGGTGCGCTGATCGCCCTTTATGAGCATAAGGTGTATGTGCAGGGCGCCATCTGGGATATCGACTCGTTCGACCAGTGGGGCGTGGAACTTGGCAAGAAAATCGCCAATGAAACGGCCGATATTCTGGAAAGCGGGCAGGGTGCCGACAGGCTGGACGACTCAAGCCGTCATCTGATCGAGACCGTGCTGGGTCAACGTGGCAGCGCTTAAAAATGGCTGTTTATTTATACAGTAATTGCGTTATGCTGATGCCATGAATGATCACGCCAATGCCGTCGACAACGTGCTCTATCTGCACGGTTTTAACAGCCATCCCGGTTCGGCCAAGGCCGAGCTGACGCGTCGGGCCTGCGAGCAGGCCCGACCGCAGCCACGCTTTATCGCCCCGGCCCTGTCCCATCATCCCGGCCCTGCCTGGCAGACGGCGCGCGAGGTCATGAGTACGCTGACCGGGCGCACCATGGTGATCGGCAGCTCCATGGGCGGGTTTCTCGCCATGGGGCTTGCCCGGACCCATGATGTGGCCCGGGTGGTGCTCATCAACCCGGCCGTTGATCCACTCCGGATTGCGCTGGAGCGTATGGGCAGCGAGATCGAACATGTTGAAACCGGTGAGATGTTCGTGATCGACGAGAGCTATGCCGATGCCCTGCGCGAGCAGCAGGCCGAGCTGGTCAACGTCGATGAGCGCTTTCTGGTGCTTTTGGGCAGCGAGGATGAAATCCTCGATTACCGCCAGGCCCTGGAGATGCTGGAAGGCAGCCGGTTTGTGGTCAATGAAGGTGATGATCACGGCCTGAGCCGGTATCCTGAGCTTTTGCCGACAGTTCTGGCCCATGGTGGCCTGACGCTGCCGGCAGATTTCAATCCCGTACCGTAGGCCTGCGGGCCGATGGCGCCTTGTTAGTTGACGTAATGGCCCGGGCTGAATGTCCGGGCCATTGCGACAGCGCTGATTGTTCCAGAGAGCCCCTTCGGCGCTTGACGATGAGCGCTTCTCGTTCATTTCTGACGCGATTTCACGTATGACCCAGTACAGTGCCAGTTCCATCGAGGTGCTTTCCGGTCTTGAACCGGTTCGAAAGCGCCCCGGTATGTATACCGATACGACCCGACCCAACCATCTCGTTCAGGAGGTGGTGGACAATAGCGTTGATGAAGCGCTGGCCGGCCACGCAAAAAAGATCAGCGTGCATCTTCGCGAGGATGGTGCCATCGAAGTGGTCGATGACGGCCGCGGCATGCCTATCGATATCCACCCCGAACACGGGGTGTCCGGGATCGAGCTGATCCTGACCCGCCTGCACGCCGGCGGCAAGTTCTCCCAGTCCAGCTATCGCTTCTCGGGCGGGCTGCACGGCGTGGGGGTGTCGGTCGTTAATGCCCTCTCCGAGCGCCTGGAGGTAGAGGTCTGCAAGGAGGGCAAGCGCTATCGCACCGCCTTTGCCTTTGGCGAGAAGATCGAAGAGCTGGCCGTTATCGGCGACTGCCCGAAAAAGGCGAGTGGCACGACGGTGCGCTTCTGGCCGGAATTGGCGTACTTTGACAGCCCCAATGTTTCTGTGGCGCGGCTGTCGCATCTGCTGCGCGCCAAGGCAGTGCTCTGCCCGGGCCTTGAAGTCAAGCTGGTGGAAAGCAATGGCACCGTCAGTACCTGGCATTACGAGGACGGGCTGCGCGACTATCTCGCCCAGTCCACCGACGGTTTCGAACCGCTGCCGGCCTCGCCCTTTGTCGGCGCCTTTGAAGACGACGAGCACAGCGTCGACTGGGCCATCCAGTGGCTGCCCGAAGGCGGCGAGGCGCTGGTCGAGTCCTACGTCAACCTGATCCCGACCACCCTGGGCGGCACCCACGTCAACGGCTTTCGCACCGGGCTTTTGGACGCGCTGCGCGAGTTCTGTGACTACCGCAGTCTGCTGCCGCGCAACGTCAAGCTCTCGGGTGACGACCTGTGGGAGCGGGTAGCCTTTGTGCTCTCGATCAAGATGTTCGAGCCGCAGTTTGCCGGCCAGACCAAGGAGCGTCTCTCCTCACGCGCCGTGGCCGGGTTTGTCTCGGCCGTCGTCAAGGACGCCTTTTCGCTGTGGCTCAACGAGCACACCGCCCAGGCCGAGCAGCTCGCCGAGCTGGTCATCAGCGCCGCCCAGCGCCGTCAGCGCTCCTCGAAAAAGGTGGCGCGCAAAAAGGTCACCCAGGGGCCGGCCCTGCCCGGCAAGCTGGCGGACTGCTCCAGTCAGGACCCAACGGTCGGCGAGCTGTTTCTGGTCGAGGGCGACTCGGCCGGCGGCAGCGCCAAGCAGGCGCGCAACCGCGAAACCCAGGCGATTTTGCCGCTCAAGGGCAAGATCATGAACACCTGGGAGGTCGACTCCCAGGAGGTGCTGGGCTCTCAGGAGATTCACGACATTGCCGTGGCGCTGGGAATGGACCCGGGCAGCGACAATCTCGAACGCCTGCGCTATCACAAGATCTGCATTCTGGCCGACGCCGACTCCGATGGTCTGCACATTGCCACGCTGTTGTGTGCGCTGTTTGTGCGTCACTTCCCGTCGCTGGTCGATGCCGGCCACGTTTTTGTGGCCATGCCGCCGCTGTATCGCATCGACCTGGGCAAGGAGGTGCAGTACGCCCTGGACGAGAGCGAAAAGGCGGCCATTCTCAAAAAGCTCGCCAGCCGTCGCGGCACGCCCAATGTGCAGCGCTTCAAGGGGCTGGGGGAGATGAGTCCGGTACAGCTTCGCGAGACCACCATGGCACCGGACACGCGCCGGCTGGTGCAGCTCACCCGCGAAGCCGGGGATGACACTCTGGAACTGATGGACATGCTGCTGGCCAAAAAGCGTGCCGGTGACCGGCGCGGCTGGCTGGAGCGTTACGGCAATATGGCTGAGGTAGACGTCTGACATGACCATGGATATTCACGTGCGCGAGGGCGACGTCGAGCGTCTGGCGCTTCGTAGCTACACTGAAAAGGCGTATCTCGACTATTCGATGTACGTCATCCTTGATCGCGCCCTGCCCAACATCGGCGATGGCCTGAAGCCGGTGCAGCGCCGCATCGTCTACGCCATGCGCGAGCTGTCCCTGACGGCCAGCGCCAAGTACAAGAAGTCGGCACGTACCGTCGGAGATGTGCTGGGCAAGTTTCACCCGCACGGCGACAGTGCCTGCTATGAAGCCATGGTGCTGATGGCGCAGCCCTTCAGCTATCGCTATCCGCTGGTGGATGGCCAGGGCAACTGGGGCAGTCCCGATGACCCCAAGTCGTTTGCGGCAATGCGCTATACCGAGTCCCGTCTGACACGCTTTTCCGAGGTGCTGCTCTCCGAACTGGGGCAGGGCACCGTGGACTGGATACCCAACTTCGACGGCACCATGAACGAGCCGGCGGTACTGCCGTCGCGCCTGCCGCATGTGCTGCTCAACGGCGGCTCCGGCATCGCTGTTGGCATGGCCACCGACATTCCGCCGCACAACGTGACGGAAGTGGTTGAGGCCACCGTGCACCGCCTGCGCCATCCGGACTGCAGCCTCGATACCCTGTGCGAACTGCTGCCGGCGCCGGATTTCCCCACCGCCCCCGAGATCGTGACGCCGAAAGCCGATCTGCAAAAGCTCTATACCACTGGACGCGGGTCGGTACGCATGCGGGCGCGCTATTACCAGGATGGCAGCGACATCATTATCAGCGCGCTGCCCTGGCAGGTCAGCGGCGCGCGTGTGCTGGAGCAGATGGCCGCCCAGATGCAGGCCAAAAAGCTGCCGATGGTGGCGGATCTGCGCGATGAGTCGACCCATGAAGAGCCCACGCGGCTGGTGATCGTGCCGCGCTCCAATCGCGTCGATGTCGAGGCGCTGATGGATCATCTCTTTGCCACCACCGATCTGGAAAAGAGTACGCGGGTCAACATGAACCTGATCGGGCTGGATGGTCGCCCGCAGGTCATGTCGCTGGATCATCTGCTTGATGAATGGCTGACGTTTCGGCGCAATACCGTGCGCCGACGTCTGGAGCATCGTCTGGGCAAGGTCGAGGATCGTCTTCACATTCTTGAAGGTCTGCTGATTGCCTATCTCGATCTTGATGAAGTCATCCGCATCATCCGGGAAGAGGATGAGCCAAAGCCCGCCCTGATTGCCCGTTTCGGCCTCAGCGAGCGCCAGGCCGACGCCATTCTCGAGTTGCGTCTGCGTCATCTGGCCAAGCTTGAAGAGATGAAGCTCAAGGGCGAGCGCGATGAGCTCGAGCGCGAGCGCAAGCAGCTTGAGAAGCTTTTGGGCAGCGAGAAGGCCATGACCAATCTGATCGAGCGTGAACTGCGCGCTGATGCCAAGGCCTATGGTGATGAGCGCCGCAGCCCGCTGGTCGTGCGTCAGGAGGCGCGGGCGCTGTCCGAGGTCGACCTGCTCGGCGCCGATCCGATTACCGTGGTGGTGTCCGAGAAAGGCTGGATTCGAGCGGCCAAGGGTCACGATATCGACCCGAAAAGCCTCTCCTACAAGTCCGGCGACAGCTTCGCCTTTGCCGCTCACGGCAAGACCAATCAGCCGCTGGTGCTGCTGGAGGACAGTGGGCGGGCCTACACGCTGGCTGCCCATCAGCTGCCCTCGGCCCGAGGTCAGGGCGAGCCGGTCTCCGGCCGGGTCAATCTGGCGGCCGGGTCGAAGCTGCGCGCGGCCATGATCGGCGCGCCGACGCAGCGTTATCTGCTGGGCAGCGACGGTGGCTACGCCTTTAGCGTGGCGCTCGAAGAGATGATCGGGCGCAGCAAGTCCGGCAAGGCGGTGGTCAGCATTCCAAAGGGGTGCGACATCCTGATGCCGCTGCCGATTTCGGGTGAGGCGCAAAGGGTCGCTGTGGTCTCCAACGAGGGCCGTCTGCTGGTGTTCGACGCCGGTGAGCTGCCGGCGCTGAGCAAGGGTAAGGGCTCGCGCATGATGGACATTACCGGCGCGCGAGCGGCCAACCGTGAAGAGTTTGTGCGCGACTGGATCGTGCTGGACGCGGGCCGGGCGCTGGTGGTGCATGCCGGCAAGCGCAAGAAACGTCTGGTCGGTGACGAGCTTGCCGGGTATGTGAGCAGTGTCGGCAAGCGCGGCATGAAGCTGCCACAGGGCTTCCAGAAGGTGGACCGGCTGGACGTCGAATAGCGCCTGTCATGCGATCGAATGCCGTTTGAAAGGCCGGTGGGGCAACCCGCCGGCCTTGAGCTTTTTTTCAGGGTGTGTGAGACAACGATATGACGCAAAGTCTGCTGGTACGTGCCACCGGTGACGTCAGACCAGGCCAATTGGCAGCCGTAAGCCGGGTATTCAACGACAGCGGCGTTCGGCTTCTGGATATCGATCAGCGTGTGACGCTTGATCAGACAGTGCTTGAAGCGCTGATCTCCCATGATGAAGAGTCATCGACGCTGGCAGAGCGCCTTCGCTCGGCCTGGCAGGCCGTCGAGGAAGAGACAGGACTTGCGCTGTCACTGCATGACATCAATCTACCGACACAGGCGCGCTGGCAGATGCCACATCAAACGCCGGCGCTGGTCATGACGCTTATGGCCTCGCATCTGTCGATGGCGTTGCTGGCGCAGATCGATCAGCTGGCGAGTCGGTGGGGCCTGGTGGTTGAGCGGGTCAAGCGGCTGTCCGGGTCTGATTCGCTGAGTGCGGCGGCTTGCGTCGGCGGCGCCTGTCTGGAATATCGCCTGCGTGGTGAGGCGGTGGATATTGATGGACTCAGGCAGGCGCTGCTGGCCCTTGCAACAGAGCAGGGGGTCGATATCGCCCTTCAGGAAGACAGCCTCTGGCGCCATCAACGCCGCCTGATCTGCTTTGACATGGACTCTACGTTGATCAAGGCCGAGGTCATCGACGAGCTGGCGCGCCGCCACGGCGTTTTTGAGGATGTCGCCGCGATTACCGAGCGGGCCATGCGCGGTGAGATCGACTTTCAGCAGAGTTTTCGCGAGCGCATGGCCATGCTCAACGGACTCAGCGAGTCAGTGCTTGAAGAGGTCGCCGACGGACTTGAGCTGATGGACGGTCTGGAGCGGTTGATGACACAGCTCAGGCGGTTGGGCTATCGCACGGCCATTTTGTCGGGCGGTTTCACCTATTTCGCCCGCTACCTGCAAAGGCGACTTGGCTTTGACGAGGTGCATGCCAACGATCTGGTCATCAAGGAAGGCGTGGTCACCGGCGACGTCCATCTGCCGATCGTTGATGCCGAGCGCAAGGCCGTGCTTTTACAGGAAATCGCCGAGCGCCAGGGGATTGCGATCGAGCAGACCGTGGCCGTGGGCGATGGCGCAAACGATCTGAAAATGCTGGCAGGCGCGGGGCTTGGCATCGCCTTTCACGCCAAGCCGCTGGTGCGCGAAAAGGCCCGCATATCGGTCTCGACGCAGGGGCTTGACGCCCTTTTGTATCTGCTGGGCCATAACGAGCGAATGCTGCAGCAGGGTTAGCCTGCCACGCTCAAGAAAGGCGGTAACATGCCGATATCACGGGCATTTAGGCACTCAGGCCTGCTCGGTGGATGATCTCATGTTTCCGGATTCCAATCTCAATGCAAGCAAGGCGCGCCACCTCGACATCGGTGCGCCGGATCAAATTGTCGAGACCTTCGCCGACCTGACCGGTAATGATGCCCGGCTGTCGATACGTTTCGAAGGTCTCGATGTCCAGTATCCCGTGACTCTGGCCCTGCTGGATCGCGACCTGCACCAGTGTGTGCTCAGGGCCAGCGATCTCAAGGACCTCGAATCGCTTTTGAACCAGCGTCTTCCCTTCTATCTGGACATTCAGCACACCTCGATGTCCATGACCAGCGCCATGATGCGACCGCTCAAGGTCAGCGTGCAGGTCGATCGGATCGACATTCGTGCGGCGCTGCCTGTCTCGCTCAAGCTGACCCGCCAGCGCAATCTGTTTCGTGCCACGCTCGAGCGCGGCATGAAGGTCAACATGCTCATGACCGCGCAGCGCGGTGGCAGCGAAGTCGAGGGGCGACTGGTGGATCTGTCCATCGGTGGCTGTCTGATTGCGGTGTCGGTCAATGACGCCATCAATTTCCAGATCGGCATGGCGCTGCATCGCCTGCGGGCCGTATTTCCCAGCAGTGAGGCCTTTGATGCGGCCGGCTGCGTGCGCCACATGCGCTGCAGTGACGACAGCAACGATGTGCTGGTCGGCGTGGTCTTTGATGCAAGCCTTGCCGATTTTGAGCGCCAGGTGTGGTTCTACGTGCGCGAGATCGAGCGCGAAGCCGTGCGTCTGGAAGCGCCTCCCGAGCGTGTCGTGGCACCCTCGAGGCTTTTTAACGAAGGCAGTGCCGCCCTTGAGATGGAGACTGTTGTCACCCCTCAGGAAGAAGCACTGGCGGTGCTGCCCCTGTTTGATAACGTCAAAAACATTGCCCGTGCGCTGGGCGTTCAGCTGATCAATCTGCAGGCCGGCATGAGTCTGGAAACGGCGGTGCTGTGTGAGCAGGCGCGCCGACTGCTGGCGCTTTTGCAGGAGGACCGTCAGGCACTGTTGTACGCGCTGGCCTGCGTCGAGCGTCACTCCACGCCGCTGGTGTGTCACGGTCTGTTTGTCGCCACGCGCCTGGCCGATCTGGAAAGCGGCGATCGCACCACCGATCAGGTCGTACAGATGATGGCCTGCGCGCTGATCCATGATTTCGGCAAGATACTGCTGCCCGAACATGTCCGGCTGCATGAAGGGGCCATGGATGCCTCGACGCTTTCCCATCTGCATGCGCACGTGGAGCTTTTGCGCTTTCGCATCGAGCGTGACGGCCTCACTACCGATATGCGCCGTGACGTCTTGCTGAGTATCAACGAGCGACTCGATGGCAGCGGTTACCCGCGCGGGCTGGATGGTCACTCGATGAATCGTCTGGCGCGCATGGCCGCCGTCGTGGATGCCATTGATGCCATGAGCCGGCCCCGTAGCGATCGTCCGGCGTGGCTGGCACTCGATATCTACCGTCATATCTTCAATGCCGGCAGCCAGTTCGATACCGCCTGCGTGAACCGATACGTCAAGCGCTACGGCTTCACGCCGATCGGCTCGCTGGTAGCATTTTCCAGCGGCTTTCAGGCCTGGGTCATGCGCCTTGATGCCAAAGGGCAGCCATCGCGGGTTCGGGTCGTGCGTGAGCTGACCTACGACAAGCGCATGAATCAGGTGCTGGAGGGGCCGGAGCTGGTGCAGCTGGGAACGCTTGAGGGCTGTGTCGGGCGTCACGACAGTGCGATGACGCCCTGGTGAGTCGTCAACGCGAGAAGGTGGTCGGATCGGTTTCCACTATCTCGACGGTGGCGCTCATCTGCTCTCCCAGCGATTCATTGATAACGGCCAGCAGCGCATTGGACAGGGCAAGACGCTGTGCCTGTGTCCGTCCGGCAAACAGGCGAACCTGCAGCGAGGCGAAGGGGCGTTTTTCGCCGCCCTGGCGTGTATTTGACAGGGAAAGGGTGGCGACCTTGATCGCGCGGGCCTCGAAAAGACCGCTGTCCAGCGTGCAGCGATGCAGGGCGTCCACCAGCCCCTCCAGGGTGTCATCGCCAAGCGTTCGCGGATGGTGAAAAAGCAGTGTGGGCATGCCGGTGTTCCGTTATGAAATATTCAAACCAGAAAGGCTTTCAGCCGTAGGCGCGCTGATGGGCCTTTTTGCGTTTCAGGTAGTCCTCGTCTTCGCGCACCTGTATCCAGACCTTCTCGAAGATGGCCGCCGACTCGGCCTTTTCCTCATCAATCTCGCGTTCGCGAATCTCGCCGTTTTTATCGTATTTGCGCCCGCCCGGATAGTTGGCATAGCGCCGGGCGCGGGTATGGCCCATCTGAATAAACTTTCGCGCCATGTCCATGCCGACAAAATCATCGCGCGAGCGGTAGTCTTCAAACATCTCCAGAAGCTTTTGCGATGAGGCCCGAGCGTCATCGGGTGTCTTGAAGCGCCAGTGGGGCAGCAACTCGCCCTTGTAGGGCTCGACGGTGAGCACGCCCTGTTCACCGCGGCCCACGCGGTAGTGCTCGGGATGCTTGCGACAGTCCGGCTTGTCGCCGTTATCCTGTTGCGGCTGCCCGGTCAGGGCCTCTTTTGACTTGCTCATGCGTTTGTCCTGTCATCCATTGGTATTGCCCGGCAACTCATCCATGAAGTCATGCTGAAATACCAGAGCAAGCCGCGCGCCCGGTAGTGGTCAATGTCATGCGTTATCAGCCATGATAGTTCAGCTCATCAGACAGGAAAGCGGTAATGCCATTACGATTCCAGGGAAAAAGCTTGTCACATCGATACGCCGGCGTATCGGTGGCCCGTGCACGTACGCTGATGCTGGCACTGCTGCTGGGCAGCGGCGCCATGCAGGGCTGCCAGGCCGGCGCGTCACCATCATCTTCACCGTCACGGCAGGCCGAAGCTGACAGCGGCGATGTACAGGCTCGTGCAGCGACTGCCGAGACCACCGAAACCGTCGAGACCGCTCCGGCGGCCAGAGACGATCAAACGCCTGCCGAGCGGGAATCGTTCGATCAGTGGGTCAGCGAATTTCGACAAAAGGCGCGCTCGGAAGGCATTTCGCAGACCACGCTGGATGAGGCGCTGGCCAACGTGCGCTATCAGCCTCGTATTATCGAGCTGGATCGCTCACAGCCCGAGTTTACCCGGGGCATCTGGGAGTATCTGGACAGCGCGGTCTCCTCGAGCCGGATCGACAACGGTCGTCAGAAGCTGGCCGAGCATCAGGAGACAGCCGATCAGACGCAGTCGCGCTATGGCGTACCCGGTTCGGTGATTACGGCCATCTGGGGCATCGAGAGCAACTATGGCGGCAACTTCGGCAGTTTCTCGGCCATCGATGCCTTTGCCACGCTGGGCTATGAAGGGCGCCGCCACGCCTTTGCCCAGGAGCAGTTGATAGCCGCCCTGCGCATTATTCAGGAAGGCGATATCGACCGGGAGCACATGCTGGGCTCCTGGGCCGGTGCCATGGGCCACACCCAGTTCATTCCCACCAGCTTTCTGGCCTACGCCGTGGATGGCGACGGCGATGGGCGGCGTGACATCTGGGGCAGTATTCCGGATGTGATGGCTTCCACTGCCAACTATCTGGCCAAAAACGGCTGGCAGCGCGGTCAGCCTTGGGGCGTTGAGGTGACTCTCCCCGAAAACTTTGACTACACGCGAACCGAGCTTTCCACCCGTCAGGCCACGTCTGCCTGGCGCTCGCAGGGCGTTCGCGCCGTTGAAGGCCAGTCGCTGCCGAATTTCGATCAGGCCTCCGTCATTGCGCCCGCCGGTGCCCAGGGCCCGGCATTTCTGGTCGGTCCCAACTTTCGTGTGATCATGCGTTACAACAACGCCACCAGCTATGCCCTTGCGGTGGCGTATCTGTCCCAGCGCATCGATGGCGGGCCGGGCGTTCAGGGTGACTGGCCGCGCGATGTCAAACCGCTGACACGTTCGCAGACCAAAGAGATGCAAAGCCTTTTGAATCAGAAGGGCTTTGGCACCGGGATGCCGGACGGCATCATGGGACCCAATACGCGCGAAGGGCTGCGGGCATGGCAGCGCAGCGTGGGAAAAACACCGGATGGGTTTCCCAGCACCAGCGTGCTGGAGGCGCTGCGTCAGCCGTAGCCCTGAAGGGCGGTATTAGACAAAAGTCGAGGTGGCCATTCATCACACCTTAAAGTGGTGCCTGCCCGTCTCGACTAGGCTTGTAGTGAAGGGAATCACCAACAGGCATTGACCGTCACGCGCCAGGTTTGCTGTCGCCGTGGCGGTTAGTCGGAGAGTCATCATGACGGCGACGCGCAACAACCCCTATGGGGTCATTCCTCCTCACCTGCTCAATTATCTGATCGAAAACGGCAACGACCGGCATCGCCGCTGCGCGTTGAGTACCCTGACGCTCGATTCGCGTTTCAGGGCGCGCACCGAACGCCATACGGCGCCTACCGATGATCGGCGCGGTGCTCGCGGCGAGCCGCTGCGCTATATCTTTGATGCTGGCAACACCATGGAGCTTCCCGGCCGTCAGGTACGGCGAGAAGGTCAGTCCGACACCGGTGACGCGGCCGTGGACGAGGCCTACGGTGATCTGGGCGCCACCTATCGCTTTTTCTGGGAAATTTTTGAGCGCAATGCCATCGACGACGAAGGGGGCGCGCTGCTGGGCACCGTCCATTACGGTCAGGATTATCAAAACGCCTTCTGGAACGGCTATCAGATGGTCTTTGGCGACGGCGATGGCGACATCTTTCTCTCCTTTACTCGCGCGCTTGATGTTGTGGCGCATGAGCTGACGCACGGCATCACCGAACGTGAAGCCGGGCTTGTGTACTACAACCAGTCGGGGGCACTGAACGAGTCCATCTCGGATGTCTTCGGGGTCATGGTGGCCCAGTATGATGCCAACCAGACGGTGGAAGAGGCCGACTGGTCGATCGGCCGCGACCTGTTGGCCCCGGGCATCAACGCCATCGGGCTTCGTTCGATGGCCGCACCGGGTACAGCCTACGATGATCCGCTGCTGGGGCGCGACCCGCAGCCGGCACACATGCGCGATTTTCTGGAGACCAACGAAGACAACGGCGGCGTCCACATCAACTCGGGCATTCCCAATCGCGCCTTTTATCTGACGGCCATGGCGCTGGGCGGCTACAGCTGGGAGCGCGCCGGGCGAGTCTGGTATGCCACGCTCACCGATGAGCGGCTGGCCAACGATGCCGAATTTACCGATTTTGCCCGTCTGACGCTGGATAACGCCGAGCGGTTGTTCGACGGCGATGAAGTCCGCGAGGCCGTACTGAGCGGCTGGCAGGGCGTAGGAGTTGACGTGTGAGCTATCAACATACTCTGGGCGAGCGTGCCCGCGTTCGCCTGGCGAGAGAGGGGGGCGTTGCCTATATGCCGGCGCTGGCGCGTCCTCGCGAAATTGCCTTTCAGGAGTGTTCGCTGTCGCAGCGCAAGAAGGTCTGCAAACTCCTCGATGAAGCCGAACAGCTGAAATATCCGGGCGACCAGGCCGGGCAGGGGGATCAGCGCTATTTTCGCATCGTCATCATGCCGGTGGGCAACGACAGCGATGTCATCACTCTGCATGTGCCCGAGCGGCGGGCACCGGAAGCGCTGGTGTCGCTATGGGACAGTGGGCCCAGCGACTGATGCGGCTCCAGTCAGTCCGATGCCTGCCGCAAGCTGTCGGCTCTGACCGGGGTCTTGGCCCGGTCTCCCGGCACCTCGCGCACCAGCCGCGGCAATAAAAAGCCCGGTAGCTGTTCTCCAAGGCTGTCATGCAGCGCCATGGCCTCACTGTCTGGCACATTAAAGTGCGCGGCACCCGCCACGGGGTCGAGCACATGAAGGTAGTAGGGCAGAATGCCGGCCTCAAAAAGCCGCTCGGACAGTGCTCTGAGCACCGTCACATCATCGTTGACGCCGCGCAGCAACACGCTCTGGTTGAGCAGCGTGACGCCCACACTCCTGAGCCTTTCACAGGCTTTCATGACACTGTCGTCAATTTCGTTGGCATGGTTGATATGCAGCACCACCACCTTTTGAAGGCGCGTGTTCGCAAGCCATTCAAGCATCGCATCATCGACACGATCGGGGATCACGACCGGCAGGCGGGTGTGCAGGCGCAGGCGTTTGAGATGAGGAATGGCGTCAAGTTCACCGACCAGCCAGGCCAGCCGGGTATCGCTTGAGACCAGCGGGTCGCCGCCGGAAAGGATCGCCTCGATCAGCGAGTCGTCGTCACGCAGGTAGTCCAGCGTTTTGCCCCACTGTGCCCGCGAGGCGGCGTGATCCTCATAGGGAAAATGGCGCCTGAAGCAGTAGCGGCAGTTGATGGCGCAGGCGCCACTGGTGATCATCAGCACCCGCGTGGCGTACTTGTGGATCAACCCGGCCATCGGGGTATGATCGGCCTCTTCCAGCGGGTCGGTCACATAGCCTGCGACCGCGTGCGTTTCATGCTCGAGTGGCAGTACCTGGCGCAGCAGCGGATCACCGGGGGCGCCCTTTTTGATGCGTGATAGATAGGCCTGCGGCACCCGCACCTCAAAGGCCTGATGGCCACCTTCAGCGCCCGGCAGCCAGCGCTCGTCGAGCCCGACGGCGGCCAGAAGCGCCTTCGGGTCGCGAATAGCGCCGGAAAGCTGCGACTGCCAGCTCTGTCCGGGGGCGCTGTCATCACCGGCTGGGGAAGAAGAGATAGTCTGCACAGGCTGCATGGTTCGCGTTATCATCGCACGTATTCCGAGGCTTCGGAGTCGATGTGACCTGCATGGTCATCGATCCGGAGCTGTCTGGTCATTCACTGTCCCCGCAGCCTTTGATACTCGAGCGGCTGCGAACACAACGAGGCGTTATGGCAAGCTATTCTACCAACGAATTCAAGGGCGGTCTGAAAGTGATGCTCGACGGCGATCCCTGTAACATCGTCGAAAACGAGCTCGTCAAACCCGGCAAGGGTCAGGCCTTCAACCGCGTCAAGCTGCGCAATCTGATGACCGGGCGTACCTGGGAGCGCACGTTCAAGTCCGGCGAATCGCTGGAAGGCGCCGATGTGCTCGACATCGACATGGAGTATCTCTACAACGATGGCGAGATGTGGCACTTCATGAGAACCGACGGCTCCTTTGAGCAGTTCGCCGCCGATAAAAAGGCCGTGGGTGATACCGCCAAGTGGCTCAAGGAGCAGGTGGTCTACACCATCACGCTCTGGAACGACAATCCCATTTCGGTGACCCCGCCCAACTTCATCGAGCTGGAAGTCATCGAAACCGACCCGGGTCTCAAGGGCGACACCGCCCAGGGCGGTTCCAAGCCGGCCACTCTGACCACCGGTGCGATGGTGCGCGTTCCGCTTTTCATCAATCAGGGTGAAACGCTCAAGATTGATACCCGCAGCGGCGAGTACGTCAGCCGAGCGTAAGTTGTTTGTTTGAATGACGGCAATCGCCGGGCCCCGTGGCCCGGCGATTGCGTTTTATCCTGTCTCATTGATGGATGACTCGGCATGAGTGCTGATGACTGGCGCCCCGGCGCTACCATGGAAGTATTGCGCGCGCGCGCAGCCGTCATGCGCTGCATCCGCGACTTCTTTGAAGTCCGCGACGTGCTCGAGGTGGAAACCCCCGTACTGGGGCACGCCGGCAGCAGCGACGTGCATCTGGACTCGCTCTCCCTGGGGGCCCGTACACCAGCCGGTGAGGAGCGGCTCTGGCTGCAGACCTCGCCTGAATACCATATGAAGCGTCTGCTGGCGGCCGGCAGCGGCCCCATCTTTCAGCTCGCGCGTGTTTTTCGCGACAGCGAAACGGGTCGGCGTCACAACATCGAGTTCACCATGCTGGAGTGGTATCGCCCCGGGTTTTCGCTCGAGGATCTGATACGCGAAGTCGCCGGGCTGATCGAGACCGTACTGGAGGCGCCGCAGCTAGCGGTTCGACAGCGCGCCTATCGTGACCTTTTCCGGGAATATCTCTCGATTGACCCCTTGAGTGACACGCCGGAGACGCAGGCAGCCCTGCGTGACAGTGCCGCCCGCTACGCAGGAACCGACGCCACCGCCTGGTCGCGTGATGACTGCTGCGATCTTTTGATGTCGCTGGTTATCGAGCCACGACTGGGGCAGGGCGGCCTTGATGTGGTGGTGGACTATCCGGCTTCTCAGGCGGCACTGGCGCGACGGCGTCAGGACAGTGACGGGGCGCTGGTGGCGTCAAGATTCGAGGTGTATCTAAAGGGCATCGAACTTGCCAACGGCTTTGATGAGTTGACCGATGCCGATGAGCAGCAGGCACGTTTTGAGGCGGATAATCAGGCCCGTCTTGCGCTGGGCAAACCGCCGGTGGATGCCGATCAAAAGCTGATTGCGGCGCTGCGCGTCGGCATGCCACAGGGCTGTGGCGTGGCGCTGGGGGTGGATCGTCTGATCATGCTGGCACTGGGTCTGGAAAATATCGACAGCGCCATGGCGTTTGGTACCGCCAGATGCTGATCGGGCAATCAGCATGTCGTCTGGTTTCGATACCGCATTGATGGTGTTGCCCCGGGCCCTGCAGGAGAGGCGGGTCCGGGACCCTGCAGAACAGGTGTGTCAGGCGTGCGGGTCGAGCAGCTTGATCTCGCGAATGTCGATATGCTCCCACACTCTTTGCGTTACGTAGGGCTCGGTTTCAAGCCAGGCGTCCAGAGCTTCTCGGCTTTCAAACTGGAAATGGACGTTGGAGCCGATCATTTTGCCGTTGTCATCGACAATGACCCCGCCGCTGATGAAGTGCCCCTGATGATAAAGTTCACGCAGGGCTGCCAGATGCGCCTCGCGACAACCCATGCGCCGCTCGAGCGCGCCCTCGTCCGTATAGTCCCATGCCAGCAGGGTAAACTGCGTCATGTCTTGCTCCTTGTCGAAAAAATTAGATGAAAAGGGGGCAAAGCCCTCCCCGGTGGTTTCCTGCGTGCGATACCCGGTCGTCACAATGCGAGTGTCGAAAGGCCCAACATGACCAGTGCCGGAGGCCTCGTCAAATATGGCCAGCCGGCTGGCCTTTACTCTCCGGCAGCCCGCTGGTGTCGATACGGCCCTCGCAAAAGGGCGGCGTGTGCAGGATATGATGCAAAAGCTCCAGAGCTCCCGGTGAGAGAGGGCGGCCGCTGCGAGCGAGCACATGCGTTTCGGCGTTCATGAAGACCGGGTGGTCGATAGGCAAGGCGACCAGTTGCTTTTGCCGGATCTCCTTGTGGGCTGCGACCTCGGCCATGAATGTCACGCCGTCGCTATTGGTGACATAGTGCTTGAGAGTGGCCAGCGAATTGCTGATTAGAGTGGCCTGGAAGTTGCACTTTTCGATGACTTCGACCGTATCGATCAACTGGCGCAATCCAAAGCCGTGATCGATCAGCGCCAGCGGCCAGTTCAGAATCTCTTTAACTGACAGAGGCCTTCCTTTCCGGGTCAAGGGGTGGCCGGGTCTGACCAGCAGATGCACGGGCTGGCGCACGGATGCCACGGCATGAATGCCCGGCATCAGGCGAGGCGAGTAGGCCACGCCCAGATGCGCCTGGCCTTCAAAGACCTGTCGTACCACTCCATTGACACTGGCCAGCATCAGGGTGATCTGCAGGGCAGGATGGCGGGTACTGAAACTGCCCAGCACGCCACCGGCAAGAATGTCGTTATAGCCTTCGCTGATCGACAGTCGGATCTGGCCGCGTTCGAGGCCATCCAGCGCGGCCAGCTTTCCCAGCAGGCTCTGCTCGGAGGCCTGACGTTCTCGATGAAAGTCGGACAACAGCTCTCCCGCCTCGGTCGGTCTGACCCCGCGACCGTGGCGCTCCATGAGCGACATGCCAAGACACTGTTCCAGCTGGCGGATCTGTCGGCTGATGACGGAAGGCTCGATATCCAGTCGATCGGAAGCACTGCGGATGGAGCCTGCCGCAATGGCTTCATTGAAGTAATGAATACTGCGCGGACTGAGCTGACTGAACAGCTGTTCCTGAACGATAGACATGGGCATTTTCCTGCGATGGTCTGCACCGGGGCAGACGGCCTTTTTATTGTGCTGGTCTTTCAGGCGCGATCATGAAAACGCTTTGTCTACTATCCATTAGTGTTGCCTTTGGAGCAACACTGCCTTCCTGCCAATGGCATTGCTTCCCCCTGCGCCCTCGCTATGCTGAAAGTGACTCGTGCAGTGCGGTGTCGCTGCCGGGTTGATCCCCGTGGTCGCATGCCATGGCTCATCGCATCCAAAAACAACAAGCGATGGCTCAAGACATGTCACGACATAACAATATTCAACGAGGGACGCACCATGATACCGCTCAAAGAGCTCCAGAAAGGCGCTCAAGGCGCCGCATATGGTCTGATGGCCTCCGCCGCGATCAGTGCCATGCCGCTACTGGCCACGCCGGTGCAGGCAGAAACCATCCGCGCCGTGATGCACTCGGGACTGCGTGTACTTGACCCGGTGGCGACCACGGCCCACATCACCCGCGATCATGGCTACATGATCTTCGATACCCTGCTGGGCATGGACGAGGCGTTTCAGCCGCAGCCGCAGATGGCGGACTGGTCGGTCTCGGATGACGGCAGGGTCTACACCTTCACCTTGCGAGACGGTCTCAAATGGCATGATGGCGGCGACGTGACACCCGGCGATGTGGTTGTCTCCATCCAGCGCTGGGCCGCGCGCGATGGAGGCGGTCAGATGCTGATGGATCATGTCGACAGTATCGAGGCCACCGATGCTAAGACCGTGACCCTGACGCTGTCTTCCGACTTCGCCTACGTCCTCGAGCTGATGGCCAAACCCTCCTCGATACCGCTTTTTGTCATGCCCACCCGGGTGGCCGAAACGTCGCCCGATGAGATGTTGAGCGTTGAAGACCAGGTCGGATCCGGGCCGTTTCGCTTCGTGGCCGGGGACTATGACCCGGGCAATCGCGTGGTCTACGAGAAGTTCGAGGACTATGTCCCGCGCGATGAGCCGGCCAGCTGGCTGGCCGGTGGCAAGATAGTAAACGTCGATCGCGTCGAGTGGATCAACATGAGTGATGCCCAGACCGCACTCAATGCGCTCAATACTGGCGAAATCGATTTTCTCGAGTCGCCCTCCATCGACCTGCTGCCCATCCTGCAGGCCAATGCCGATATCGTGGTGGAAAACCTCAACGAGCTGGGCAGCCAGACCATGGGCCGGCTCAATTTCCTCTATCCCCCCTTTGATAATCCCGACATTCGGCGTGCAGCGCTGATGGCCCTGAACCAGACCGATGTATTGGCCTCGCTGGTGGGCAATCCCGAGTATTACTCGACCTGTCCTTCCATGTACGGCTGCTCGACACCGCTGGATACGGAGGCCGGGGCGCCGGCATCGCTGATCGACAAGGGCGATGCTCAGGCGGCGCAGACGCTGCTGGAAGAGGCCGGCTATGACGGCACACCCGTGGTCATGCTGCAGCCAACGGACTCCCCGACGGTCAGCCCGCAGCCGGTTATCGCCGCACAGCTTTTGCGACGCGCTGGTTTCACGGTTGATCTGCAGCCGATGGACTGGCAGACCCTGGTAACCCGTCGTGCCAGCCAGCAGCCGCCGGATCAGGGCGGGTGGAACATCTTCTTTACCAACTGGGCTCTGCCGGAAGTCTGGAACCCTCTGGTCAACCCCATGCTCAACGGTCGTGGACGCGACGGCGGCTGGTTTGGCTGGCCCGAGGACGAGACGCTTGAGGACCTGCGCGAGGCGTTTGCCAAAGCCGAGACCGATGAGGCGCGCCAGGAGATTGCCGAGCGTCTTCAGGCGCATGCCTTTGAGCAGGTGACCTACATACCGCTGGGAGAGTACGCCACGCCTTCTGCCTGGCGCAGTGATCTAACTGGGGTGCTGCATGCGCCGATGCCGGTGTTCTGGAACCTGTCGCGCGAGGGGTAGATGGCGCGGCTGACCCGGTATTGGTGTTTCCCGTGTCTGCAGAGGTGTTCCCATGCTCGGTTACTGTCTGAAGCGGACCCTGGCGGCCGTGCCTGTCATGGTCATTGTCGCCCTGTTTGTTTTTCTACTGCTGCGTCTGTCACCCGGCGACCCGGCGGCCATCATCGCCGGTGACATGGCAACGCCTGCACAGCTGGCGCGCATTCGCGAGGCGCTGGGACTCAACGAGCCCATGCATATCCAGTTTTTCCGGTGGGCGGGAGAGCTTTTGCAGGGTGATTTCGGCACGTCGCTAATGTCCGGTCTGCCGGTCACGACGCTGATGGCCCAGCGTCTTGAGCCCACCGTCAGCCTGGCCGTGTTCAGCATGCTGCTCTCGGTGCTGGTGGCGGTGCCGATGGGCGTGCTGGCCGCCTGGAAACACGGCAGCCTGATTGATCGGGTCATCATGGCGCTGTCGGTCGTGGGGTTTTCGGTGCCGGTATTCGTGATCGGCTATCTGCTGATCAAGCTGCTGGCCATCGATCTGGGCTGGCTGCCGGTGCAGGGTTTTCGCCGCCTCAGCGAAGACGGGCTCTGGGCCTTTCTCGAGCACGCCCTGCTGCCGGCCATGATGCTCTCGACCATCTATATCGCCCTGATTGCCCGCATGACGCGGGCCAGCATGCTGGATGTGCTGGGCGAAGACTATATCCGCACGGCACATGCCAAGGGCGCCAGCGAGCGACGCGTGCTGTTTCGACACGCCCTGCGCAACGCAGGGGTACCGATTCTCGAGGTGATCGGGACGGGGTTTGCGTTAATGATCACAGGCGTTGTGGTCACTGAAAGCGTGTTCAACATTCCAGGGCTTGGCCGCCTGACCGTGGATGCCATTCTCTCCCGGGACTATCCCGTTATTCAGGGACTGATCCTGGTCACCAGCGGGGTATATGTCGTGATCAATCTATTGATCGATCTCTCCTATGCGCTGCTCGACCCGAGGATTCGCTACCAATGAATACACCTGCTCCTACGGCCGTCGCCGGTCCAGTGCCCGAGCGTCGCTGGCGACTCTGGCCGACCCATCGCCCCGGCTGGATGGTCACGACCGCCACCCTGTGCCTTGCACTTATCATGCTTGTGGCCGTGCTGGCCCCGTGGATTGCCCCGCACGACCCGCTGGCCATGTCGCCTGCCGAGCGTCTCAAGCCAGCCGGTGATGACTACTGGCTGGGCAGTGATGCCTACGGGCGCGATCTGCTCTCACGCATTCTCTACGGCGCGCGCATTTCGCTGATCGTGGGTATCGGCAGCGCCCTGATCAGCGTGGTGATCGGCCTGCCGCTGGGGATTCTGGCCGGCTTCTTTCGCGCGCTGGACACGCTGATCATGCGCGTCATGGACGGGCTGATGGCGATTCCCAGCGTGTTGCTGGCCATCGCGATTGTCTCGCTCACCAGTGCCAGTCTATGGACAGTGATGGCTGCCATTACCGTGCCTGAAATCCCTCGGGTGGTCAGGCTGGTACGCTCTGTGGTGCTCTCGGCAAGAGAGGAACCCTACGTCGAGGCTGCGGTGTCGCTGGGCAGCAGTCTGCCGGTCATCATGTGGCGACACCTGATGCCTAATACCCTGGCGCCGCTGATCGTCATGAGCACCTATATCTGCGCCTCGGCCATTCTGACCGAAGCCATTCTTTCCTTTCTGGGGGCGGGGCTAGGCACGGAAACACCCACCTGGGGCAACATCATGTCGGAGGGGCGTACCTACTTTCAGATCAAGCCCGGTCTGATCTTCTGGCCCGGTCTGATGCTGTCGCTGTGCATTTTGTCCATCAATCTGCTGGGCGATGCGGCCCGTGATCATCTTGATCCCCGACTGCAAAAGCGTGGAGGTGGCCAATGACTGCTTCGAAAGCCGCTCTTTCAAAAGACGCTCATGCGATGTCGTCCGATAGGGTACTCAGAGTCCGGGACCTGGTCGTGTCGAGTCACACCCAGCCTGACCGGAACATTCTCAAGGGTGTGAGTTTTGATATCACCGCCGGCGAAACCCTGTGTCTGGTGGGGGAATCGGGCTCGGGCAAGTCGGTAACGTCGCTGAGCATCATGGGGCTTTTACCCAGGGGCGTGCTCGAACACCGTGGCGGTGACATTTATCTGGAGGAGACCCCGCTTTTAACGCTGTCGTCTGCCCGACTGCGCGAGCTGCGCGCCAGTCGCATTGCCATGATCTTCCAGGAGCCGATGACGGCGCTCAACCCCTTGATGCGGGTTGGCGAGCAGATCGAGGAAGTGCTGGTCATGCATCGCAAGGGGACCACGGCCGGTGAACGTCGTACGCGCGTTCTCGATATGCTGGAGCAGGTACAGCTGCCGGATATCGAGCGGATGTATGCCAGCTGGCCGCATCAGCTCTCTGGCGGGCAGCGCCAGCGCATCATGATTGCCATGGCACTGGTACTCGAACCCCGGTTGCTGATCGCCGATGAGCCGACCACGGCGCTGGATGTCACCACCCAAAAGCAGATCCTCTGGCTGATTCGACAGCTTCAGGAGCGTCACGGCACCTCGGTGCTGTTCATTACCCATGACATGGGTGTGGTGGCCGATATCGCCGATCGCGTCTGTGTCATGCGTCACGGTGAAGTGGTCGAGACGCAGCCGGTACAGGCGTTGTTACGACACCCGCTGACGGACTACACCCGCTCCCTGCTGATGGCCGTGCCCGGCCTGCAGCCCCGCCCGCCCCGGCCGGTCACCGAGCGCGAAATCGTGCTCGAGGCGATCGAGCTGGAGAAATGCTATGGCCGGCATTCGCGCTGGGCACGGCTGAGGGGCCAACAGGACACGCGCACGGCAGCGGCCAGCGATGTCAGCTTTACCCTGACCCGGGGGCGCACTCTGGGCATTGTCGGTGAAAGCGGATCCGGCAAGTCCACTGTAGCACGCTGCGTGATGCGCATGATCGAGCCCACGGGCGGCGGCGTGCGGGTTATGGGGCGCGATACCTCAACGCTTGGGCGCGCGGCACTGAAGCCGCATCGAAAGCGGATCCAGATGATCTTTCAGGACCCGTTTCGCTCCCTCAATCCGCGGTTGACCATCGGTGAGAGCCTGATCGAGGGGCCGGTCAACTACGGCACCTCGCGAACACAGGCTCTGAAGCAGGCCGAGGCGCTTCTGATCATGGTCGGTCTGTCGGGAGAGGCGATGACGCGCTACCCACATCAGTTTTCCGGCGGTCAGCGCCAGCGCATCGCCATTGCCCGGGCACTGGCGATGGAGCCCGATGTGCTGGTGGCCGATGAGGCGGTGTCAGCACTCGATGTATCGGTGCAGGCGCAGGTGCTGACCCTTCTGGAAGATATTCAAACGCGCATGGGCGTGGCCGTTTTGTTTATCACCCATGACCTGCGGGTGGCCGCCCAGGTCTGCGATGACGTCATGGTCATGCAAAAGGGCCGTGTGGTCGAGTATGGGCCGACGGCGCGAGTGCTGGGGGCGCCGGAGCATGCCTATACCCGGTCACTGATGGCCGCCGCGCCGGGCCGGCAGTGGGACTTTGCGGCCTTTCAACCGCTTGATGACGTGTCGGAGCCGCGCTCATCCGATGCCTTTTCGACAGGACTGGCCCCGGGAGCACAAAAGGCATGAGAAAGGAAGAGAACATGGCGCCACCCCGTATGGCCATTGGCGGGTTCCTCCATGAAACCAACACCTTCGCGCCCAGCCCGGCCACGCTGAATGATTTTCTGGAAGGCGGCGGCATGGCGCCGCTGACACGCGGTGAGGCGCTTTTTTCAGCTCTGGCCGACAGCAATGTCGGACTGTGTGGGTTCATGGATGCCGCGCGCGAGAAGGACTGGACGCTGTTGCCCACTCTCTGGACCACGGCCAGCCCGTCGGCCCATGTTACCGAGGATGCTTTCGAACATATCGTTGCTCGTCTGCTCATCGATCTTGAGCATGCCATGCCGCTGGCGGGTGTCTATCTCGATCTGCACGGCGCCATGGTGACGACTCATCTGGATGACGGCGAAGGTGAGATTCTGCGACGGGTGCGGGCGCTGGTCGGGCCGCAGATACCGATCGTGGCGTCACTGGATCTGCATGGCAATGTCACACCTTTAATGGTGAATGAGGCCGACATGCTGATTGCCTATCGCACCTACCCACACGTCGACATGGCCGAGACCGGCCGGCGCTGTGCGGCCGCCATGGCGGCGTTGCTTGAGCAGAAAGGGCGACCGAAAAAGGCATTTCGCCAGCTTGATTTTTTGATGCCGATCGCCTGGCAGTGCACCGATGAGCAGCCGTGTCGCGGGCTCTATGCTGATATCGAGAAGCTGGATAAACCACCCCTATTGTCCGTGTCGTTTCTGACCGGCTTTCCAGCCGCCGACATTCCCGACTGTGGCCCGAGCGTGCTGGTCTATGGCGAGGATCAGGTCAGGGTGGATCGTGTCGCTGACGCATTGGTAGCCGACATCAATGCGCAGGAAACGGCCTTTGCCGGTCGCGTCTTGACACCCGAGGAGGGCGTGCTTGAGGCGATGTGCCTGGCCGGTGAGTCATCGGCACCCATAGTGATTGCCGATACGCAGGACAATCCCGGGGCGGGCGGCAATTCCGACACCATGGGCATGCTCAGAGCGTTGATCGCCTGCGGTGCCGGTGGTGCGGCCATTGGCAATATCTTTGATCCACAAGCAGCGCGCGCAGCGCACGAGGCCGGGGTCGGGGCCTTGCTTGATCTCTCGCTGGGCGGGCGCTCGGGCATCGAGGGCGATGCCCCGCTCAGGGCCTCGTTTGTGGTGGAGGCGCTTTCCGATGGTCGATTTGTCGCGGCCGGCCCTTACTATGGCGGCGCGCGTCTGGACATGGGGCCATCGGCCTGTCTTCGCATCGAAGATGTGCGGGTAGTTGTGGTCAGTCGCAAGGCGCAGATGGCCGATCAAGCCATGTATCGCTCGGTCGGCATCGAGCCCCGGGCGCAGCATATTCTGGTCAACAAAAGCTCGGTGCATTTTCGCGCCGATTTTGCCCCGATTGCGCGGGCGATTCTGGTCTGTGCCGCGCCCGGGCCCATGGCGGTGGATCCGTCGACACTGCCCTGGCAGCGGCTGCGCCCGGGGATCAGGACCTCACCGCTGGGCGTGCCCTTTACGCCTTGAATCGCATCATTCGAGTTTCAGGTCGTTAATACCAACAAAACCAACAGGAGCTGGTCATGACCATCATGGCAGACATTGAAGCGTTTTCAGACGAGATGACCCGTATTCGTCAGGATATTCACGCTCATCCGGAGATCGGGTTCGAGGAGCAGCGCACCTCCGGCATTGTTGCGGATTATCTGCAGGCGCTGGGCATCGAGGTGCATACTGGTATCGGTCAGACCGGGGTGGTCGGGATCATCGAAGGGCGACAGGGGCCGGGCCTTTCGGTCGGCCTGCGCGCGGACATGGACGCTCTGCCCATGGAAGAAGAGACCGGGCTTGCCTTTGCGTCGCGTCATGCCGGGCGCTTTCACGGCTGCGGGCATGATGGTCACACCACCATGCTGCTCGGCGCTGCCCGCCATCTCGCCGTGCACCCTGATTTTGCCGGACAGGTGGTGTTGATCTTTCAGCCCGCCGAAGAGGGGCTTGGTGGCGCACGGGCAATGCTTGCCGACGGACTTTTCGAGCGTTTCCCCTGCGATGAAATCTACGCTCTGCACAACGCGCCTCACCTTGCCCATGGCCAGGTCGGGATACTCAGTGGCAAGGCGATGGCAGGCGCCGAGTTTTTCGATATTCATATCCACGGCTGCGGCAGTCATGGGGCGCAGCCCAACAATGCCCGCGATCCCATCGTGGTTGCCACCCAGCTGGCCCAGGCCATGCAGAGCATCGTCAGCCGCAATACGCATCCACTGGATGCCGCAGTGCTCTCCATTACCCAGATTCATTCGGGTGCGGCTTATAACGTCATTCCGCAGTCGGCCACGCTCTCCGGTACGATCCGAAGCCTTGATGACAAGGTTGCCGACCTGGTGCATCAACGCATCAGAGAGCTGGCAGCCGGGATCGCCAGTGCCTACTCAGTAGAGATCGAGGTCGATATTCGCAATATCTTTTCGGTGCTGGAAAACCATCCCGAGCAGACGGCGTCGCTGGCACTGGCGGCGCGTGACATCGTGGGTGAAACGGGGGTGACACAGCTGTCGCGTCCGATGATGGGCAGCGAGGATTTCGCCGACATGCTCAAGGTGGTGCCGGGCGCCTACTGCTGGGTGGGGCATGCCGGCAATGTGCCGGTGCATAACCCGGCCTTCACACTTGATGACGGCATTTTGCCGGTTGGCGCGAGCCTTCTGGCACGTATTGCCGAGCGGCGCCTGGGCGGGGAAGTCCTCTAACGGCTCGCTCACTTTTTAGTTCGAGTGTTCAATTCAGAGGGAGTGTTCCATGATTCACCACGACGCGGTCGCTGATCTTCCAGGCGAGATCGTTGGCTGGGACGCCTCCAGGCTGTCAGAGGCGATTCATGCGCGCGAGGTCTCGTGTCGCGAGGTCATGCGCGCCTATCTGGCCCATATCGATCGCTGCAACCCGCGGGTCAATGCCATAGTGTCACGCCGTGCCGATGATGTGCTGCTCAAGGAAGCCGGCCAGTGCGATCTTGAACTGCAGCAGGGCAAAAGCCGTGGCTGGCTGCACGGCATCCCTCAGGCGATCAAGGATCTAACAGATGCGAAGGGGCTGCCCACCAGCATGGGCTCGCCGCTTCTTGCCGGACAGATCGCCGAGCGCGACAGCCTGATGGCAGGTCGAATGCGACAAGCCGGGGCGCTTTTTATCGGCAAGACCAATACGCCCGAGTTCGGGCTGGGCTCACACACCTTCAATGAAGTGTTCGGCGCGACTCGAAACCCCTGGCAGCCAGCGCTGAGTGCCGGTGGTTCCAGCGGCGGCGCGGCCGCGGCGCTAGCCTGTCGCATGCTGCCGGTCGCCGACGGCAGCGACATGATGGGGTCGCTGCGCAATCCGGCAGCATTCAATAACGTGTTCGGCCTGCGCCCATCCTTTGGTCGTGTGCCGGTACTTTCAACCGGCGATAATTTCGGTCAGCAGCTTTCAACGGCCGGGCCGATGGCGCGCAGCGTCGCGGATCTGGCTCGACTGCTCTCCCTTCAGGCCGGCCCCCATCCGAGCGTGCCGCTCTCCATTGCCGAAGACCCCGGGCTTTTGCTGCCGCCGTTTGATGCACCGCCCGCCGGTGCCCGCATCGGCTGGATCGGTGACTGGCAGGGATACCTGGCGATGGAAGAGGGCATTGTACCCCTGTGTGAAAAAGCACTGGATGTCTTTCAAGCGCTGGGCTGCGAGATAGAACATGTGACACCGGAGATGGATCCGGACTCGCTCTGGTCAAGCTGGCAGGTGCTGCGACAGTGGTCCGTGGCCGGCAATCTGGCGTCCATATGGCAGGACGACAGCCGTCGAGATGCGCTCAAGCCGGAGGCGTGCTGGGAAATCGAGCGAGGTGTGGCCCTTTCGGCCATGCAGGTGCTGGAGGCCAATCGAATTCGCAGTCGCTGGTATGCCTGCCTGCTCGAGCTGTTCGAGCACTTTGATTACTTGGCCCTGCCGTCGGCGCAGGTCTTTCCCTTTCCGGTGGCAAAGCGCTGGCCCACCGAGATCAATGGGCGGTCGATGGATACCTATCACCGCTGGATGGAAGTGGTGATTCCCGGTTCGCTGTCCGGCTGTCCGGTGATCAGTCTGCCGGCAGGACTTGGCCCGATGGGGTTGCCGATGGGGATTCAACTGATCGGGCGTCACCGGGCCGAGCGCGCCATGCTGGCGCTGGCGAGCGCTTATGAAGCGGCCACCAGCGATTGGATCAATGCGCTGCCCGATGCGTTTAAAAAAGACGGCCCGTTCTGAGCAGGACAGGCCGCCCTTGTTCGACGAATTGATTCAGGGCTCAGGCCAGCTCTTCGGGCGTGAGCGTATCGGCCGGAATGTCGGGATCAGGGGCGAGCTGCTCGCCCAGACGAATCTTCATGCCGGGTGTCAGGCTGTCGTTGAAGGTGTAGGCCTTTGGCAGACACATGACGACAGAGGACCCCAGATGAAAGCGGCCCATCTCATCGCCCTTGCCCAGTGTGACATCGGCGTTGTTCCAGGCAGTGCCCTGGGGCTGGCGGGACTGCGGTGTGACCTGGCCGGCCCAGACGGTCTCGATCCCGGCGACGATCATCGCCCCTACCAGCACCAGCGCCATGGGCCCCAGCTCGGTCTCGAACAGACATACCAGCCGCTCGTTGCGGGCAAAAAGGCCCGGCACTTCGCGGGCGGTGGCCTGATTGACCGAAAAGAGCCGGCCGGGCACGTAGATGGTGCGGATCAAACGCCCCTCAAGCGGCATGTGCACGCGGTGATAATCCCGCGGGGAGAGATAGACCGTGGCGAAACTGCCGTCGCGCAGCTCGGTCGCGGCGGCTTCGTCACCGCCGAGCAGGGCGGTCAGCGAGTAGGCGTGGCCCTTGGCCTGCATGAGCGTGCCGTAATCGATGCGTCCGAACTGTGAGAGCACGCCGTCGGCCGGGGAGACGATCCCTGAGTCGATCGGGCGGGCATCGGGGCGCAGCGGCCGGGTGAAGAACTCGTTGAAGCTCTTGTAGCTGCTCAGATCGGGATTGAGGGCTTCGCTCATGTCAACGTCATAGTGACGGGCAAAGCGCTGGATGAACGTATCGCGAATCCAGGGCGTGCGCGAATCGGCAAACTGTCCCGCCAGTCGGGAGATGGCGTGCTGGGGCAGCGGATATTGCAGCAGGGCAAACAGACGATCACGATTCAAAAGGAGCACCACAAGGCAGTAATGAGTGAGGGCAATGTTGCATACCCCTGCCGGAGGCTCAAGCCCATGGCCGGCAGGGGCGGGTCATCAGGTCTCGATGGGCGTGTCGTCCCGGTTGCCCCACTCCTGCCACGAGCCGGGGTAGGCGCGAATGTTGTAGCCCAGCGTGTAACCGATCATCCAGGTCAGGCCGCTGCGGTGATGGCTCTGGCAGTGGGTGGCAATTTCGCTTTCTGCGTCGATGCCCATGGCAACAAGGTCACTGACCAGCTCCGACAGGTCGCGCAGGCGCAGCTGCCGGTTTTTATCCATGGTGTCGGTCCATTCCAGATTGACCGCGCCGGGGATATGGCCCAGCCGCTGGTTGTTGCCCTTGACCCCGTCGTATTCATCGGGACTGCGGGCATCCCAGATGGCAAGCGTCGGGTCTTCAAGGCGCTCGATCAGCTCTTCGCGATCGATGATCAGTTCCGGGCGTTCAATACGCGCCTCAAACCGCGAGGGCGCAGGAGTTGTTTCTTCAACCGCCACGGGCAGGTCATCTCCCTTCCAGGCGTGAATGCCGCCGTTGAGATAGGACCACCGATCATGTCCCAGCAGGGTCAGCGTCCAGGCCAGTCGGCCGGCCCAGCCGCCACCTTCATCGTCATAGACGATCACATGGGTCTGTGGTGTCAGGCCAAGCTCTGAAAAAAGCGTCGACAGGGCCGCTTCATCAGGGATGTCATTGGCAACCGGCGGCTGACCCGACAGCAAACGGCGGTAATCGAGAAAGACCGCCCCCGGCACGTGGCCATCACGATAGCTTTGAGCGTTGGCCGGGACATCGATGATCAAAAGATCGGGGGCGTCAAGATGCGCAGACAGCGCCCGGGGCTCGATGATTCGAGGGAACCTTGCCTCATCCTGTGACATCCTCACTCTCCTTTCAGCGGCGCGCGCGGGTTAACATGGCCCAAGCATTGCACACTCGATGGCACCTCGCGAACGGTGGCAATGCCGGTCTTCAGGAACAGCGATGTTTTGACAACATGACCTGCAACGACGTATCGACCATTCATCAGGTATCAGGACGAACAACAGTGCAAGTGGAGAGTCAGCGTGCTCGAATCATTTTTTAAAATAACAAGTCAGGGCAGCAGCGTGCGTCGCGATATCCTGGCCGGTATTGCCACCTTTCTGGCGGCCATGTACATCATTGTGGTCAATCCGACCATCATGAGTGCGGCCGGCATTCCCTTTGCCAGTGCCCTGACCGCGACCGTGCTGGTCAGCTTCTTTGGCAGTCTGATGATGGGGCTCTATGCGCGCAACCCCATCCTGGTGGCACCGGGCATGGGCATCAACGCGCTGTTTACCTACACGATGGTCATCGGCGCGGGGATCCCCTGGCAGACGGCGCTGGGCTGCGTGTTCTGGGCAGGCATCCTTTTTGCCGTGCTGGCGGTATTCAACGTGCGCCGCTACATCATTGATGCCATTCCGGCACAGCTGCGCTATGCGATCTCCTGTGGCATCGGGCTTTTCATTACGGTCATTGGCCTGGTCAATGCGGGCTTTCTGGTCAGCAATCCGGCCACCGTGGTGGGACTGGGCGAGATGTCGCCGACGCTTGTGACCTTTCTGATCGGGCTTGCCATCACGGCTGTGCTGGTGGCGCGCAACATGCCGGGCGCACTGATCATCGGCATTGTGACAACCACGGTGATGGCCGCGGCCATCGGGCGGCTCTGGGGCGATGCCAGCGCGTTTTCTCCCACGGGCAGTGCGACACTGGTCAATTTCGAAGGCATCTTTGCCCTGCCGGATTTCAGCGCCGTGGGGCAGCTGGATCTGATCGGGGCGCTCAATGTCATCTACTGGCCGTTCATTTTCGTGGTGTTGTTCACCACGTTTTTTGACGCCCTATCGACGTTTGTGGGCGTGTGCCATGCCGGCAAGCTGCTCGATCGCAACGGCGAGCCGCGCAATATTCGCCAGTCCATGATGGTGGATGCCATGTCGGCGGTGATTTCGGCGCCGCTGGGCACCAGCCCGGCCAATGCCTATGTCGAGTCGGCGGCAGGCATCAGCCAGGGCGGGCGTTCCGGACTGGTGGCGGTGACGGCGGCGCTGCTCTTTCTGCCGTTTCTGTTTCTGTCGCCGCTGTTGTCACTGGTGCCCTCGATCGCCACGGCGCCGGCGCTGATCATGGTGGGGGTGTTCATGCTCGACCCGATTCGCCACATCAACTGGTACGAGTTTGATGATGCCATCCCGGCCTTTATCGCCATGATCCTGATTCCGCTGACCTACTCGATCACCCACGGCGTGGTCTTTGGCTTTCTGGCGTTTGTGGTGGTCAAGGCAGGCGTTGGCAAGCGTCACGAAATTCGCCCGACCATGTGGATTCTGGCCGCGCTGTCGCTGCTGTTGCTGTTTCAGGAGTAGGGTGTTTGCGCCATTATGCGTTGAAAGGGCCGCCTTCGGGCGGCCCTTTTTTGCGCCTGCTCAGCACCTTGAGGGATTATCGGGGCGGGGCATTGAGCTCGTGGACGATGCGGCGAAAGCTCTCCAGTCGTTCGGGCAGAATCTCGCCGCGCTCGGCTGCGGCCAGAATGGCGCAGCCGGGCTCCTGGCGGTGGCGACAGTCACGAAAACGACAGTGGCCAAGCCAGGGGCGAAATTCGATAAAGCCGTTTTCGACCTCCTGCTCATCGAGATGGCCCAGACCGAACTCGCGGATGCCGGGGGAGTCGATCAGGGCGCCGCTGCCCTGGCTGAAGTGATAAAGCCGGGCTGTGGTGGTGGTGTGGCGGCCCTTGCGCGTGTCCACGGAGAGCTCGCCCACGGCCAGCGACTCATCGGGCAGCAGCGCATCGATCAGCGACGACTTGCCCACACCGCTCTGGCCGACGAACACCGCCGTGGTGTCATCCATGGCGGCAATCAGATCCTCAAGGCCGCCGTCACGTCGGGTCGAGGCGCCGATGACCGGATACCCCAGCGTGCGGTAGCGGCTGGCAAGCGCATGGAGCATGTGGTGCTTATCGAGCAGATCCATCTTGTTAAGCACCAGCGCCGGCGCAATGCCGGTGGCCTCGGCGGCGACCAGATAGCGGTCGATCAAAAAGGGGTGGGGTTCGGGCTCGACGGCAAACACGATCATGATGCGATCGATGTTGGCCGCCACGCTCTTGAGCCGGCCGCGGGCATCCGGACGCTCCAGCGTCGAGTAACGCTCCAGGCGCGCCTCGACCACGCCGCTGCCATCGCTTGCCTCGCGCCAGCTGACCCGGTCACCGGTGACCAGGGTGTCAAGATTGGCGCGCAGATGGCACAGGTGGCGCACGCCATCGGTGCCTTCCACCTCCATGTTGCGGCCAAAGTGGGCCACCACCCGCCCTAGCTGCTCCGGGCCGTACTCGCCCTCCGCCAGCTGGCGCTGATCGGTCTGTTCGCGCTTTTCGGCGCGTTTGATGCGCTCGGCCTGGACCTTCTCGACACGCCAGCGCTGCTGGCGGGATAACTTGCGTTGACTCATGAAACTCCCGGACTGTCGTGGGCTTGCGCACCGGCACCGATCCCGGCTGGTGGAAAGCGTCGCGCAATTGTACGCTTGAGGGCATTCGCGTTTCATCCCGGCCCGTTCAGGGGCATCGGGAGGAATCTCCCTTCAAGTCTATCCGGAAAGTGTCATGAGTACTCAAAACGAACGTCTGATCTGGATCGATCTCGAAATGACCGGTCTGGATCCGGCGCGGGACCGCATTATCGAGATCGCCACCATCGTCACCGACAGCCAGCTCAACATCATCGCCGAAGGCCCGGTGATGGCCATTCACCAGAGCGATGAGCAGCTCGCGCTGATGGATGACTGGAACACCCGCACCCATGGCGGCACGGGGCTGACCGAACGGGTACGTCAGAGCCCGGTCTCCACGCAGGAGGCCGAACAGGCGACCCTGCGCTTTCTGGAACAGCACATCGACAAGGGCGCCTCGCCGATGTGCGGCAACAGCGTCCATCAGGACCGGCGGTTCATGCAGCACGAGATGCAGGCGCTGGAAGCCTTTTTCCACTACCGCAATCTGGATGTCTCCACGCTCAAGGAGCTGGCACGGCGCTGGAAACCGGCGGCGCTTGAGGGCCTCACCAAAAAGGGCACCCATCTGGCACTCGACGACATTCGCGACTCCATCGAGGAGCTGCGTCACTACCGAACGCATCTGCTGGCGCTTTAAGCCTTCCCTGGATCAGGCGGGCGCTCGCGCGATGATATCGCTGTAGCCTGCCTCGATCAGCGGCGGGTCGGAAACCTCCCGGCCTTCGTCTCGTTTTAGAACCTGCTCTGACAGTGCCCAGCGTACGTGCTCGCGCACCAGATCGCTGGGCCAGGCCAGCCGCGCTCGCAGCGCTGTGACGATCTCTTCGCTGAAGGGCGCGTTACCCAGGCCCACGGCCAGGTTGCGCAGCCAGCGCTCATAGCCCAGCCGGCGAATGGCGCTGCCCTGGGTGTGCTCGAGAAATTCCGGCTCGCTCCAGTTGAACAGATCGACCAGCCGGGCGCGGTCGAGTGCGTGGCGCGGGGCAAAATCCTTCTCTCGCGTGGCACGCGTGAAACGGGTAAAGGGGCAGACGAGCTGACAGTCGTCACAGCCAAAAACGCGGTTGCCCATGGCGCGGCGATATTCCAGCGGGATGGGGCCGTGCTTTTCGATGGTGAGATAGGAGATGCAGCGCCGGGCATCGATCACCTTGTCATCCACGATGGCGCCGGTCGGGCACCAGGTCTGGCAGCGGGTGCATTTGCCGCAATGGTCGCGCTTGAAGGGCTCATCCACCGGCAGGGGCAGGTCAGTGTAAAGCTCGCCGAGAAAAAACAGCGACCCGGCCTGTGGGTTGAGAATCATGGCGTTTTTGCCGAACCAGCCGATGCCGGCCTTTTGGGCCAGCGCCCGTTCCATGACAGGCGCCGAGTCGACGAAGGCACGAAAGCCGAAATCACCGATCTCCTGTTGCAGCTTTTGGGCCAGCTGCGTCAGGCGCTTGCGGATCAGCTTGTGATAGTCGCGACCGAGCGCGTAACGTGCCACATAGGCGCGCTCCGGCTGGCCCAGCACGCGCGTGCTCTCGATTTCCGGCGGTAGATAGTCCATGCGCACGCTGATAATGCGCAGCGTGCCGGGCTCCAGTTCGGCCGGGCGGGTTCGTTTGGTGCCATGACGCGCCATGTAATCCATCTCGCCGTGATAGCCCGCCTCGAGCCATCGGTTCAGATAGGCTTCATGCGCGTCGAGATCGGTATCGGTGATGCCCAGCTGCTGAAAGCCCAGCTCACGCGCCCAGACGCGCAGTTTGTCTGCCATCTCGGCGGGATCAAGCGCTTGGGCGGCGTCGGCGCTTGCGGAGGCGCTGGCGTTGTCGGCTCTGACAGTCTTTGAAGTGGTCATGGCATTCGAGCCTCGAGGCTCGGTGTGACGGGGACGTAATGGATGCCGGGTAGAAAGGGCATGGTATATAGCGGGTTAGTATGACAGCGCAGGGACCTGCAGACCAAAGGGGCAGGTGCCTCTTTTGCCGTGACAGGACGTGCGCGCCCGGAACCCGTCCGGGTGTGCGGGGTCACAACTCTGCCTGTCCGACAAGAATCAATGACATGGATGGTCCGCAAGGAGAAAGCCACGATGGCGAACGCACGACTCTACAGCGCAGGGCAGGTACAGACACTGGATCAACGCACCGTGGCACAGGGTGTGCCCGGGTTTGCCCTGATGATGCAGGCCGGGCAGGCCGCCCTTGAAGCAATCGTTGAACGCTGGCCGCGGGCACGACATCTGTGCGTGTTTTGTGGCAGCGGCAACAACGGCGGGGACGGCTATGTCGTGGCGGCGCTGGCGCTTCAAAAGGGACTTGAGGTGCAGCTTGTGGCCCTGCGAGCGCCGGATGAACTCCAGGGTGAAGCCGCCGACGCCGTGCATCTGGCCCGCGAAAACGGCGTTAACATCGATAACTGGCATCACGATGTCGAGATATCACCTGAAACAGACGTGATTGTCGATGCGTTGCTGGGCACCGGAACCCGGGGCGAGATACGTTCTCCATTTGATGAGGCCATCGCGCGCATTAATTCAGCCTCACAACCGGTGGTGGCACTGGATATTCCCTCAGGGCTGAACGCTGATACGGGGGCGCTTTTGGGCGAGACGGTCAAGGCCGATCTGACGGTGACGTTTATTGCACGCAAGTTTGGCCTGTATACCGGCCAAGCGAGCGATGTTACCGGCGAGATCGTGCTTGCGCCCTTGAGCGTCTCCGAGGCAACGCTGGCGGCTAGTGAGTATACGGGGGAGCTGCTTGTGGCCGAGCGGCTTCATGACACGCTGCCCCGGCGGCGTCCCACGACCCACAAGGGCGACTGCGGGCATCTGTTGGTGGTCGGCGGTCAGCCCGGGTTTGGCGGTTCAACCATCATGAGCGCCGAAACCGCCGCACGGCTGGGCGCAGGGCTTGTCAGTCTGGCCACGGCCGCTGTCCACATTGCACCGGCGCTGACCCGCTGCCCGGAGATGATGGTGCGCGAGGCGCGCAACGGCCTGGATATCGAAGACCTGGTCGACAAGGCCACCGCCGTACTGATTGGCCCGGGGCTGGGGCAGGGTGCCTGGGGGCAGGGGCTGATGCAGGCCGTCATGAACGCTGCCGGTCCAAGGCTTGTGGATGCCGACGGCCTTCATCTGCTGGCCGCGGGCTACGGCGGTGAGCATCGTGATGACTGGATCCTGACCCCGCATCCAGGGGAGGCCGCCATGCTGCTGGCGTGCAGCGTGGCCGAGGTGCAAAACGATCGCTATCAGGCGGCACTCGCCCTGCATCGTCGTTACGGTGGCGTGATTGTGCTCAAGGGCGCCGGCACGCTGGTGGTCGGCGGTGAAAGCGCTGATGAGTGCTTTATCAGTCCCTTTGGCAATCCGGGCATGGCCTCCGGGGGCATGGGCGATGTGCTGGGCGGCATGATCGCCTCGCTGCTGGTACAGGGGCTGTCACCGCTGGAAGCGGCGGCCAGTGGCGTTTTGATTCATGGCCTGGCCGCGGATGATGCCGCCTGTGACCATGGCGAACGTGGTCTGCTGGCAAGCGATCTGGCATGCTACGCGCGCCGGCGCGCTAATCCTGGCAAGTAACAGGATGACATTATCCCAAGGGCCTGCCGATACCGCGGCAGGCCGCGTCTCCGTTAAAAGTGAAACATCGTGAGCAAGACAACCATGACCCTTGAACCCGGCGATGAAGCCGCTCAGGTGGCGATAGGACATCAGCTGGCCGAGGCGCTCGAGCATCGCGGCATTGTTTATCTCAACGGCGAGCTGGGGGCCGGCAAGACCACCTTGGCCCGTGGGGTTTTGCGTGCGCTGGGCCATGATGGCGCGGTCAAGAGCCCGACCTATACGCTGGTAGAGCCCTATGACCTTGATACCGCTCGGGTGTATCACTTTGATCTTTATCGCCTGGGCGACCCTGAAGAGCTCGAGTTTCTGGGCGCGCGTGACATGCTGGCTGACGAGGCGCTCACGCTTGTGGAGTGGCCGGTGCGTGGTGAAGGCTGGCTGCCTGCGGCCGATGTTGTCATTACGCTGTCGCTGATCGACAAGGGGCGACATCTGGTGCTCGAAGCCGGCAGCGACCATGGGGTCCAGGCCCTGCAACGACTGGCGGTGTTGACCCGGGACCCTTCATGAGGGCCCGGGATCGCGTGTCGGGCATGTCCGGCGCATCCGCCATGAACACCAATACAGTGATAAGGCAGTGATGAAGTTTCCGGCAGCTTTTTTGACCCTTTTGGCCATGGTCATGTTGAGTGTCATGGCCACCGCCGCTCAGGCCGCACAGCTTGAGGGGCTCCGTCAATGGACCGACAGTGACGGGACACGCCTGGTCTTTGATCTCTCAAGCGAGGCCGAGGCTGACGTGTTCACCCTGGATAACCCCGCACGACTGGTGATCGACCTGGCCAATACCACCCTGAATACGACGCTTGGCAGCGCCGTTGACGGGCGCGGCATGGTGAGAGACGTCCGCTCCGGCGTGCGCGACGGCACCGATCTGCGCGTGGTCGTGGAGCTGGATCGTCAGGCCACGCCCAATGCTTTCAAGCTCCCCCCGGGGGGTGGTCATGGCTATCGGCTGGTGGTTGATCTGGCGCCCGGAGAGAGTGGCAGTCGTCCTTCCGCGGCATCGAGTGGTGACGACGACCCCATTACCGCCATGATTCAGCAGCAGGAACAGGCGGCACGTGGCCGACTGGCCGGCAGCCGTGCGACGCAAACCGCACCGCCGACACAGCAGGTCAGCAATGAGCCGACCGCGGAGTCGCGTCAGCAGGCAAAGCCCCATCCGCGGCGCGATATTATCGTGGTGGTGGACCCCGGTCATGGTGGCAAGGACCCCGGCGCTTCCGGCCCTGGTGGCACCCATGAAAAGAACGTGGTTCTCCAGATCGGTCGACGGGTCAAGACCAAGCTGGATGCCATGGACGGATTCAAGGCCTACATGACCCGCAGCGATGACACCTTCATTCCGCTTCGTGGCCGTACGCGCATTGCTCGTGAACGCCATGCCGATTTCTTTGTGTCGGTGCATGCCGACGCCGGCGGTTCGAGCTCCCCTCGTGGTACCTCGGTCTATGCGCTGTCCCAGCACGGCGCGACGTCCGAGCGCGCCCGCTGGCTGGCACAAAGCGAAAACCGCGCCGACCTGATCGGTGGGGTCGATGGCGACCTGAATCTCGATGACAAGGATCAGGTGCTGCGTGGTGTGCTGCTGGATCTGAGCATGACCGCCACCGTCAACGATTCGCTGGCGGCCGGTACGGATGTGCTTGGTCGTGTTTCGACGTTTAACAAGCTGTTCCACTCGCGCGTCGAGCAGGCAGGGTTTGTGGTGCTCAAGTCGCCGGATATTCCCTCGCTTCTGGTCGAGACCGGCTTTTTGACCAACCCGTCCGAGGAGCGCTTGCTCAAGTCTCCGGCGCATCAGGAGAAGCTGGCCGATGCGATTGCCCAGGGCATTCGACAACACTTCTCGCGCAGTCCGCCGCCTGACAGCCTGCTGGCCTGGCAGCGTGACCAGAATCGCGGTGGCGGGTCCAACGAGTATCGCGTTCAGCCCGGCGATACGCTGTCCGGCATCGCGGCGCGCAACAATGTTTCTCTGGCCACGCTGCGCCGGGTGAATAACCTGGACACCGACGTGCTGCGCCTGGGGCAGGTGCTCAATATCCCCTGATGGCGAGGTCGTTGATGACAACAGGAGAGCCTGAATGAACCAGACAGCAGTCGTTGAGGCCCGCCGCATCCAGGCGCTGGCGCCGCGTCTGGCCAACCAGATTGCGGCCGGTGAGGTGGTCGAGCGTCCGTCGTCGGTCGTCAAGGAACTGGTGGAAAACGCCATCGATGCCGGTAGTTCCCGCATCGAGATCGAGCTGGAGTCCGGCGGCAGCCGTCTCATCCGGGTGCGCGACAACGGCAGCGGTATCGAACACGACGACCTGGGGCTGGCGCTGTCTCGCCATGCCACCAGCAAGATCACTTCGCTGGATGATCTCGAGGGTGTGGCAAGCCTCGGGTTTCGTGGCGAGGCGCTGGCGGCGACCAGCGCCGTGTCGAGACTCGAACTCTATTCCAATACCAGCGATGACCCGGTCAATGGCTGGCGGGTGGTTGCCGAGGGCCGTGAGATGGCGCCGCGTCTGTCACCGGCGCCACACCCGCGCGGCACGACCGTGACGGTGCGCGATCTCTTTTTTAATACGCCGGCGCGACGCAAGTTTCTGCGTACTGAAAAGACCGAATTCAATCACGTCGAGGAAGCTTTCCGCCGGCTGGCCCTGTCGCGTCAGGATATCGATCTGGTACTGCGTCACAATCAAAAAACCGTGCATCAGCTGATGGGCGGCGACAGCCAGAAGGTGATGGAAAAGCGCATCGCTCAGCTGCTGGGGCGCAGCTTTCTGGACAACGCCATCCATATCGATATGGCTGCGACCGGTCTGGCGCTGAAGGGCTGGGTGGGGCTGCCGTCTCATACCCGAAGCCAGGCCGATCAGCAGTACTTTTTCGTCAACGGCCGGGTGATTCGCGACCGACTGGTGGCGCACGCCGTGCGCCAGGCCTATCGCGATGTGCTTTTCCACGGTCGCCATCCGGTCTTTGTGCTCTATCTGGATCTTGACGCCTACGGGGTGGATGTCAACGTGCATCCCACCAAGCACGAAGTGCGCTTTCGAGACGGTCGGCTGGTGCATGACTTCCTGTTTTCGAGCCTGCATCGGGCGCTGGCGGAGGTCAGGCCGCAGGGGCAAGCCGCGCCGGAACCCGAGGCCCCTGCTGCGCCGGCGCCCGAGCCTCGCTTTGATCAGCAGCGCATGGCGCTGGGCGAGGCGGCCAGTGGACAGGCTGCCGGTCGCGCCGGTGTGGGTGCATCGCCATCGGGGCAGTATCAGGGCGCCGGGCGGCCGGGCGAACAGCAGGTTCGGGAGTTCATGGCCGGCTATCGTGCCCTGCATCCGGATCATGAGGAGCGACTGCTGACCTCGCGCACGCCAGCGCAGGACAGCCGCGACTCGCAGGGGACATCTGCCGCTGCGCCACCGCCGGCTGCCGGCACGGCCCGGTTTGATCGACCGCAGGTTGCGCCATCGGTTGATGAGACGCGGGCGCCGCCGCTGGGCTATGCCGTAGCACAGCTTCACGGGGTCTACATCCTGTCGCAGACCGAGCGCGGCATGGTGGTGGTCGACATGCACGCTGCCCACGAGCGCATCACCTATGAGCGCATGAAAGCGCAGTATCTGGGCGAGGGTATCGATACCCAGCCGCTGCTGGTGCCGGTGTCGATGTCGGTCAGCGACGCGCAGGTCGAACTTGCCGAGCGCGAGCAGGCAACGATTGCCTCAATGGGCGTCACCCTTGAAGCGGCAGGCCCCGAAACGCTGCTGATCCGGGAAGTGCCGGCACTGGTGAAAAGCGCCGGCGTTGAAGCACTGGTCCGCGAGATGCTTGAAGAGCTCGAGCGTTACGGCCGCAGCCGCGTCGTCAATGATCATCTTTTCGATCTGCTCTCGACCATGGCCTGTCACGGCAGCGTGCGCGCCAATCGACGTCTCGAAATCGAGGAGATGAATGCCTTGTTGCGGGACATGGAGCGCACCGAGCGCAGCGGCCAGTGCAATCATGGTCGACCGACCTGGACGGAGATGTCGATGCGCGACCTTGACCGCCTTTTTCTGCGTGGACAGTAGGATGACCTCATGAGCGTTGCCGTATCGCGTCCGCCGGTCATTATGTTGATGGGGCCCACGGCGGTCGGCAAGACCGACCTTGCCATCGAGCTGCACGAGCAGCTGGGCGTTGAGCTGGTCAGCGTGGATTCAGCGCTGGTCTACAGGGGCATGGACATCGGAACCGCCAAGCCTTCTGCGCAGGAGCTGGCCCGGGCCCCGCACCACCTGATCGATATTCGTGATCCATCCGAACCCTATTCGGGCGTGGCTTTTCGCGAGGATGCGCTTTCCTGCATCGAAGAGATTACCGCCCAAGGGCGGGTGCCGCTGCTGGTCGGTGGGACCATGCTCTATTTCCGGCTGCTCACCGAAGGCGTCGCTGATATGCCTCGGGCCGACCCCGATATTCGTCAGTCACTCAGCGAGCTGCTCGAGCAGGGCGGCCCCGGGGCGCTGCACGCCGAGCTCTCAAGGGTGGATCCCGAGGCTGCGGCGCGGCTGCATCCCAACGATCCGCAGCGGCTCATGCGGGCGCTGGAAGTCTATCGGGCCAGCGGCGAGACGCTGAGCGCCCACTGGGCGCGGCAGTCGAGTGTCACATTGCCGTTTACGCCGCATCCGATCGCGCTGCTGCCCGGCGACCGCTCGCTTTTGCATGCGCGTATCCAGCAGCGTCTTGACAAGATGTTTGCCGCTGGCTTCGTTGAAGAGGTGAAAGCGCTTCGCGCACGCGGTGATTTAAGTCCGGATTTACCTTCAATGAAAAGCGTGGGCTATCGTCAGGTATGGGAAGGACTTGATCGCGGTGACGACTGCCCCCAAATGGCGTTCAGGGCGCTGACCGCAACCCGGCAACTGGCCAAGCGCCAGATCACCTGGTTGCGGCGCTGGCCGGGCGCCTTGTCGCTTGACCCGCAGGAGGCCGGGATTGTGCCACGACTACTGAAAATCGTGCGCGACATCGGCACTTAGCGTAATATGATCGGTTACCAGTGAGCCTCACATGAGCCTCCGGGACGTGGATCTTTCTTGCGCTTGCAGCAAGTTAAAAACCGATAAACATACAGCAATTAATATTTTGGGAGAGCCACATGTCCAAAGGACAATCCCTTCAGGATCCGTATCTCAATATCCTGCGTAAGGAGCGTATCCCCGTCTCCATCTTTCTGGTCAATGGCATCAAGCTTCAGGGCCAGATCGAGTCCTTCGATCAGTTTGTCATTTTGCTGCGCAACACCGTCAGTCAGATGGTCTACAAGCACGCCATCTCGACGGTAGTTCCTGCGCGTAACGTCCGTTTACCGGCGCAGGATACTGCTGCTCCCGGTCAGGAAACCCAATAGAGAGGCGCTGATTGTTTTTTGAACGCCCTGATTCGGGAGAAACGGCTGTCCTGGTGCATATCGATTTCCAGGACAGTACCGAGCGCGAAGACACTTCAGAGTTCATGGAGCTGGTACGCAGCGCCGGTGCCGTACCAGCATCGCTGCTGACGGGCAGCCGTCGCTCTCCCAGCCCCAAGACAATGATTGGTGAAGGCAAGCTCGAAGAGCTGCGCGAGATGCTGAGTACGCATCACGCCGAGCTTGCCATCTTCAACCACTCTCTCTCGCCTTCTCAGGAACGCAATCTTGAGCGGATCCTGCAGTGTCGGGTACTGGACCGTACCGGTCTGATTCTCGACATCTTTGCACAGCGTGCCAGAACACATGAAGGCAAGCTGCAGGTAGAGCTTGCCCAGCTCGAGTACATGTCGACCCGTCTGGTACGGGGCTGGACGCACCTTGAGCGCCAAAAGGGTGGTATCGGGCTGCGCGGGCCCGGGGAAACCCAGCTCGAAACCGACCGGCGCTTGCTGCGTGGCCGCATCAAGGCCATTCACAAGCGTCTGGATCGGGTTCGCAGTCAGCGTGACCAGAACCGCCGCTCACGCACGCGCGCAGAGATTCCGTCGGTCTCGCTGGTGGGTTACACCAACGCGGGCAAGTCAACGCTTTTCAACGCGCTGACCAACGCCGATGTCTATGCCGCCGATCAGCTTTTTGCCACGCTCGATCCCACGCTCAGACGTCTGGAAATCAGCGATGTTGGCCCTATCGTCATGGCCGATACGGTCGGGTTCATTCGTCATCTGCCGCACAAGCTGGTCGAGGCGTTTCGTGCCACGCTTCAGGAGGCGGCCGAAGCCAGCCTGCTGGTGCATGTCATTGATGCCGCCGACCCGCAGCGAGATGCTCATATCGAGCAGGTTAATGCTGTACTTGACGAGATCGGCGCCGGTGAGGTGCCAAGACTTCTTGTCATGAACAAGATCGATCTGCTGGGCATGTCGCCACGTCTTGAGCGTAGTGCCGATGAGGCGGTCTCCACCGTCTGGCTGTCGTCGCGAGAGGGCACCGGCTTTGATCTGCTGGAGCAGGCCCTTTCCGAACGTCTGGCCACGGACATCGTGGAAACTTCGATGGTGCTGGAGCCCTCTCAGGGCTGGCTGCGCGCTCAGCTCTTTTCCCATGGCGCAGTGCAGGAAGAAACCCATGATGACGAGGGCAGAACGCATTTAAAGCTTCGCCTGCCGCGTCGTGATCTGTTGCGTCTTCTTTCTCACGCCGATGAGAATCCGGACGACTATCTCTCCCGGGCAGAGCAGGGCCGGGAACAGTGGCAGGAATAAAACGCCACTTTGTCATGCCAGGAAGAATTTCAGGTCTTCGGTATGACGACATGCTACAAATAGGGACGCTTCCGGCATTATCAGGATGATCGGATATTCAAAGCGCTACTGTAAGAATGGCGCGTAATGATGTTATGAAACTGGCGTTTCGCAACTCTTGCCCAGTGGAGAAGATGTATGGCCTGGAATGAGCCTGGTGGTGGCGGCAATAATAACCAGCAGGATCCCTGGAGTGGTGGCGATCGTCGCGGCGGCGGCGGTGGCAATAATAACCAGGGTGGGGGACCTCCTGATCTTGATGAAGTGATCAGGAAACTGCGCAACAAGCTCAACGGGCTGCTGGGTCGTCGCCAGCTTCGCTCGGTCAACGGTGGCGATGACAATGGCAATAATCAGGGCGGCGGTGGCAGTGGCCGCAGCGCCCTGTTGTTGCCCATCGTTGTTCTGATCGTGGGCGTTGTGGTCTGGGCCGGATCGGGCTTTCACCTGATCGACCAGTCCGAGCGCGGCGTTATTTTCCGCTTCGGTAAATATACCAATACCATCGGGCCGGGCCTGCACTGGAATCCGCCGCTGATCGATCGGGTAGAGAGTGTCAATGTGACCCGAATTCGTTCTGCCAGCCAGACGGATTCCATGCTTACGCGTGATGAAAACATCGTGCGTGTCAGCATCTCTTCTCAGTACGTGGTCTCGGATCCGCACGCGTTTCTGGTCAACGTACGCGGCCCCGAAATGACGTTGCAAAACGCCATGGACAGTGCCCTGCGTCAGGAAGTGGGCAACATGGATCTGCAGCAGATTCTGACCACCGGTCGTGAAGAGCTGGCCGGCGACATCTATGATCGGCTGGCGTCCTACCTTGAAGCCTATGGCACCGGTATCCGGCTTCAGACGGTCAACATGGAGTCCACATCGCCCCCGGATCAGGTTCAAAACGCCTTTGATGACGTTATCCGTGCGCGCGAAGAACAGCAGCGCACCATCAACCGCGCCAACGCCTATCGAGATGCCATCCTGCCTGAAGCCGAAGGTCGGCGTCAGCGCATGATCGAAGAGGCGCAGGGTTACAAGGCCGCAGTGGTGGCCGACGCACAGGGTGAAACCAACCGTTTCATCTCACTGTTGGGTGAGTACGAGAAGGCACCCGGCGTGACGCGTCAGCGTCTGTATCTGGACACCATGACCGAGATTCTTTCGAATACGCCCAAGGCGCTGGTGGATCTGGGTGAAGGCAACGATGCGGTAACGGTTCTGCCGCTCAACCAGATGGGGCGTGGTGACAACAGCGGCAATCGCAACAGCGACAGCAACCAGAATAACGTGGATGCGCGTCAGCTGGAGCAGCTCTCTCAGCAGGTCGTCGAGCACATGAGAAGCAATCAGCAGCAAAACAACGGTCGTAACAGCCTGCGGGAGGGACGCTAATGTTCAATAATCGCGCCCTTGTCATCGTGATCGTACTGGGCATTCTTGCCTGGGTCGGCAGCGCCAGCCTTTATACGATCAATGAAACCGAGCGTGGCATCAAACTGCGCTTTGGTGAAATTGTGGAAAACGACATTCAACCGGGTCTGCATTTCAAGTGGCCCATCCTCAACACCGTCAGGATCTTCGATACCCGCATCCTGTCGGTGGATGCCAGCGCCACGCGCTATCTGACCAGCGACTCCAAGGCTGTCATCGTGGATTCGTTCGTGAAGTGGCAGATCATCGATCCGGGTCTTTACTACGAGGCCACGCGAGGCAACGAGCAGGCGGCCGAGCGTCTGATTGCACCGCGTACCGACGAGGCACTGCGTAACAAGTTCGGCCAGACGACACTGACGCAGATTGTTCGCGAGCGTCCTGCAACGCAAAGTAACAATGAGGATGTCGTCAAAAAGGTGAAAGAGGAAAACAGTGATGTTGCCACCGAGCGTGATGAGCTTATGGTGGATCCGATTTCACAGCTTGATCAGGCAATGCGTCAGGAGCTTGGCGTGCGCATTCTCGATATTCGCGTCAAGCGCATCGAACTGCCCAGTGAAGTCACCCAGGCCGTCTATGAGCGCATGAATTCGCAGCGTGAACAGGCCGCTCGTGGCTATCGCGCTGAAGGAACGCGTCAGGCCGAGGAGATCATGGCAGACGCCGATCGCCAGCGTGAAGAACTGCTCGCCGGCGGACGTCAGATTGCTGAAACCACTCGTGGTGAAGGCGATGCGTCAGCGGCGGCCATCTATTCGGCGGCTTATCAGCAAAATGCCGGTTTCTTCGATTTCTATCGCACGCTTCAGGCCTATCGTGAAAGCTTCCAGGGCAATAACGATCTGATGGTGTTAAGCCCGGCCAGCAACCAGTTCCTGCAGCTGTTCAAGCAGGGCAACGAAGAGCAATCCTCGGCAGTGTCGCCCTGAATCGAGTAAAGATGCCGGGGCGGGATTTCTCCGCCGACGAGTTGTGATAGTATCCTTCAACCGGGGGTTTCCCCCGGTTTTTTTGTGGCTGTCGTTTGTCGATAGCCGTGATGTGGTGCCTGTTCGGGTGCTGCCCGTGCCACCGTTTTTTTACTTCTGTCAGGGCATGTTCGATGACCATTGCTGATCGCTGGCTGCTGCCGGACGGTATGGATGAAGTGCTGCCGCCTCAGGCGCTGCGCATGGAGTCGCTGCGTCGCGGCCTGATGGATCTCTACTATCGCTGGGGTTACGACCTGGTCATGCCGCCGCCGGTAGAGTTTCTGGACTCCCTTCTTACCGGTGCCGGTACCGATCTTGATTTACAAACGTTCAAGCTGACCGACCAGTTGACCGGTCGCCTGATGGGTGCTAGTGCCGATGTAACACCTCAGGTGGCCAGAATGGACGCCCACTCCCTGCGTCGTCAGGGCCCGGTTCGGCTGTGTTACTGCGCGCATGTGCTGCGCGCCAGGGCCGATGAGCATCAGGGTGGGCGCAGCCCGGTGCAGGCAGGCCTTGAGCTTTTCGGTCATGCCGGCATCGAGGCCGATATCGAAATCGTGAAGCTGGCGCTTGCGAGCCTGTCCTTTGCCGGTGCCAGTGATGTCCATCTTGCCATCGGCCACATCGGTATCTATCGGGCGCTCGCAGAAGAGGCCCGACTCGAGGCGGATGTCGAGGCACTGATTTTCGAGGCGCTGGAGCGCAAGGCGGTCTCGGAAGTGGATGCCCTGATCGAGCAGCACATTTCTGACATTGCGCTTGCCGCCATGTTCAAGCAGCTGCCGCGCCTGCATGGCAGCGCGGATGTTCTCGAGCGCGCCCGCAGGGTTTTTGCCAACGGGTCACAGGCCATTATCGAGGCGCTCGATCAGCTGAGTTCGCTGCAGAACGTATTGAGCGCGGCCCATGGTGACGTCACGCTTTACTTCGATCTGGCAGAGCTGCGCGGCTATCAGTACCACACGGGGCTGGTCTTTGCCGCCTACGTCCCGGGTTACGGTCAGGCGCTGGTCAAGGGCGGTCGCTACGACGATACCGGCCACGCTTTCGGGCGGCCGCGCCCGGCGACCGGCTGCTCCATGGATCTCAAGCAACTGGCAACCCTTTGTCAGCGCGCGCCTTCTCATGATGGTATCTGGGCACCCATGGAAGAAGATGCTGGCCTGCGCCAGCAAATTCATGCACTGCGTGATGCCGGTGAGCGGGTCGTTCAGCAGTTGCCGGGCCAGTCCACCGATGCACTGGCCCATTTCTGCGACCGTCAGCTTATTTACCGTGACGGCGCCTGGCAGGTTGAGCCGCTCGCCAACTGAATTAGACACCCGGTGTCTGCCTGTTCCGGGCAGGCCTTTGAATCAGAGATGAAACAATGGGCAAGAATGTCGTAGTACTGGGCACGCAGTGGGGCGATGAAGGCAAGGGCAAGGTCGTCGATCTGCTTACGGAATCGGCGTCCGCCGTGGTTCGCTTTCAGGGTGGCCACAACGCCGGTCATACGCTGGTCATCGATGGCAAAAAAACCATTTTGCGCCTGATTCCTTCAGGCATCCTGCGCCCCGATGTGACCTGTGTCATTGGCAATGGCGTCGTGCTCTCGCCGGAAGCGTTGCTCAGCGAAATGGCCGAGCTTGAAGAAAGCGGCGTGCCCGTGCGCGAAAGGCTGCGCCTGTCGCCGGCCTGCCCGCTGATCCTGCCGTATCACGTAGCCCTTGATGTGGCGCGTGAAAAGGCGCGTGGCGTGGCCAAGATCGGCACCACCGGCCGGGGTATCGGACCGGCCTACGAAGACAAGGTGGCACGCCGTGGCCTGCGCCTTGGCGACATCCTGCATCGCGAGCGTTTTGCCAGCAAGCTCGGGGAAGTGCTCGACTATCACAATTTTGTACTGACCCGCTATCACGGCGAGCCTGCCGTGGATTTCCAGGAAGTGCTGGACCAGGCCATGGCCATGGCTGAAGAGCTGCGCCCGATGATCTGCGATACGGTCTCCTTTGTGCATGACCTGCGAAAGCAGGACAAGAACATCATGTTCGAGGGTGCCCAGGGGTCGCTTCTGGATATCGACCACGGCACTTACCCGTACGTGACCAGCTCCAATACCACGGCCGGCGGCACGGCCACCGGCTCCGGTGTGGGTCCGCTCTATCTGGATTACGTGCTGGGTATTACCAAGGCCTATACCACCCGTGTTGGTTCCGGCCCGTTCCCCACCGAGCTTTTCGACGAGTTTGGTCGCCATCTGGCCGAGCACGGTCATGAGTTTGGCTCCAACACCGGTCGTGCCCGTCGCTGCGGCTGGTTTGATGCCGTGGCGCTGCGCCATGCCGTGCAGATCAACTCGATCTCCGGGCTGTGCCTGACCAAGCTTGATGTGCTGGACGGTCTGGAAAACATCCGCGTGTGCGTCGGCTATCGCACCAAGGATGGCGAACTGATCGACAACCTGGTGGACAGCGAAGGCTATGAGGCGATCAGCCCGGAGTATCGTGATCTGCCGGGCTGGCGCGAATCCACGGTAGGGGCGCACTCCCTTGATGCTCTGCCAGCCAATGCGCGCGCCTACATCAGTTTCCTCGAAGAACAGATCGGTACGCCCATCGATATTATCTCGACAGGGCCGGATCGCGTGGAAACCATTGTTCTGCGCAATCCCTTCGATGACTGAGCCATAGCGCAGGCCGTTCCCGAATCCCTGATGATTCATCAGGGATTTTTAGTATCCGGCGGCTGCATCAGGGGGCTTAGAGCCTGAAGCTATCATGCTGATTGGCAAGGAAGTGGGTTCACACTGCCTGTAATGAGGACTAAAATAGTACGCAATCAGTCAGGCAAGAGGCCGACATGCTGAAGCTGTCGAAAATGAGCGATTACGGAGCAGTGGTGATGGCGCAGATCTCGCGCCACCCCGACTGTTCGCATGCTGCTGCCGATATTGCCGATCGCGTCGGACTGCCTCGACCCACCGTCAGCAAGACACTCAAGCTCTTACTGCGTGCCGGGCTTTTGACATCGCAACGGGGTGTTAATGGCGGTTATCGGCTGTCACGTAGCGCCAGTGCCATCACGGTACGCGATATTATCACTGCCATTGATGGCCCCGTGGCCATGACAGAGTGCAGTCATGGTCATGGTGATTGCGATCTGATGTCCAGCTGTGGTGTGGCCAGCAACTGGCAGCGTGTGTCGCTGGCAGTACGTCAGCTGCTGGACAGTGTCACGCTGGCCGATCTGGCGCACGATGCGCCGATTAAACTGCCTGTACAACTGCCTATCCAGAGTGTGGCACTCGGTGAGGCACGTGGGATCTGACGGACCGCAGACGATACAACACGACGGTTCCGACCAACGACCGATGAGACGAACAGTACCCGTTTGAGGGGAGAGGATCATGGCAACCGAAGCAATGGAGCAGCTTACTCGTCGCGAGTACAAGCAGGGTTTCGTGACCGATATCGAAAGCGATACGGTTCCGCCCGGGCTCGACGAAAGCGTTATCGCCTTTATCTCGCAGAAAAAGGGCGAGCCACAGTGGATGCTGGACTGGCGTCTTGAGGCCTATCACCAGTGGCTCAAGATGACATCGCCTTCCTGGGCGCATCTTGACTATCCGCCGATCGATTATCAGGCCATCTCGTATTTCAGCGCGCCCAAAAAGCCGGAAGACCGTCCCCAGAGTCTGGACGAGGTCGACCCCAAGCTGCTGGAAACCTATGAGAAGCTGGGTATCCCGCTGCATGAGCGCGCCGCGCTTGCCGGCGTTGCGGTAGACGCAGTCTTTGATTCGGTCTCCGTGACCACGACCTTTCGGGAAAAGCTGGCCGAGGCCGGTGTTATCTTCTGCTCGATCTCGGAAGCCATCCGGGAGTATCCCGAGCTGGTACGCCAGTATCTGGGCACGGTCGTGCCGCAAGGGGACAACTACTTTGCCGCGCTCAACTCGGCGGTCTTCACCGATGGCTCGTTTGTCTATATTCCCGAGGGCGTCACCTGCCCGATGGAACTGTCGACCTACTTTCGCATCAATGCCGCCAATACCGGTCAGTTCGAACGTACGCTGATCGTGTGTGACAAGCGCGCCCAGGTTTCCTATCTGGAAGGCTGCACGGCGCCGCAGCGTGATGAAAACCAGCTGCATGCCGCTGTGGTCGAGCTGGTGGCACTGGAAGATGCCTATATCAAGTACTCCACCGTCCAGAACTGGTATCCGGGCGATGAAGACGGCAAGGGCGGCATTTATAACTTTGTGACCAAGCGCGGTGACTGCCGCGGCGACCGCTCGCGCATCAGCTGGACACAGGTTGAAACCGGCTCTGCCATCACCTGGAAATATCCGTCCTGTCTGCTGCGTGGCAACGAGAGCAAGGGCGAGTTCTATTCGGTGGCCGTGACCAACGGTCGTCAGCAGGCCGATACCGGCACCAAGATGATCCATATCGGCAAGAACACCTCGTCCACGATCGTCTCCAAGGGCATTGCTGCCGGCAAGAGCAATCAGTCCTATCGCGGGCTGGTCAAGGTCTCGCCGCGTGCCACCGGCAGTCGCAACTTTACCCAGTGTGACTCGCTTTTGATCGGCGACAAGTGTGGCGCGCACACCTTTCCCTATCAGGAGATCGGCAACAGCCGCTCCACCATCGAGCACGAGGCAACGACCTCAAAGATCGGTGATGACCAGCTCTTTTACTGCAAAAGCCGCGGTATCTCGGAAGAAGATGCGGTCAGCATGATCGTCAACGGCTTTTGCAAGGACGTCTTTCAGGAGCTGCCGATGGAGTTTGCGGTAGAAGCCGAGGCACTGCTGAGCGTGACGCTTGAAGGCTCGGTCGGCTAATAGACACTTGATGCGGGCGGCCTTGATGGCTGCCCGTACCGGCAATTTTCGTGTAGCCGCCTGAGCGGCGCATCATTACAGAATCAGGGTTACAACATGCTCGAGATCAAGGATCTTCACGCGACGGTAGAAGGCAACGAAATCCTCAAGGGAATCACGTTGACCATCAATCCCGGTGAAGTACACGCCATCATGGGCCCCAACGGCGCGGGCAAGTCGACACTGTCAGCCGTGCTGGCCGGTCGCGATGGCTACGAGGTCACTCAGGGCACCATCACCTTTGATGGCAAGGACCTCATGGAGATGGAAGTCGAAGAGCGTGCGCAGGCAGGCCTTCTGATGGGCTTTCAGTATCCGGTCGAGATTCCGGGGGTCAAAAACATCTATCTGCTCAAGTCGGCGCTCAATGCCCAGCGCGCCGCCCAGGGGCTGGACGAGATGCCGGCGCCTGAATTCATGAAGCTGATCAAGGAAAAGATCGACTTCATGAAGATGGATTCGAGCTTTCTGCATCGTGCCGTTAACGAAGGATTTTCGGGCGGCGAGAAAAAGCGCAACGAAATCCTGCAGATGCTGGTGCTTCAGCCGAAGCTGGCCCTGCTTGACGAGATCGACTCCGGTCTTGATATCGATGCCATGAAAGTCGTGGCCGAAGGGGTCAATTCGCTGCGTGACGAAAACCGCGCCATTTTGATGGTGACGCACTATCAGCGTCTTCTCGATCACATCACCCCTGATCAGGTCCATGTACTGATTGACGGGCGTATTGCCAAATCAGGTGATCGTCATCTGGCTGAAGAGCTTGAAGCACGCGGTTATGAATGGGTTGTCGAGGAGCCTGCTGCATGAGCCTGCCTGAAACACTCATGACGCGTCTGCATGCAGCGCCTGCCGGTGAGGCCGAGTGGCTCACCGAAAAGCGCCGCGCAGGCGCCGCGCATTTTGAAACGGTCGGCTTTCCCACGCGTCGTGAAGAGGCGTGGAAATATACCGACATGTCGCGACTTTCCAGCATCGAGTTTGGGCAGGCTGATAGTGCCGAACTCGATCAGGCGCGCTTTGACGCGCTCAAGCTCGATATCGATGCCTGCCGACTGGTATTTGTCGATGGCATGTTCAATGCTGAGCTCTCCGATCTCGATAAACTGCCTGAAGGCGTGGCTGTTACATCGCTGTCTCAGGCGCTGGAAGGCGATCAGCACGCGGTCAGTGAACAGTTTGGTCGCATCACCGATATCGATTTCTCGGCCTTTACGGCGCTGAACACGGCATTGACCGGAGAAGGGGCTGTCGTGACCATTGGCAAGGGTCAGGCCGTCGAAACACCGATCTATCTGCTGTTCATTTCGCGCAACAACGCCGCGCCCGTAATGAGCCATCCGCGCATTCTCGTGCGCTGTGGCAGCGAAAGCGAAGCCACCCTGATCGAGCATTACGCGGGTGAGCAGGGTGCGGCCAACCTCACCAATGTGGTTACCGAGATCGACATGTTGCCGGCATCCCGGCTGTCGCACTACAAGCTGCAGGAAGCGAGCCAGAGTGAGTATCACGTGGCCAGCCTCCAGGTGGATCAAAAGCGCGACACGAACTTCACCTCGCATAACCTGAATCTGGGTGGCGCGGTCGTACGCAATGATCTGATCAGCGACCTCAACGACGAAAACGCCACGGTGGATCTGCTGGGGCTCTTCTTCGGTCAGGATCGTCAGCACATCGACAATCACACCAAGGTCAACCACAACGCACCGCGCACGTATTCCAACGAGAACTACAAGGGTATTCTCGATGGCCGTGCCCGCGGGGTCTTCAATGGCCGGGTGTACATCAAGCGCGATGCGCAGCAGGTGCTGGGCTATCAGAACAATGCCAACCTGTTGCTTTCCGATCGTGCCGAGATCGACACCAAGCCGGAGCTTGAGATCTACGCCGACGATGTGCAGTGCTCTCATGGCACGACCACCGGTCAGCTGGATGAGAACGCCATCTTCGCCCTGCGTGCTCGCGGCATCGATGAGCAGATGGCACGCGGGCTGCTGACGCTGGCCTTTGCCAACGAGGTCATGGAGCGCATTCGCCACAGCGTGCTGACCGATCGTGTCGAGCGCGCGGTAGCGGGCAAGCTGCCTGACCGCTTCAATCTCGAAAGCCTGGTAGAAGATACTTCGCTATGAGCATGACCGACGAACTCACGCTGGATGTTCAGGCCCTGCGCGCGGAATTTCCCGTGCTGGGCCGCAAGGTGCACGGGGACAAGGCGCTGGTCTATTTTGACAATGCCGCCACAACCCAGACGCCAAAAGCCGTGCTGGATACCTGGGTGGATTATTTTGAGCGTTACAACGCCAATATCCATCGCGGGCTGCATCGCCTGGCCGATGAAGCCACGCAGGCCTATGAGCACAGCCGCGACACCGTGCGTGAGTTCGTCAATGCTGAAGATGTTCGCGAAATCATCTTTACTCGCGGCACGACGGAAGCCATCAATCTGGTCGCCCAGAGCTGGGGTCGAAGCCAGCTTGTTGAAGGCGACGAGATCCTGATCTCACGACTGGAGCACCACTCCAATATCGTGCCCTGGCAAATGCTGGCGCAGGAAAAGGGCCTGACCATCCGGATCATTCCAGTGAACGAGCGCGGTGAGCTGGATATGGCGGCCTATCGCGAGCTCTTTACTGACAAAACCCGTCTGGTCTGTGTGTCGCACGTGTCCAATGCGCTGGGAACGGTCAACCCGGTCGCCGAGATGGCGCGTGTCGCCCACGACCACAATGCCCGGATTCTGGTTGACGGCGCCCAGGCGGTGGCCCATACGCGTGTTGACGTTCAGGCGCTGGATGCCGATTTCTACGCTTTTTCGGGGCACAAGCTTTACGGGCCGACCGGCGTCGGCGTGCTTTATGGCCGTCTTTCGCTGCTTGAGCGCATGCCGCCCTGGCAGGGTGGCGGCGAGATGATCAAGACCGTCAGCCTCGAGGACGGTACCCGTTTTGCCGAGCCGCCGCATCGGTTCGAGGCGGGCACGCCCGCAATCGCCGAGGTCATTGCGCTGGAACGTGCCATTCGTTGGGTGACCAATCTTCACTTCGATCTACTCGAAGACTGGGAACAGCGTCTTTTGAAGCACGCCACCGAGCGCATGAAGGAAATCGATGGCATGCGCATTATCGGTGAAGCGCCGCACAAGGCGGCCGTAATCTCCTTTGTGGTAGAAGGGGCGCATTCGCAGGATATTGGTCTGCTGGTCGATCAGTTCGGCGTGGCCATACGTACCGGACACCACTGCGCGCAGCCCTTGATGCATCATTATGGCCTTGATGCGACCTGTCGGGCATCGTTTGCCGCTTACAACACGCTGGAAGAAATCGATTATTTCGTCGATTCTCTGCAGCGGGTCGTCACCATGGTGCGAGATTGAGCATGACCAGTGAGGGAGTTTGATGAGCGCGATCGCGTCTTTGCAAAAAGGGCAACAGCTACCGCTGCAACGCAGCGTTGAGGCCATTTCGATTCCCTTCGGCAAGCCGGTCTGGCTGGACGAGGATGAGACGGTTCAGGTCATGCAGGCACTCGGAACCTCGGTGTCGGTGCTTCACAAGGGCAACATGTTTCTGATTGAAGGCTTCAATCTGGATGCCTTTGGCATGGAGCCCATGGAAAGGCCGCATCTTGATGATGGCGCCACCGACCAGGAGCTGGAAGCCTTTGCCTGGGCGCAGCTTCGCACCTGTTTTGACCCGGAGATACCGGTTGATATCGTCGAGCTGGGGCTGGTCTATGGCTGTAAGATCACAACGTTGATTGATGGCCAGAAGATGGCGCAGATCAGGATGACGCTGACAGCACCCGGCTGTGGCATGGGTGAAGTCATCGCTGAAGATGCCAAGCACAAGATCATGGGGGCCGAGCAGATCAATCGCGTCAACGTTGAGCTGGTCTTTGATCCGCCATGGTCGCGCGAGATGATGAGTGACGAGGCAAGGCTTGCGCTCAATATGTTCTAGGTGTTGTCACCTGATGAAAAAACGCCTCGCAGACAGGATCTGCGAGGCGTTTTTTTATGGGTATTGCCCGGTAGGGGGCACTCGCTTAAGCTGGCAGACGGTCTGTTTTGGTGATCCCCTGGCAAATGAATAGATACATGGCAGGATTGCTCAAGGGCATGGCAATCGTGGGTGCCATGGCGTTGGTGCTGGTCGTTGTCGTAACGGTGAGCGCCAACTATTGGGTATGGCGAAAGACCCATGCCAGCATCACGCTTGAAAGCGGGCAGTGTGTCCATGAGCCGGTGGGGCTGGTCTTTGGGACATCCTATGGATTGCGCGGTGGCGGTGAGAATCCCTGGTATCGGGCCAGGCTGGATCTGGCCGCCAGTCTCTGGAAATCGGGGCAGGTGGATCACCTGCTGGTATCAGGTGACAACCATACGCGCTACTACAACGAACCCATCCGTATGTGGCGCGACCTTCGTCGACAGCAGATACCGGATGCGGCGATGACGCTGGACTACGCCGGCTTCAGCACCTTCGATACGCTGGCGCGCAGCCGGGATGTCTTTGGGGTCTCAAGCGTCACGCTGGTTTCCCAGCGCTGGCACCTGCCCAGGGCGGTGTTCATTGCTCGATATCTCGGCCTTGACGCCAGAGGGTGCGCCACGCGTGAGCGTTCGATGTTCGACGACCGCTGGATGTGGGCAAGAGAGGTGCTCGCTCGCGTACAGATCGTTATGGATCTCTACCTGTTTGATCGCCGCCCCTACTTTCTGGGACCGGGTATTGTGCTGCCAACCGACTCGGGCGACCCCGGCAGCATTATTCCCGTCTATCGGCGTGTACCCATGCCGCTGCCCGTGGAGCATGCTCTCGAGGATCTGCGTGATACGCTCGAACCGCGGCGTAGTGAGAGCCCGACACAGGGCTGGCGCCTCCTTTGATCGATGGGGTAATCAGCGCTTTTTCTGGTGCTGATACTGATGCAACACGCGAATGGTGGCGCGGCAGTTCTTCCACAGCCGTTCCATGACAGGCTCGATCTCTTCGGGCAGGGCATGGGTCATCATGGTGGAAAGCGCCTGCATGATGATGCGCTCCTGCTCGAGCAGTTCGTTGATCAACACGTGCTCATTGTTGACTACAAAACTCTTGAGCCGGCTCCACAGCCAGAGGTAATCATCGCGCTCGACGTCGGCATCACGAGGAAGAAGATCAAGATGGCGCCGGGCCTGCTGCTGCAGCAGACGCATGTCCTGACGGCGCTCTTCAAAGCAGGGAGTCAACGCCTCACGCATGTCATTACGCAGGCGGGCAACATTGTCCTGATAGTAGTCAAGGCTATCGGCCAGAGCCTCGAGCAGGCTATCCATCGCCGCCTGGCGATTATCGAGAAACATGAGGGACTATCTCCACTGATGCCAGAAAATGGGGAAGGCATTGAAATTCTAACGCGCTGAGGAAATTTCTAACATCCATCAGCAGGGATTTATCCAGGAAAATGCCTGCTGATGATGTTGCGCGTGTGCAGGACAGGCAATGCCTTCAAGCCCTGTCAGCCCCTGGGGCGTGGCGGTGCCTTTTTTACCGGTGCCGCGTTGCGGGCAATGTGTTCGATAATCATGCCTGCCACGTCCTTTCCGGTGCTGGTTTCAATGCCCTGAAGCCCGGGGGATGAGTTTACTTCCATGATCACCGGCCCGTGATTGGAGCGCAGAAGATCAACGCCTGCCACCTGCAGCCCCATGGCCTTGGCCGCGCGAATGGCGGTAGAGCGCTCTTCGGGCGTGATGCGAATGCTGCTGGCGCTGCCTCCGCGGTGCAGGTTGGAGCGAAACTCGCCTTCAGCGGCCTGACGCTTCATGGCAGCGACCACCTTGTCACCGACCACAAAGCAGCGCAGGTCGGCACCGCGCGCTTCCTTGATGTACTCCTGCACCATGATATTGGCATTGAGCCCCATGAAGGCCTGGATCACGCTCTCCGCTGCCTGCTGGGTTTCTGCCAGCACGACACCGATGCCCTGAGTGCCTTCCAGCAGCTTGATGACCAGCGGCGCGCCCTTGACCATCTTGATCAGGTCAGGAATATCGTCGGGTGAATGGGCAAACCCGGTAATCGGCAGCCCCAGCCCCTTGCGCGACAAAAGCTGCAGCGAACGCAGCTTGTCCCGTGAGCGGGTGATGCCGACCGAGTCATTGAGCACATAGGTACCCATCATCTCGAACTGGCGCAGCACGGCGGTGCCGTAAAAGGTGACCGAGGCACCGATGCGTGGAATGACGGCATCAAAGGGCTCGAGCTGCTCGCCACGATAGTGAATCGTTGGGTGGTGCGAGGCGATGTTCATGTAGCAGCGCAGCGTGTCGATCACACGCACCGTGTGTCCACGTTGCTCGGCGGCCTCGATCAGTCGCCTTGTGGAGTAAAGGTTGCGATTGCGGGACAACAGGGCGATATGCATGAGAAGTCCTTTTGAGCAGGGCTCAGGGTGTGCCATGCAGGAAGGCGGTGCCCGGGGCAACCAGCACCCTTCTCATAGCACGACGTCCCAGCAGCATGGGGTGTTTCATGGCAGCGCGATCAACCAGGGTCAGATCCAGTTCCTGGGTCAGTTCCCCCAGTTGCATGGTTGTGCGAATAACGTATCGCCAGCTGGCATGGCCATTGGAACTTCTGACCTTGCGACGGTCGCTGAGTGGCAGGGTGAAACGGCTTGTTTCCCGGGTGCCTTCACCGCTCCAGGTCCCGAAGCTGACCCACCACTGGCCATGCTGCTCGAAAGCATGAATATTGTCGGCATGCAGGGCAGAGGTCCTGGCGCCGGTATCGATCTTGCAGGCCAGACGTAGATCGAGTTCTGGCAGGGCCACCATTTCCCGACGACCCACGATGGCTCTTGGCGTATAGGGTAGCTCATCCATGCTGTTCTCTCTGTATCGCGTCGATCTGCTGGCACAGGGTTGAGCCGGGGCTTGCCTGTTTCATTGCCATGATCATGGGCAGACGAAGGCGCGGGATTCGCGTCAGGTCTCGAACCAGCACCCTGAAATCGTGCGCTTCAAGCTGCGAGATATTGTCAAGATAGTCGATGCAGCGGCGTTCATGTTCAAGATGATGCCAGCCGCGAGCGGCAATAATGGCAAATACCGTGGCATCTTCAGAATCATCGAGAAGGCGCTCCAGCCAGGTGCCTGCGCCATCAAGCGGGCTTGCCAGTATGGCGCCTGATATTGCCTGTCTGATCGAGTGATCGGTTCTTGCCTCGTATTGAGCGATCAGGGCATCGAGCAGTGCGCTGTGCTGTATGGGCGCATGGGCAAGGCCATCACACAGGGCGGCAAGGGCCTGGTCGGGGAGGGCGTCTATTCGGTTCGACAAGGCTGTTTCGTCGGCGTCTGATTTGCGGGTAACCAGATCGGCAATGCCCTGCAGTCCCAGATGCTGCCACGTCTGCGGGCTGTCGCTTAGATAATAGGCTCGAGCGTCATCGTGATACCGGCTGGCAGGCAGCTCAAGGTCCGAAGAGATGCGTGCATGCAGCATCGCTTTGGTGAGATCACCGGGTTGAAGAGCAATCGCCACATCCTTGAGGGTTTCTGCGGCACTGTCGAGCGCCACGGTGCCGTCGGGCGCACGCTGGAAGGTGCTCATCAGCTGTTCAAGGAAGTGATCGCGCGGGGCCGGTACCAGCATGGACTGCTCATCCAGCGGCAGGGCCAGACACCAGATGATGAAGTCGCACTCCGGAGCGGGCGTAAAGACCAGTGCGACCTGTGCCTGTGATTGCCACGGCTGGGACCATGCCAACTGCTGTGCTTCAAAGGCCCTGAAGTGCTCAATGGTGCAGGGCGTGATCCGACGCCCGAGATGATAGATTCGGGGTGTGATGTCGGCGTTCTCAAAAAGATCGACCAGTGTCGGCGTTAACATCAGGGCAGTTCCAGAAGGGTTCATGTCGGCGCGGCCGCGCAATGTATCGTGTTGATGCGCGGCGCGCCAGTTCAGGATCGTGCAAAAAATAAACAATTTTCTGAAGCCGGCGAATTAACGCCGCCAGACAAAACTATCCCGATCTTATCCACACGTTCATTCAGGCGATCTGTGTAAAAGGGCGTGCTCGCCAGGGTCGGCCCTGCATCAGGCCTTCATCATTTTATTCGCCGCTCAGGGCCCCCATAATGATTCCTATCAACCCTTCATGATCGGAACCCACCATGACGCAATACGAATCACTGGATGTTGCACTGACACGCCTTGAAGCTGCCATGCGCGCCGGCGATCTCTGGCAGAATCAGCCTCAGCCGACACCTTCCGACTTTGACAGCGAGCAGCCCTTTTACGCCGATACCATGTCACTGGGCCAGTGGCTGCGCTTTGTCCTGATCCCCAGGTTGCGAAGCCTGATGGAGAGTGAGCAGGCACTGCCGGGCAGTGCCAATATCGCCCCGGCCGCCGAAATCTATCTTCAGGAAAGCAAAACCAGCGTTCGCCTGCCCATTCTTGAAGCGCTGTACGATGTGGACAACGTGCTGGTCAATGGAGAGCTGAGAGCACAGGAGGCACAATGAGCGGCTGTGCCGTCGATAGCGATGTGGAGGTGCATTACTATTTTGCCTACGGCAGCAACATGAACGTTGCCAGAATGCAGGCCCGCGTCGGAGATACCCGATGCACGCTGTCGGCAACGCTCAAGGACTGGCGGCTTTACTTTGACAAGGCTTCGCGAATCGATGGCGTGGCGCATGCCAATGTCAGAAAAGAAGCGGGAGCGCATGTAGAAGGTGTGCTGTATGAGTTGAATCATCCGACTCAGATCAGACAGATGGACCCCTTTGAAGGACACCCGAGCGAATATTGCCGTCAGGTCGAAATGGTCGATACGGCGCATGGACTTCTGGCAGCGTGGGTTTACGTGGCCCTGCCCGACAAAACCGCATCAGATCGCGTCCCGGCAAGAGAGTACCTGACACATCTGCTGGCAGGAGAGCGCTTTCTCAGCCAGACCTATTTCGAGCGTTTGCGTCAGCAGCAATGTGTGGAAACATTGAGCGATGACGCGTTGCTGGCGCTTGGCATTGCCCGCAATACGCCTCGTTGATCTTTTCTGCAGCCTCCAGAATGACTGATACGAAAAAGGCCACCCGAAGGTGGCCTTTCATGTTCTGTATCAGATTCACACAGAACCTTTTATGTCATCCACTTAGAAGCGGAAGGAGACGCCGGCGCCAACTGCCAGCGGGTCGAGCTTCTGCTTGCCGCCTTCGTTGTACTCAGCGCTGATGTCGGTGTACTGGGCAAAGCTGCTGACGCCCCAGTTATCAGTGATCTGCAGATCAACACCGAGCTGTGCAGAGGGTGCCCACTGACGGCTCTTGAGGCTCTTGGTGCCGTCTTCAGCACTGGAGTTGGTGAAGGTCGTGTAGGTTGCACCGCCGCCAACGTAGGGCTGAACCTTGGAGTCAGTGCCGCCCAGCGGGTAATACTGAGCCATCAGGCTGACCGGACGCGATTCAAACTTGCCGCTGGTACCGCTGCCGTCGAAAGTGGACTTCTGGGTGGTGTTGACTTCGATACCCAGGTTGTCGGTCGGCATGACGCCAACAGCGCCGAACCAGTTGGTGTCGTCCTTGTAGTTGCCGGTACCGGTCGTTTCGGACTTGACAACACCGCCACGGACAAAGACATCGCCCTGACCATAAGCCATGGCAGACTGAGCGGCGAAAACGCTGGTGCCTACCAGAACAGAAGCTGCGAAGAGTTTGTTCAGAGTCATGATCTTCTCCTTGCTCGAAATGAAAACGTTCATATCGATGGGGTTATAGTTGTAAAACGCTGTTTCCTAATGCTTGGTATCAACTATAGAGAACACTGTTTTGTTTGTCACGTTATTTTTTTACAGTGTTTCTTATCGTTTTAATAATCAACCGCTATGAAGCGATGGATCGTCGGACGTTACCTTTCACGCAGCAGATCTACAGCCAGCTGGACAACGTCACGACGCCAAAGTAGTCCCCTTCATCCTGGCGTTCGAACTCGCGGCTGCGCTTCAGAGTCGTCAGACTTAAATTGTAGCGATCCCATGATATTGCGCCACCCAGTTCCAGGTCACCGACCCATTGTCGCTTGTCGACACTGTGGCTGTTTCGAAAGGTGTTGCCGTCGAGCAGCATGTTGCGTGCTACAAAGCGACCCTGGGCATTGCCAAAGACGTACCAGTTAAAACGGCGGTCGCGAGAAAACATCATGTTCGAGGACGAGTAGGGCGCAGAGCCCGGGGTGGCGTATTGATCGTCAAGCCGTCGACCCAGACGAATGCCGAGTCCTGCCGAAGCATAGTCATAAAGATTGCCCACCGCGAAACCCGCGTTGGGACCATATTCCAGCGCGAGACTGCCCAGCGTGTTGCGATGCCACCAGCTGCGCTGCATGGCAAGTGTGACGGTGGGCTCGTTATGCAGCTGGTTGTGCCAGCCCTTCGGGTCGTCACTGTCGACCAGATGATGAAAGTTTTTTTGCACTGTCTTCGCCCCTGATCCCGGGCCAATCAGGCCGATGTCCAGCGAGAAGGCATCATTAACGCGCCACTGTGGCGTGAGGTGATGGCGATACAGCGACAGGCCGCCATAGAGATAGCCTGCATAGGGTCGGTCATCGGTGATCAGGTCGCGGCGATCGGTATCTTCCGGGGTATACATCTGCTGGCCGAAGCGATAGGAGGCCACATCAACTTCATCGTGGGCCCATCCTGGAATCCAGTCGGCCACCGAGCGTGTCCAGTGGTCGCTTTCCGGCTCAAAGCTCCAGCTGCCTTCAAAACCATTGGTATAGTGACCATCATCGCTTCGGGTCGTAAAAAAATCGTTGGAAAGCTTGAGGGTCAAAACACCATCTGCCATGGCAGAGGCAGAAAGGAGCAGGCCGCTGCCCAGAAGTATCGCTCGACAGATCATGAATAGGGTTCCCGTTTTAATGACGCTATTTTCGTTAACGGGCTTACTTTAGACGATGATCAGGGATAATGCTTACAGTCTTTAACGCAACAAAAAAACCGCCACGAGGGCGGTTTTCGGGGCAACGATGGCAGGGCGGGCGTGAGCGCCTTATTCGGGGGCAATACTCATGCTGTTGCCGGAGCCGATCAGCCTGACGCGCTGGCCGGGCTGGTAGGGGGTGTCGGCCTTTTGCACGACCACCATGTCCTGACCGCTGTCGGTGCGCACCTGGATTTCATAGGCGCTGACCTGATTGACGCGGTCCTCGACTCTGCTGCCGGCAACGGCGCCGCCGATACCGCCCACGGCCGTGGTCAGAACACGTCCGGAGCCGCCGCCGAACTGGTTGCCCAGCAGACCGCCCAGTACGGCGCCACCGATGCCGCCCAGACCGGAGTCGTTTTCGTTACCAGCCTGAATGGTCACCGGGCGTACGCCCGTTACCGTGCCATAGGTGACATTGCGGGCAGTCTTGGCCTGATTGCCGGTATAGGTGTTACCGGAATAGATATCACTATTGGCGCACCCACCAAGGGTCAGGGCACCAAGGGCTGCAACGACGAGATAACGCTTCATGGGTCACTCCTGCGCCGGCATGATTCACCGACGGACTGTTTGTTCTGGAACGCTGTTTGACAATCGAAACAGGGACAGGTTTCAGCCACTCTATCAATAGGATCAGGGCGGCTGCCAGACCGACTGTCAGAAGATATGCTGCAACACTGTAGCCTGCAGGCATATCAACTGCCAGCGATGAGGTAATGATGCTCAGGCAGGACTCAGGGTCATGTCACGATGGGCAATGCCCGCGTCCATGTAAACCTCGCCGTGCGCCACAAATCCCAGCTGCTCATAAAATCCCGTGGCATGCGTCTGTGCGCTGAGCATGCAATGAGCAAACCCCTGCGTTCGGGCGTAAGCGATAATGTGACGCATCAGCCGAGCGCCAAACCCGCGTCCTCGACAAGAAAAGAGAATGGCAACGCGACCGATATGGCCATCGGGCAGCAGCCTGGCCGTCCCACAGGGGGTGGCGCCATCGCGCATCACAAAGTGGGTGCACTCGGGGTCAAGGGCATCCAGCTCCTCGCTTTCGTCTACCCCCTGCTCCTGAACGAACACGACATATCGAATGTGGCGGCAGGCCCCGTTCAACGAGACCCAGTCACCTGTTTCGATCGTGATGTCGTCATGCATGATCAGTCGTCCGCGAATTCATCATCGTCTTCCATATCGTCGTCTTCTACCCAGCGCAGGCTGCCGCGGTTGATCAGCATGGCGAGCAGGGCGGCGGCGCCTTCCAGTGCCAGAACTTCCTGATCTAGGATTCGGGTACCGGAGAGGCGCTGTGCCAGTGCAGTGCTGCAGCTGTAGCCGTCACCGTCGACAAATAGCGTGGCCTGCTCGCCCTGCGGGTGCCATGCCAGACGCGAGCCCGGTGCCGGTTCCAGCAGATCGCCTTCTGAAAGCGCGCTGCGCAGCGTCTCTTCGCTGGCCGGTGTTACGGGCGGCATCAACTGATCAGGATATTTCACCTGGGTCATGGTGCGTCCGAACCACTGCGCCATCTGTTCGGGGTTGTCCAGGGCGGTGAGCATCTGCTGGCGTACGCGGGCAAGCGTGGTGTCATCGATCAGGGCCGCATCTTGAGACGCCTTGAGGTCCGGGTCGTGATAGCGCGAGGACTCATCGAGCTGCTCACCCAGATAGTCGGCCCAGGACGTGACCATTTCATCCACCGAGGGGGCACGAAAGCCGACCGAAAAGGTCATGCAGTCGTCACTCTGGCTGATGCCGTGATGGGCCACGCGCGGGGGCAGATAGAGCATGTCGCCGGGTTCGAGCACCCAGTCCTGATCGTTGGCAACCTGAAAGTCGGCGAGAATGCGAAGATCGATTCCATCGATAATGGGAGCATCCTCGGGCATGACGTCTCCCAGCTGCCAGCGGCGCTGACCGCTGGCCTGCAAAAGAAACACGTCATAGTTGTCGACGTGCGCGCCGACATTGCCGCCCGGTGGCGCGAAGCTGACCATGATGTCATCAAGGCGCCAGCGCGGAATAAAGGTGAAATGTTCCAGCAGCTCGGCCACATCCGGCACGTAGTGATCCACGGCCTGAACCAGCAGGGACCAGTCACTGCGCCCGAGACGGGCAAAGGTCTCGTCATCGAAGGGGCCGTGAGAGACCTGCCACGGCTTGTCCGGACCTTGCTGTTCGACCAGGCGCGCCTCGACGTTGTCTTCGCAGGCCAGGCCTGCCAGCTCATCAGGGTCGAGCGGCGACTGAAAGTCGGGAAAGGCGCCCCGGATCAGCAGCGGCTTTTTCTGCCAGTAGTCGCGCAAAAATATTTCAGCCGACATGCCGCCCAGCGGGAGGTGCGTATGATCTGTCATGAGGTGTCCCTGCTTTTTGGCACGCTTTAAGTACGTGTGATGTCGTGTGCCTGTTCGGCCGCATTGCCGGTATAGCTGGCCGGCGTCATGGTCTTCAGGCGGGCTTTCACATCTTCAGGCAGCTCAAGCGTGTCGATGAATTCGGCAAAGCCTTTCTGGTCGATCTGACGCCCGCGAGTCAGCGCCTTGAGCTTTTCGTAGGGCTTTTCGATGCCGTAACGGCGCATGACGGTCTGGACCGGTTCGGCCAGCACTTCCCAGCTCTGATCAAGATCGGCGTCCAGCCGGGCCGGATTGCTTTCCAGCTTGCTGATGCCCTTGAGCGTGGCCTGATAGGCAATCAGGCCATGCGCCAGCCCCACGCCTAGATTGCGCAGTACGGTCGAGTCGGTCAGGTCGCGCTGCCAGCGCGAAATCGGCAGTTTCTGGGCCAGATGTCCAAGAATGGCATTGGCCAGCCCCAGGTTACCCTCGGAGTTTTCAAAGTCGATCGGGTTGACCTTGTGCGGCATGGTGGAAGAGCCAATCTCGCCTTCTACGGTGCGCTGCTTGAAATAGCCCAGCGAAATATAGCCCCAGACGTCGCGATCAAAATCGATCAGGATCGTGTTGAAGCGACAGACGCTGTCAAAGAACTCGGCGATATAGTCGTGCGGTTCGATCTGGGTGGTGTAGGGATTGAAGCTCAGGCCCAGACGCTCGATGAACACACGCGCGTTCTCTGCCCAGTCAATTTCCGGATAGGCCGCCAGATGGGCGTTGTAGTTGCCGACCGCGCCGTTGATCTTGCCCATCATTTCGATGGACTCGACCTGTTTGAGCTGGCGGCGCAGGCGATGCACCACATTGGCCATCTCCTTGCCAAGCGTTGTGGGGCTGGCGGTCTGGCCATGGGTCCGCGACAGCATGGGCTGTTCGGCGTGTTCCTGGGACAGGGCCGTCACGGCCTCGACGATCTCGCGCATGGCAGGCAGCAAAACGTTGTCGAGTCCGGCACGCAGCATCAGGGCGTGAGACAGGTTGTTGATGTCTTCACTGGTGCAGGCAAAGTGCACAAACTCGCTGATGGCTTCCAGCTCGGCATGGCCTTCGAACTTCTCCTTGAGAAAGTACTCGATGGCCTTGACGTCGTGATTGGTGGTGCGCTCGATGGTCTTGACGCGCTCGGCCTCTTCAACGGAAAAATCGCTGATCAGCTGATCCAGAAACTGTCGCGTCGCACTCGACAGCGGCGGGACTTCCTCGATCTGCTCGTGTTCGGCCAGACGCTCCAGCCAGCGCACTTCAACAATGATGCGGGCGCGAATCAGACCGTACTCGCTGAAGTGTTCGCGCAGCGCGATCGTCTTGCTGCCGTAGCGGCCGTCGACAGGGGAAAGAGCGGTCAGTGCAGAGAGTTCCATCGTGATTCCCGGGTCTGTACCCAATGGTTGTGACATAAAGGGGCAGCCCGGGGGAGAGCTGCCCGGCTAGCGATTATTCGTCGAGAGACTTGAGTGCGCGTCGAATGCCGCTGCGCCCGGCGACCAATTTCCAGCGTCGGCCGCCCTGCTGATGCCAGAGCAGGGCAAAGCGCACACCGGCCAGCAGGATGGCCCTGACGCGCTCGGGCATCTGCCGGCTTTGCAGCAGGGAGGGGTCCCCCTGTACCACGATGCGATAGCGAAAGGTGGACAGGGTGTCCTGATAGATTTCGCCAAGACTTGCGATCACGTTTTCGTGCAGTTCGCCAAAGTGTTCGGCCTGACCCTGAACGCGGCTCAGGCGCTGCCCCAGCGTGTTCATCATCTCCGTGTTCTTGCGCAGGCGATGCATGAGCAGAATCAGCGAAAAGCCGTAGCGCATGACGTTGGGGGAGACCTGTTGACGCGTCAGCACACCATCCAGCGCCTCGATTCCCGGGCGCAGATTGTTGACCTGGCCGCCGTAGACATCCTCGAACGAAACAGGATTGGTATCCAGTGTCGCCCGGATCAGGGTCGACCAGGCCCGCTCGTCGGTATGACCGGTACGGGCGAGTTCATCAACCACGGTCGCGGCCTGGAAAACGCCGGCCAGCGCCAGTGCCTGACGCGCCTCACTGTTCATGCTGCACTCTCCAGCGCCTGATGAAACGTCGTGGCAATCACCGCGCCGCCCAGACAGACGTTGCCGTTATAGAGTACCGCGGACTGTCCGGGGGTCACGGCGCGCTGCGGCTCATCAAAGATCAGCGTGACGCTTTGATCCTCATTGATAATGACCCGGCAGGGCTGGTCGCTCTGGCGATAACGGATCTTGGCGCTGGCGCGAAACTCACGTGCCGCCGGGGCCTCGCCGATCCAGTGCATGGCCTCGGTGGTCAGCGACTGTCGATAGAGCAGGTCGTGATGCTTGCCCTGTACGGCGATCAGGACGTTGCGCTCAAGGTCCTTGTCCGCCACATACCAGGGGGCCTCGGGATAGCCGTTGATGCCACCGATGCCCAGCCCCTGACGCTGACCCAGGGTGTAATACATCAGTCCCATGTGTTCACCGATGTCCTGACCTTCCGGCGTCTGAATGCGGCCGGACTGCGCCGGCAGATACTGACGCAGAAAATCGGCAAAGCGGCGCTCGCCGATAAAGCAGATACCGGTGGAATCCTTCTTGCGGGCCGTGGCCAGACCATGCTGTTCGGCCAGCGCCCGCACATCAGCCTTTTCCATCTCGCCAATGGGAAACAGGGTGCGGCTCAGGGCCTGTTCGCTGACGGCATGCAGAAAATAGCTTTGATCCTTGTTGGCATCGATGCCCTTGCACAAAAGCGTTCGCCCGTCACGGTCTTCACGGCGCACATAGTGACCGGTGGCGATCAGTTCAGCGCCCAGCATTTCCGCGTAGTCGAGAAACACCTTGAACTTGATTTCGCGGTTGCAAAGGATGTCCGGGTTGGGTGTTCGACCGGCACGATACTCTTCAAGAAAGTGCTCGAACACATTGTCCCAGTACTCGGCGGCAAAATTGGCCGTATGCAGGCGGATGCCGAGTCGGTCGCAGACGGCCTGGGCATCGGCCAGATCGGCCTTGGCCGTGCAGTATTCGGTGCCGTCGTCCTCGTCCCAGTTCTTCATGAAAAGGCCCTCCACGTGATAGCCCTGCTCAAGCAGCAAAAGGGCCGTCACGGAAGAGTCCACACCGCCGGACATGCCGACGATGACCTTCGATGGCGTGGAAGAGGCGGCTGTATTGTTGACAGGGAAAGTCATGGCGTACCCGTCGTCAGAAATCATTTGGCCGCCATTATACGCCAGCCGGCCCCTGCCTTGACAGGCGGGAAGACAGGATCGTGACCGCATGGCGCCACGCCGTCTCGCAGCGCCCTATGGATGATTCAGATCCCGTATCAGCGTTAGCGGGTAAACGGGGGCTTCAAGGGCATCACGAACGCGCTTTGCCACCAGAGGGCTTCTGAGCCGGCCGGCGCGCTCGAGCGCCTCGATCTGCGCCGGATGGTACCAGTCCGCCTGCACAATACCCTCATCCAGTGTCCGGCTGACGCGTCGTACCGGGTGGGCCAGAAAGGTATGGCTGTGATAGACCACATCGTTGGGGGCCGTATTGATATAAAGGCCCAGATAGCCGTCCAGAGTAATGTCCCAGCCACTCTCTTCAAGGGTCTCCCGATGTACGGCATCGATCAGGGACTCATCGGCTTCCAGATGACCGGCCGGCTGGTTAAACACTGTCGGCGACGTTGCCGGCCCCAGCCGGTTACGCTCTTCGATCAAAAGAAACCGGTCACGGTCGACCACGACAGCGGCGACCGTTACATGCGGCAAAAAGCGGTTCATCGTGGTTTCCTGCGCAGTTTTTCGCGTGGTTTGCGGGGGCTGTCCGGCCGAGCGGGGCGCGGCATATGAATGGTCTCGCGCCGCCACTCGCCCGGAGACAGGGTATTCAGGGTCCACTGACCGATGCTGGTACGAATCAGTCTCAGGGTGGGGTGACCCACGTGTGCTGTCATTCGGCGCACCTGTCGATTACGCCCCTCGGTAATCGATATTTCAAGCCATGTGTCAACAATGTTGGCGCGATGGCGCACGGGTGGCTCCCGTCGGGAAACGACCGGTGAATCAATTCTTCTGACTCTGGCCGGCCGGGTCGGGCCATCCTTGAGGGTGACGCCCATTGAAAGCGCCTTCAGGGCGTTGTCATCAGGCTGACCTTCTACCAGTACAAGATAGGTCTTGGACTGCTTGTGATCAGGGTGCGTGATTCGATGCGCCAGCATGCCGTCATCGGTGAGCAGCAGCAGGCCCTCGCTGTCGTAATCCAGTCGGCCGGCAGGGTAGATGTCAGGGATATCGAGCCAGTCGGCAAGCGTGGCACGGCCCTGCGAATCCGTGAACTGGGTCAGCACCTGAAAAGGTTTGTGAAAAAGATAAAGTGTGCTCATAAGTCCGGTCTGATTGTCGACAACCTCTACGCAGTGACAGGCCCTTGATGTTATATTGGGGCTATTATCTCAGGACAGAATCCTGTGCTTTCATCAAGTCGGAGTATTTTCCATGCCAGGCGGCAATATCAGCATTCCCGACAGCGGCCGGACGATTTCGGTCAACGACGATTTTACCCTCTCGGTGCCGGACCGTCCGATCATTCCCTTTATTGAAGGCGACGGCATCGGGGCAGACATTACGCCTGCCATGCGCAAGGTGGTCGATGCGGCTGTGGCGGGTGCCTATGGCGGGCGCCGCGAAATTCAGTGGATGGAGGTTTACGCCGGTGAAAAGGCAACGCGCCTCTACGGTGAAGACAACTGGCTGCCGCAGGAGACGCTTGAGGCGGTCAGGGATCATGTGGTGTCCATCAAGGGGCCGCTAACCACACCCGTGGGCGGCGGCATCCGCTCTTTGAACGTGACGCTTCGCCAGACGCTGGACCTTTACGTGTGTGAGCGTCCGGTGCGCTGGTTCAAGGGCGTGCCCAGTCCGGTACGTCAGCCGCAAAACATCGAAATGGTGATTTTCAGGGAAAACACCGAAGACATCTATGCCGGCATCGAATGGCAGGCAGGGTCAGCGGAAAACCAGAAACTGATCCGATTTCTGCGCGATGAGATGCGCGTCGACAGTATTCGTTTTCCCGAGCAGTGCGGCATCGGCATCAAGCCGGTGTCGGAAGAGGGCAGCAAGCGACTGGTGCGCAAGGCAATCCACTACGCCATTGAAAACGGCCGGTCGTCGGTGACCCTGGTGCACAAGGGCAATATCATGAAATTCACCGAAGGAGCGTTCAAGCAGTGGGGCTATGAAGTGGCTCATGATGAATTCGGCGCCACACCGCTGGACGGCGGCCCCTGGCTTTCCATGGAAAACCCTCGCGATGGCAGCACCATCGTCATCAAGGACGTCATTGCCGATGCCATGCTTCAGGAGGTGCTGATTCACCCCGAGCAGTTCGATGTCATCGCCACGCTCAACCTCAACGGTGATTTTCTCTCCGATGCCCTGGCCGCTCAGGTGGGCGGGATCGGCATTGCGCCCGGCGCCAATCGCGGCGACGCCGTGGCCATGTTCGAGGCAACCCACGGGACGGCACCGAAACTTGCCGGCCACGACAGTGCCAACCCGGGGTCGCTGATTCTTTCGGCTGAAATGATGCTGCGCTATCTCGGCTGGGATGATGCTGCGGCACGCATTGTCAGTGGCATGGAGGCAACGATCGCACTAGGTGAGGTGACAGGAGATTTTCATCAGGTCATGGAGCAGGCAACGCTTCTGGGGACCTCGGCTTTTGCTGACGCCGTGGTACGCAATATGCCGGCCTGATATTTTTTGATTCACGTTACCGGTGCTGTTTGCCGATAAAGGAAGTATCGCGTGATCGCTGACTATCGACTCTCGTTTCATCGGGTGGGCATGAGATACTGTTTTTATTGCCGCACGCTTGCATCGTCGGCAGGGCAGCACCATCTTTAAGGGGAACACTGAGGCTTGTTAGCGCTCAAACTGTTAGCTCGATGAGTGCATTCAATCATCTTTCCGCTTGTTTTCATCGATCCGGGCACATATGTTCAAGATAGATAGTGAGGCACTTCACTGCGGTTTTCGTAATACGGTCACTCGTTCAGGCATGACACCACCCGATTCCGACCCTGATCATCAGGAGCAGGGGGATGTGGCCGAGCAGTCGAGCGACCCAAAGCTTGAAGAACCGCCGCTTTACAAGGTGGTGCTTCACAATGACGACTACACGCCCATGGAGTTTGTCGTCGAAGTACTTCAAACCTTTTTCGCCATGGATCACGAGAAGGCGGTACAGATCATGCTGGCCGTTCATACTCAGGGTAAAGCGACCTGTGGCATCTATACCCGTGATATTGCGGAAACCAGAAGCCAGCAGGTCAATCAATACGCTCGAGAATGCCAGCATCCACTGCTGTGCGATATCGACCGGGCAGACTGAGCTGTCTGCAGCGGCCAAGAGGGGACTGCCATGTTGAGCAAAGAACTTGAATTGACCCTGAACACCGCATTTACCGTGGCGCGGTCAAAGCGCCATGAGTTCATGACTGTTGAGCATCTGCTGCTGGCATTGCTGGACAATGCCTCGGCAGCAGACGTCCTGCGCGCCTGCGGTGCCAACCTCGACAAGCTCCGCACCGATCTGCAGGACTTCATCAATACCACCACGCCGCTGATTCCCGAGGATCAGGACGACCGTGAAACCCAGCCGACGCTGGGCTTTCAGCGAGTGCTTCAGCGCGCAGTATTTCACGTGCAGTCTTCCGGTAAATCGGAAGTCACCGGTGCCAATGTGCTGGTCGCCATCTTCTCTGAGCAGGAAAGCCAGGCGGTCTACTTTCTCAAGCAGCAGAACGTGGCGCGTGTCGATGCGGTCAACTACATCGCTCACGGCATCGCGAAGGTCGCCGGGCACAACCAGCAGGGCCAGCACAACAGTGGCGGCGAGTCCGAGGACAGTGAAGAGGCCTCCGGCGACGCGTCATCGCATCCGCTGACCGGCTATGCGACCAACCTGAACGAGCAGGCCCGGATCGGCCGTATCGACCCGCTGGTTGGCCGTGACCACGAGCTGGAGCGTGTGGTGCAGATTCTGGCACGTCGTCGCAAGAACAACCCGCTGCTGGTGGGTGAGGCCGGCGTGGGCAAGACGGCCATCGCCGAAGGGCTTGCCAAGCGCATCGTGGAAGAAGATGTGCCGGACGTCATCAGCGACGCCGTGGTCTACTCCCTTGACATGGGCGCCCTGCTGGCGGGGACCAAATACCGCGGTGATTTCGAGAAGCGTCTGAAAGGGCTGCTCGCTGAGCTCAAGAAAGAGCCCAACTCGATTCTGTTCATCGACGAGATTCACACCATTATCGGGGCCGGCGCCGCCTCCGGTGGCGTCATGGACGCTTCCAACCTGCTCAAGCCCATGCTGTCTTCGGGCGAGCTGCGCTGTATCGGCTCGACGACCTTTCAGGAGTTTCGCGGCATCTTTGAAAAGGACCGCGCGCTGGCACGTCGTTTCCAGAAAGTGGATGTACTCGAGCCCACGGTTGACGATGCCATCCGTATCCTGAAAGGGCTGCGCGGTCGCTTCGAGGAGCATCATCAGCTCAAGTACACCGATGCGGCCATGGAAGCCGCCGTACGACTGGCGTCGCGCTACATCAACGATCGCTATCTGCCTGACAAGGCCATCGACGTTATCGATGAAGCCGGCGCGCATCAGCGGCTGTTGCCGGTCGAGGCACGCCTTACCCAGATCGATGTCGAACAGATCGAATCGATCGTGGCCTCCATTGCCCGCATTCCGCCCAAGAGCGTGTCCAGCTCGGATCGCAAGCTGCTGGCCGATCTGGATCGCAATCTCAAGATGCTGGTCTTTGGGCAGGACGAGGCCATCGACAGCCTGTCCTCGGCCATCAAGCTTTCACGGGCCGGGCTGGGATCACCCGACAAGCCGGTGGGCAACTTCCTGTTTGCCGGCCCGACCGGGGTGGGCAAGACCGAAGTGGCGCGTCAGCTGTCGCAGATCATGGGTATCGAGCTGGTGCGCTTTGATATGTCCGAGTACATGGAGCGTCACACCGTGTCTCGCCTGATCGGGGCGCCGCCGGGCTATGTCGGCTATGACCAGGGCGGTCTGCTGACCGAGGCCGTGACCAAGAATCCGCACTGCGTGCTGCTGCTTGATGAGATCGAAAAGGCGCACCCGGATGTCTTCAACCTGCTGTTGCAGGTGATGGATCACGGCAAGCTGACCGACAACAACGGTCGCGAAGCGGATTTCCGTAACGCGATTCTGGTGATGACGTCCAATGCCGGTGCCGAGCTGGCGTCGCGTCGCTCCATCGGGTTCCAGACCCAGGATCATTCGACAGACGCCATGGAAGTGATTCGCCGTACCTTTACACCGGAGTTTCGCAACCGTCTGGACAGCATCATCCAGTTCAGCCATCTCGACGCCAACGTGGTGCGCAACGTGGTCGACAAGTTCCTGGTCGAACTGCAGGCGCAGCTGGACGAAAAGCGTGTTCAGCTTGAAGTCGACGACGAGGCACGGGGCTGGCTGGCCGAGCATGGCTACGACCCGCAAATGGGTGCACGTCCCATGGCACGTCTGATTCAGGAGAAGCTCAAAAAGCCTCTGGCCGAGATGATCCTGTTCGGCGATCTGGCCGACCATGGTGGGACAGTGCATGTCACGCTGGAGGATGGAGAGCTTCAGC